>SFGN01000030.1 GCA_004556565.1 Lachnospiraceae bacterium | reverse complement strand
GCAGAGGTGGAAGTGCGGTAACGCATGGAGCTGACTGTCACTAATAGGTCGAGGGCATAACCAGAGCAGGTGATAGGTAAAGATGGATGGATTGGAAGGCTAAAGTTCTTTATATGCAGTTTTGAAGGTACATATAAATTTGAATATGGAATGAGAAACGGCAGTGCTGATTATGGCACTGTCATTTTTTTGTTTGTATATCGCCTGTTTAAGCTGTACTTTGAAGATTTTGTTCTGCGTTCACTTTTTAATCCGGATATGGTATGATGTCTGATATCGGATTATATATTCAGGAGGGTGTAATGTCATTACAGTTTATTTTTGGTAATTCGGGTTCGGGAAAATCGCATTATTTATACGAATCGGTCATAGAGGAATCCATTCGCAAGCCGGAATGGAATTACCTCGTCCTGGTTCCGGAACAGTTTACGATGCAGACTCAGAAGGATTTATGTGAAATGCATCCGAGGGGCGGGATTATGAACATAGATGTCCTGAGTTTTGTGAGGCTTTCCCATCGTATATTTGGAGAGGTGGGACAGGAAATCAGCCGGGTGCTGGATGATGAGGGGAAGAATCTTATATTGAGGAAGATTGCGGCAATGCATCAGAAAGATCTTCCGATACTGAAAGGAAATCTGAAAAAACAGGGATATATCAGTGAAGTAAAATCTGTAATCTCAGAATTTACACAGTACGGCGTTGGATTTGACACACTGGATTCTTTTATTGAAACCCTGAACCCGGAAAGCTATCTTGCTTATAAATTACGGGACATAAGGACGATATATGAAGGGTTTGAGGATTATCTGGCTGAAAAGTATATTACAAAAGAAGAAATGCTCGACAGGCTGAGCGACGTGGTTCCGCAATCGTTGCTTCTGAAAAACAGCGTAATCGTGCTGGACGGATTTACCGGATTCACTCCGGTGCAGAACCGGCTGCTCGGGACATTGATTCAAGTCTGCCGGAAAATCGTGATAACAGTAGAAATGGATGAACGGGAGGATCCGTTTGTTTATAAACATCCTTATCAGTTATTTGCAATCAGCAAACAGATGGTATCTTCACTGGTCAGGATTGCGAAGGAGGAAGACGTTGCGATCGAACAGTCTGTTTATCTGTATGAACAGCCTGTGAAAAGATTTGCAGGGAATCCTGCCATGGCATTTCTTGAGCAGGAATTATTCCGGAACAGCGGAAAGATTTACGAAGAAACACAGAATGTTATTTCGATACATGAAACTAAAAATCCAAAGGAAGAAGCAGAATTTATCGCGGGGGAGGTACGGCGTCTGATCCGGGAAAAGGGATTCCGTCTGAAAGATATTGGCGTTATTGTCAGTGATATGAATGTATATGCGGCTCATTTCGAGAGAGCATTTACAGAATATGAAATTCCTGTCTTTATGGATTATAAGAAAAGTATTCTTCTGAATGCTTTTGTGGAATATCTAAGGAGTCTGCTTGCAATGGCAGAACAGAAATTTTCATATGAAAGCGTCTTCAGGTTTTTGAGGACAGGAATGACAGGATTCTCTTTTGATGAAATTGACTGTCTGGAGAATTATGTGATCGCGTCAGGTATAAAAGGATATAAAAAGTGGCAGGAAGCATGGGTACGCAGGACGTCCGGCGTCAAAGAGGAAGATCTGACATTCCTTAATAATATACGAGTCCGGTTTGTAGAAAAAATCGACGGCCTGATGTTTGTCCTGAAGAAACGTAATAAAACAGTCAGGGATATAACGGCTGCAATTCATGATTTTTTTGTGCAGGAGAAGATGCAGGAAAAAATACAGTTCATGGCTGAAAAATTTCAGGCTGAAGGGGAACTGGCGATGGCGAAAGAATATTCCCAGGTGTACCGCATTGTGATAGAACTGTTTGATAAATTTGTGGAATTGCTCGGAGATGAAAGGATTTCCATGAGCGAGTACTGTGAACTGCTGGATGCGGGGCTTGAGGAAGCGAAGGTGGGAGTCATACCGCCGGGAATGGATCAGGTAGTGATCGGTGATATGGAACGGACTCGTCTGAATAATCTGAAAGCTCTGTTTTTTGCAGGTGCAAACGACGCCTATCTTCCGGGAAACCTTTCAAAAGGAGGATTGCTTAACGAACGCGACAGAGAGTATTTTGCAAAAGGGAAAATAGAACTGTCTCCCGGGGCCAAAGAAAAAGCCTATGTCCAGAAATTTTATTTGTATATGAATCTTACAAAGCCGTCGCAGTATCTGTATCTGACTTTCAGCAAAATGACTTCCGATGGGAAAGGACTCAGGGCAGCATATCTTGTACAGGATTTTAAACGGCTTTATCCTGACCTTACCATTCATGATGAAGAGCACAGAACACTTTTGGGCAGAGAAATCACCAGGAAGAACGGGACGGAATTTCTGGCAAAAGGACTTTCTGAAAAAAGCCGCGGGCTGAATGATGAATGGAAAGAATTATATACATGGTTTAAAAAAGAAGGCACTCAGGAGGAAGCTCTTAAAAAAATGCTTACGGCGGCATTTTACAGCAAACGCAAAGAAAAGGTGACAAAGGAAACAGCATATGAACTGTTCGGTGATACAAAACGGTTCAGCATTACAAGACTGGAGCAGTACGCATCTTGTGCATATGCACATTTTCTCTCTTACGGACTACGGCTTTCGGAACGTGAAATATACCAGTTTGAAGCGGTAGATCTGGGAAATATTGCACATCAGTCTATAGAAAGATTTGCCAAAAAGGCAGACCGTATGAATTTGGAGTGGACGCAGCTTACTGAAGACCAGAGGGAAGAAATGATTGATCAGAGCGTGGAGGAAAGCATACTAGAGTATGGAAATACTGTTCTCTACAGCACATCCAGGGATGAATATATGATTACCCGGATAAAACATTTAATCCGGCGTTCTGTGTGGGCTTTGACAAAGCAGATGGAAAAGAGTGATTTTCGCCCTGCCGGTTACGAGATGAAATTCGGCAGCGGCAAAATTGACCGGATTGATACCTGCGAGGATGAAAAGGGCGTTTACGTAAAAGTGACCGATTATAAAACAGGAATGAAAGCATTTGACATTACATCATTTTATCATGGTCTTCAGATGCAGCTTCCTGTATATCTTAATGCCGCAGTGGAGCTGGAAAAAAAGCGGCACAAAGGGCAAGAGGTCATCCCGGCAGGAATGTTTTATTACCGGATGCAGGATCCTATCGTCAACAAAGAAAAAGACGAAGAAAAGCTGGAAAAGAGTATTTTAAAAGAACTGAAGCTGGACGGGCTGATCAATGCACAGGAAGAAGTGCTGGAGCATATGGAAAAAGGGCTTAAAGAAGAATCAGTCCTGATACCGCTGGGCAGGACAAAAAGCGGGGCTTTAAGCAGATATTCGAAGGTTCTGTCTCCGGAAGAATTTTGCCTTTTCCTGGATTATGCAAAGAAAAAGTCGGATGAGCTCTGCAGTCAGATTGCGGACGGAGATGCGGACATCGCACCGTATGAACTGGGAAATGCAACCGGGTGTGATTATTGCAATTATCGTTCCATCTGCGGGTTTGACACCCGTCTGCCCGGATTTCAGTACCGAAGCCTTAAAAAATACAGCCGGGAAGAGGTCATGGAACGGATCCGCCAGGAAATGGAATCTGCTAACGAAAAAAATGAAAGCGGAAGTGATAATAAAAACGGCAGAAACAACAGCGGGGAGGATGATTAAATGGGGATGAATTGGACAGAAGAACAGCAGCAGGTCATCAGACTCCGTAACCGGAATATTCTTGTTTCGGCGGCAGCCGGGTCGGGAAAGACGGCGGTTCTGGTTGAAAGAATTATAAAAATGATTACCGACAAAGAACATCCCCTGGATGTGGACAGACTTCTTATCGTGACATTTACCGATGCGGCGGCAGGAGAAATGAAAGAAAGAATCCGCAGCGCATTGGAAAAAGAATTGCAGAATAATCCGGAGAATCCGCATCTTCAGAGGCAGTCAACGCTGATACACAATGCAAAAATCACGACTATCCACAGTTTCTGTGTGTCAGTTATAAGGGAACATTTTCATGTGATCGATCTGGATCCGGGCTTCAGAACTGCCGAAGAAGGGGAACTTAAACTTCTGAGGCAGGATGTACTGGATGAACTGTTTGAAGCATGTTATGAGGAAAAAAGCCCGGGATTTCTGTCTCTTGTAGAAAAACTTGGCGGAAAGCGCAGTGATAAACGGCTCGGAGAATTTATATTAAAAATCTATGACTATTCCAGAAGCTATCCACAGCCGGATAAATGGCTTTCTCTATGCGTGGAACGTTATGATGTTGAAACGGATAATCTGGAAAACTCACCTTTTGCCGCACTTGCAAAAGAACAGGCCATCGGGTATATCAAGGATATGCTGGTGCTGCTTACAAAAGCTGAAATCATTTGTAATGAGCCGGACGGTCCGTACATGTATGTGGAGATGCTTGAGACAGATATGGAGAAGCTGGCGTTTATCGGAAGGTCGGAGACATTTAAAGAGCTTCATGAGAGAGTGAACAGAATGGAGTGGGTGAGACTGTCCTCCAAAAAGGATGTTTCCGTGTCTGCGGATAAAAAGAAAGCGGTGCAGGTACTCAGGGAACAGGCGAAAAAAATGTTGTCCCAGCTGACTTCTATGTATTTTTATGAGAGCATGGAAGACATGGTAACTGACATGAGAAAAGTCCGGGATGATATGCTGATGTTTACGGAGCTTGTGAAAGCATTCGGAGACTCATTTGCAGAAAAAAAGCGCAGAAAAAATATCATTGATTTTAGTGATATGGAGCAGTTCGCTCTGCAGATATTGACAAAAAAGGAAAATGGCGTGCTTGTCCCGTCTGCTTATGCAAAGGAATATCAGGAACAGTTTGCGGAAGTGATGATTGATGAATATCAGGACAGTAATCTGATACAGGAAGCAATTCTGACAAGCATATCAACGGTCGGAGAAGGAAGATATAATATTTTTATGGTCGGCGACGTGAAGCAAAGCATTTACCGGTTTCGCCTTTCCAGACCGGAGCTTTTCATGGAAAAATATGACACTTACAGCCTGGAAGATTCCGACAGGCAGCGCATAGACCTGCATAATAATTTCAGGAGCAGAAAAGAAGTGCTGGATTGTGTAAACTATATTTTCCGCAATATTATGAGACGGGAGCTTGGCGGAATTGACTATGACGAGAAGGCAGCCTTGCATCCGGGAGCAGACTATGAGCCGTCCCCGTGTGTGGATGGTGTATCTGTCAATCAGGCGGAACTGATTCTGATTGAGGAGCCGGGAAAAAGGGAGAAAAAAGAAGCCGGAAGCACAGAAATCAATATAAATGAAAGAGCAGCAGAAGGAACAGGAGAGGAAAATTCGGCGGAAATTTCCGGAAGAAAGCTGGAAGCCGGAGCTGTTGCAGAGCGAATCCGGCATCTTATAGGCACGGCGCAGGTGAAGGATAAAGAAACAGGAAAAATGCGAAAAGCAGCTTATCGTGATATTGTGATTCTCATACGCAGCATTAAAGGCTGGGCAGACGTATTCGCAGAAGTACTGACGGAAGAAGGAATCCCGGCATTTGCGACCGGCAGGGAGGGGTATTTTGCTTCATACGAAATCCAGATCCTGCTGGATTTCCTGCGGGTATTAGATAACCAGAAACAAGATCTGCCGCTGACAGCCGTGCTGACCTCACCTTTTGCCGGACTTAGTGCACTGCAGCTTTCCGATATCCGCATGGCATGCCCTGAAAAGCCGTTTTATGAGGCGGCCGAACTATACGCACAGACAGGGAAGGAACCCAAACTTACGCAGTTTTATGAAATGCTGCGTCATTTCCGGGAAAAAGTATCTTATACCCCAATTCATGAATTGATTTGTAATATTATAGAAGAGACGGGATATGGAATTTATATTTCGGCAATGCCGGGAGGTGCACAGAGAATCGCTAATGTGGAAATGCTTGTGGAAAAAGCAGCTGCATTTGAAGATACCAGCTATAAAGGGCTGTTCAATTTTGTGCGTTATATTGAGCAGCTTCAAAAATATGAGGTGGATTACAGCGAGGCAAATGTTAATGATGAGCAGGCTGATGCGGTCCGTATTATGAGTATCCATAAAAGTAAAGGGCTGGAGTTCCCTATCGTAATTCTGGCAGGAATGGGAAAAGCGTTCAATACGCAGGATACAAAGAGCAGTCTGGTCATCCATCCGGAGTTTGGAATCGGGATGGATGCCATTGACCTGGAACGCAGGACAAAGACGCCGACCATTCTGAAAAGGATGATTCAGCAGTCCGTGAAATTGGAGAATCTGGGAGAAGAACTGAGAGTCCTGTATGTCGCAATGACAAGAGCAAAAGAGAAGCTGATCATGACCGGGCTTTGTAAGACGAAAAATCTTGAAAAGATGGCAGATGAGGGAGGACTGAAGATTGAAACATATGATGATACAGACGGCCTTTTTATCAATCTTCTGGGCGCGGGCTGTTATATGGACTGGGTATTGCCGTCGGCAAGGCAGAATGATGCCCCGGTAAGTCTTGAAATCTGGAAGCCAAATAAGAATCAGAAGGAGAAATCTGCTGAAGATATAGGAGATGCGCTTGCTAAAGATGTCCTGCTTCACTGGAATACCGGGCAGGTATTTTCAGATGAAATCAGAGAGCGGATCGAAGGGCAGCTTACGTTCCGTTATCCGTATGAAGCTGCCAGAGGAATGAAGATGAAATTTACGGTTTCAGAACTGAAAAAGCGTGATTATCTTCAGGAAGAGGCCGGGGAAGTTGTGATGGAGGAGCCTGAGATAATTCCCCTGCTTCCGCATTTCCTGCAGGAGGAAGAGGAACTGACCGGGGCATCAAGAGGAAGTGCTTATCACAAATTCCTGGAGCTTCTTGATTTCGGATGTATGTATGATGGAACTTTATTAAAACAGACAATCGAAAACATGAGACAGGAAAAGCGAATTGCTGAAGATGTAGCAGGGTGTATCCGAACAAATGACATATTGACGTTCTTGCATTCTGAAATTGGGATCCGCGCGGCGGAAGCGTCCCGGAGAGGACAGCTTTGGAAGGAACAGCCTTTTGTGATCGGAATGAAGGCTTCGGACGTATACCCGGAGGCAACCGGAGAGGATAAAATACTGGTGCAGGGAATCATAGATATTTATTTTGAAGAGGATGGTGAGCTTGTTGTTCTGGACTACAAAACAGACAAAGTGCAGTCATCGGCAGAACTGGCGGAAAAGTACCATGCCCAGCTTGATTATTATGCAAAGGCACTGGAACAGCTTACCGGAAAAAGGGTGAAACAAAAAATAATTTATTCTTTTGCACTGCAAAGAGAAATCGAGGTGTAGGATGAGAGGATTTGAACATATAGTCCTGTATTATCTGACCGGTATAAATCTTGTCGCGTTCTTTTTGTATGGAATAGATAAGAGAAAGGCTGTAAGGGGAAAATGGAGAATTTCAGAAGCAGGGCTTCTGACAGTGGCTTTAATCGGCGGTTCTGCAGGGGCATTGGCCGGAATGTATTTCTTTCATCATAAAACAAAAAAATGGAAATTCAAAATCGGCGTGCCTGCGATACTGGTAATCCAGGCAGTAATTTTGGCATATATGCTGTGATGAAACCGGAGGCTGCCGGAAGAAAGATTTAAGAATTTGTAATTCTTTATAATATTATATTGACATATTATATTATACAACATATAATATAGAAAATTAAACAATATTCGATGTTAAACATTATTGTCGGAATACGAGGTGATTGGATGGTATTTAATACGGGGGCGGCTCTTCTGGATGCCATTGTACTTGCAGTGGTATCCCATGAGGCGGAAGGGACTTATGGTTATAAGATTACCCAGGATGTCCGCAAAGCGATTGATGTATCAGAATCCACTCTTTATCCGGTGCTTCGGCGGCTCCAGAAGGAAGAATGTCTGGTTGTCTATGACAGACAGTTTGACGGAAGAAACCGCAGATACTATAAAGTGACGGAAAAAGGAATGGCACAATTGAATTTATATCAGATAGAATGGAAAAACTATTCCAGGAAGATTCAGGCGATTTTTGAGGGAGGTGTGAATGAATGAGCCGCAGGGAATTTATGGAAGAACTGAAAAAGCTGCTTTCAGGAATCTCTGATGAAGAGAGGGATGAAGCACTTAAGTATTATGAAGATTATTTTGAAGAGGCCGGAAGCGGCAATGAAGAGCAGGTGATTCAGGAACTGGGAAGTCCTCAGAAGGTGGCGGCCATGATTAAAGCTGACCTGGAAGAAGGCAGCGAAAAAAGCGGAGAGTTTACAGAATGGGGATATACCGACGAGCGATTTGAAGAAAAAGAAACTCCGGCAACAAAAGAACAGGCGGACTCGGAAACTGAAGATAAAACGGGTGCCCGGGAAGAAAGCCACAGCCGGGGATATTCATATGGCGGAAGCGAAAACAGCCGGGGATATTCATATGGCGGAAATGAAACAGGAAAAGGATATACGCACAAGGGAAACGGAACAGATGTGTCCGGAAGCGGGGAAAAAGCTCCGTGGACCAGCCGGACGCTGAAAATTGTGCTGACCATGCTAATTATCATAGCAGCTTTTCCAGGATTATTACCGGTACTGATTTCCATCCTTGCAGTCGTGGCAGTGCTGATTCTTGCGGCAGCATCGTCTTTTGCCGTGCTTGTAATTGCTTCCGCTGCATTGGCGCTGGCCGGAATCTGTGTGACGGTAATCGGAAGTGTCAGCCTGATAGCTGATTTCCCGACAGCAATGATGACGATGGGAATCGGAATACTTTTGTTTGTCATCGGAATCATCCTGACAGCAGCTTCTGTGAAGCTTTGCCTGGTTATGTATCCGGCAATGTACAGGGCTGTGGTAAATATCTGCAGACGCATTGTTCACCGGAAAAAACGTACGGCTTAGATTGGTATTGTACATTTCATGGAACTTCCGTTAGAGAAACTTATTATAGAAGCATTGCGGCAGCAGGAAAGGTGGTGTAAATAATCATGAAAAAAGGATGGAAAATTTTCTGGATTGTCTGTGGTATACTTGCACTTGCCGGGGCAGCATTATGTGTCGCAGGAGCTGTGTCCGGTGCGACTCTCAACAGTGTCCGGTCATTATTTAAGGCTCATGAAAATTATGAGATATGGGAAGATGAGGATTCTGTGCATCAGGACGAGGCATACGATCATGGAGACGGGGAAGAGATATCACAGGATTCACTCACAGCATGGACTGAATATCCGAATATCAGGGAGCTTGACATAGATGTTTCTTCGCTTCCGGTTGAAATACGCAGTTATGCGGGGGAAAGCATCATGGTTTGTACTGATCAGGTTCATCCGGATCTGGAAAAGTATATTTCTGTGAAATCTGATGGAGGAACGCTGGAGATTGAATTCAAAAACACGAAAATATGGGATCAGTTCCATAATGATAAAGGGGCTCTTGTCATTGATATTCCTGAAGATTTTAAACTGGAAGAAGCGTCTCTGTCAGTGGGGGCAGGTGAGCTGTACATTGAAAGTATTAATGCAGAGGAACTGAATATTGAAGTAGGTGCGGGTGAGGTTCATGTGGAACAATTTACTGCAGGAGAGCTGGAGCTTGAGTGCGGCACCGGCGAGGCAGATATCAGAGGAACATGCCGAAAGGAAGCCGGCATTGAGTGTGGAATCGGTTCGGTGTCATATTCTATGCCCGGAAAGATGGAGGAATATGATTATGAGCTGAACTGTGGTATCGGAGAGCTCAGGCTCGGAGACAAAACATACAGCGGACTTGGGAAAACACAGATTATTGATAATCACAGCGGAAAGAAAATACGCATTGACTGTGGCATAGGAGAGGTCGTAGTGACCTTTGGCAATGTATTATAGTATAGTTCAGATACAGCCGTATTTGCATAAGAAACAGTTAATGTGTTATAGTAAAAGTATCATAATATCATCGGACAGAGGTGCGTCTGCCGCCTGTCCAAATTAAAAAAAGAAAGGAGAAAACCAGTATGAAAAAATTATATCGTTCGAGAAGTAACAGAATGCTCTGCGGCGTATGCGGAGGAGTGGGGGAATATTTCAATATTGATGCGACCCTGGTACGTCTTGGTATGGTATTGCTGTCAGTATTCAGCCTGGGGACAGGGCTGATAGCTTATTTTGCTGCATCAGTCATCGTTCCGGATGAACCGTGACATCTGCATACCGAAAAGGTTTTGAAAAGAGACATTCATATCCGGTACAGTTGTTTTTAAAAACGCCGTGCCGGATGTGAATGTATTTTTTGTTTCGGGGGAATACTCTGAGAAAACAGGAAAGAGGGATTGCTATGTCTAAGAAAATACCCGAAGACTTAAATTCACTGGAACCGGATGAAAAATTAAAATATGAAATTGCGCAGGAGTTAGGGCTTCTTGATAAAGTGCTTGAAGAAGGGTGGCGTTCGCTTTCTTCAAAGGAAACCGGAAGGATCGGGGGGATGATTACAAGAAGAAAGAGGGAAGATAAGAATTCGTAAGAAATTAGCAGTTCGGCCCGCGCCATTCGTAAAACGCATCTGCGGCGCTTCCCCGTTGCTGTGTAGCTGTTTGAATTATTTGTGAAAGTATCTGGTTGACTTTACAAAGAAACAGGATTTTGATAGAATTATCATGTCAAAAGCAAAAAATCAGGTGGAAGTTATGAAAGATACAGATAATATAGATAACAAGATTGATATTTTTGATGTGAAACTGGATGTCCTGACCGCCAAGGAGACAATGCGGCGGGTTATAGAGTATATGGGGGGTGAAACCGTCAATACTGTTGAAATCGTGGCAATGGAGACACTGATGCAGGGGCAGGACAACCCGGACTGGAAGCGCCAGATGAGCCGGATGAATCTTGTTCTTCCGGGGGACACAGAGATATTTAAAGCTGCCGATGTCAAAAATCAGAATTCAATAAAGGATCTGGATAAAGGAACTTTTTTCAGAATGTTCCTGAAATATCTTCAAAAGAATAAAAAGAGTGTTTTTCTTATTGCGGGGATGGACAATGAGCTGGAGAAGCTGGAAAAAATCCTGAGACCATATGAGAGCGGCATTGATGTCACCGGTACAGCCATACTTCCTGAAGGGAGCGGCATGGAAGCAAATGTCATCAACCGAATGAACGGAGCGGAAGCGGACTGCATACTTTCTGTGCTGCAATATCCGCAGCAGGCATCGTTTATTATAGAAAACAGCGAGCTGATTGATGCCCGGCTGTGGATGGGATGCGCGCCGATGCTGAAAATTATGAATCAGAGTGAGCAGAAGGGAGGAAGGCTTCGGCATTTTATATTAAAAAAAGTATTTCGCTACCGTCTGGAGACACAGCGAAACAGGCAGACTGTGCCGGAGAATAAGGATTTGTGAACTATTCACTATACAACCAGAGCATATTTTTATAAAAAATATGAGGAAATGCATAAAAATAATGGATTTCCTCTTTATTTTTTTGTCGTTTTACATTAATATATTGTATATATGCGTATTAAGTGTTATGTGGATAAAAAAATATTTGTGAAAAATGCACATAGGTAAAGCTATAGTTGGGGCAAGTGGAGGAGACATATATGATTACAAATCAAATACTTCTGAACACTATTGAGGGATTGAAAGGAATAACAAGAATTGATTTCTGTGTGTATGATACAGAGGGAAAGGTATTGGCGGCAACGTTCGATGAAGGACAGAAATTCGAGCGGGCAGTATTGACCTTTGTGGAATCGCAGGCAGACGGACAGGTGGTACAGGGCTGTCAGTTTTTCAAAATTTTTGATGAACAGCAGCCGGAATATATCCTGCTTGCCGAAGGCCAGGGAGAAGATGTGTATATGGTCGGCAAGATGGCTGTTTTCCAGATACAGAGTCTGATGGTTGCTTACAAAGAGCGATTTGATAAGGATAATTTTATCAAAAACCTGCTTCTGGACAACCTTCTTCTTGTGGATATTTACAACCGGGCCAAAAAATTACATATTGACACCGATGTAAAACGTGTTATCTTTATTATTGAGACCGTTCATGAAAAAGACAGTGCTGTGCTTGAGAATGTCAGAGCACTTATCGGAGGCAGATCAAAAGATTTTGTGACGGCAGTTGATGAGAGAAACATTATTGTTGTAAAGGAACTTTCAGAAAAAGACGGGAACAAAGAGATGGAGCGTATGGCCAGGGATATGCTCGTTGTCCTGAAGGAAGAATGCAGGGATGAGAATATCCATATCGCTTACGGCACTCCGGTAAATGATATCAAAGAAGTTTCAAAATCATATAAAGAAGCGAAACTTGCGTTGGATGTAGGGAAAATATTTTTTGATGACAAAGATATTGTGGCATACAGCACTCTTGGTATCGGGCGTCTTATTTATCAGCTTCCGCTCCCGTTGTGCAAGATGTTCATAAAAGAGATTTTTGAGGGGAAATCTCCTGATGAATTCGATGAAGAGACATTGATGACAATTAATAAGTTCTTTGAGAACAGCCTGAATGTTTCTGAAACTTCCAGACAGCTTTATATCCATCGAAATACACTGGTCTACAGGCTTGACAAACTTCAGAAGAGTACAGGCCTTGATCTTCGTGTTTTTGAAGATGCGATCACGTTTAAGATTGCATTAATGGTTGTAAAGTATATGAAGTATATGGAGTCTCTGGAATATTGATATTAACGTTGGCGCACCGTGATCCGCAGGCGAATCACTGGAAGAAAATGTGCCGGAAAGGACAGGAGTATAATAATTAGGAGGAACATATGATTGAATTAAGAAATGTAACGAAAGAATATTCAAAAGGGAATCCGGCTCTTAACGATGTATCTGTTAAAATCGAAAAAGGCGAATTTGTATTTATCGTGGGCGACAGCGGCTCAGGTAAATCAACGCTGATTCGACTGATCATGAAAGAACTGGAGCCTACTGAAGGGACGATTATTGTAAACGGGCAGAATCTGAGCCGTATGAAACATCGTCATATTGCAAAATATAGAAGAGGGATCGGAGTTGTGTTCCAGGATTTCCGTTTGTTGAAGGACCGGAATATTTATGAGAACATTGCTTTTGCCCTCCGTGTCACTGAGACGCCGAACAAAGTCATTAAGAGAAAAGTGCCGGCAGCACTGTCTCTCGTAGGACTTGCACAAAAGTATAAATCCAATCCGATGGAACTTTCCGGAGGTGAGCAGCAGCGTGTCGCAATTGCAAGAGCAATCGTCAACGACCCGGCAATACTGCTTGCCGATGAGCCGACAGGTAATCTTGACCCGACCAATTCGTGGGAAATCATGAGTCTTCTGAAAGAAGCGAATGAGAGGGGGACAACTGTGCTTGTTGTTACCCATAATCAGGAAATTGTAAATGAAATGAACGAACGAGTAATTACGATGAAGCAGGGCGTAATCGTTAGTGATGAACAAAGAGGTGGATATATCGATGAGGATTAGTACATTAGGATACGTGGGAAAACAGGGCGTCAAGAATATCGGCAGAAATAAAATGTTCTCAATTGCATCTATTGCAACAATGTCTGCCTGTATTTTCCTGTTTGGATTATTTTTTGCAATATTAATGAATTTTCAGTATATTATAAAAAGTGCAGAAGAGGGCGTGGCGATCACTGTATTTTTTGAAGAAGACGCCACGGAGGAGCAGATTGAAAAGATCGGGGAAGCACTGAGTTCCAGGGATGATGTCTCAGAAGTAAAATATGTGTCTTCAGACGAAGCCTGGGAAAAATTCCGTAAGGAGTATTTTAAAGATAATGCGGATCTGGCTGAAGGATGGAAAGAAAATCCGCTGGCAACATCCGATAATTATGAAGTTTATATGAAGACATTGGACAGAGACAATGACCTCAGTATATTTGACAGGAGCAAGTCTTTGGCTTCTACCCAGCAGGATCTTGTTCAATTTGCAAAAAGTCTGGACGGAGTCCGCAAGGTCAATAAGTCTGATGTGGTAGCTAATATGCTTTCCAGTGTAAATGTTCTGATCGGATACGTTTCTGTTGTGATCATTGCAATCCTTCTGGGAGTTTCTGTTTTCCTTATCAGCAATACGGTTACTATGGGTATTACAGTCAGAAAAGAAGAAATTGCTATTATGAAATACATCGGAGCCAAGGATTTTGTAGTACGCTCTCCTTTTGTCATCGAAGGTCTGATCATCGGTCTGATCGGTGCTTTGATTCCTTTGGGGCTGTTGTATGTCCTTTACGGAAAAGCGATAGCTTATGTTATGGAAAAATTCAGTATCCTGAATAATATCCTGGATTTCCTTCCGGTAACATCGGTATATCGCTATCTTCTTCCTATCGGACTTTTGATGGGTGTAGGAATCGGCTTCATAGGAAGTTATTTTACAGTACGCAAGCATTTAAAAGTATAAGGGTGAGTTAAATGAACAGGCGGAGACGGAGTTTAATATGCGTCGTTCTCGCGGTTACGCTTTTGGCGGGAGCAGAAATTAATGCTCAGGCAACAACTGTACAGGAAGCCGAACAACAGGTACAGGAAGCGGAGCAGCAGGTCGACGAGGCTGAAAAACAGGCTGATGAGGCCGAGAAGAAAGCACAGGAGCTGGAACAGAAGAAGAATACGGCAACAGAAGAACAGAAAGCTCTTGCGGAGGAACTGAACCGTATCATCGGGGAAGTGGAAGATGCCCAGGAACAGCTGGACAAAAAAGAAGAAGAGATAGCTGAAACAGAAGAAGAGCTTGTTCAGGCAAAAGTTGATGAGAGTACGCAGTATGAAAGTATGAAAAAGCGTATCAAATTCATGTATGAGAACGGCAATACTCAAATGATAGGAATTCTGTTTGAAAGTGAAAGCATCGGCGAATTTCTGAATAAAGCAGAATATGTTTCACAGATTTCCTCATATGACAGGGAGATGCTGATTGAATTCCAGGAAACTGTTAAAGAGGTTGAAAGAAAAGAAGAGGAACTCCAGGCTGAATATGAAGAACTTACGGTCCTTCAGGATAATCTGATCGCAAAGCAGGACAAAGTTGATGCACTCCTCGAAGAGAAGAATCTTCAGCTTGCGGACCTGGAAAGCCAGATTGGTACAAATTCGGATGAATTGAAAGCATTGCAGGAACAGGTTGAACTGGCAAAGCAGAAGAAAGTGCAGGCCGAAGCCGCAAAAGCAGCGGCGATAGCTGCCGAAGAAGAAGCAAAAAAGAATCAGAATTCCGGCGGCAGTTATCTTCCCGGTGGTTCTGAGATCGTAGTTTCAGGGAACGGACAGTTTACAAATCCATGTCCGGGCGGCTATATCTCAAGCCGGTTCGGTTACAGGACTTTCGACAATTCTTTCCATAAAGGGCTGGATCTGGCTGCACCGACAGGAACACCTACATATGCGGCAGATGCAGGAAGAGTCATTATTGCCGGATGGAGCAGCAGTGCAGGGAACTGGGTCGTTATCAATCACGGGAACGGATTTGTGACGAAATATATGCATCATTCCGCACTGGCAGTGCGTGCAGGTGATTATGTACAGAAAGGGCAGCAGATCGGTTATGTAGGCAATACCGGAGATTCATTTGGCGCACATCTGCATTTCCAGGTGGAATATAACGGGACAGCGGTAGATCCGGAGCTGTATTTGTAAATAAACAGGAGGCAGTTATGGGTGATAAGAAATTCTGGAAAGGAGTTGTTGTCGGTATCCTGGCCGTGTTATGTGTGTTTGCGGCAGGAACAGGAGTCCGCAAGGCAGTAACGACTCTTGCCGGTTTGACGAATCATATCAGCGGAGAGAATCCTCAGGATAAACTGGAGAGGATAGATAGAATTATTGATACCTATTACCTGTATGAAGATGAAATTGACGAAGATGCGTTGACGGAAGGTATGTATGCCGGGTATGTGGAAGCTCTCGGAGATCCATATTCCGTATACTATACGGAAGAAGAGACAAAAGAACTTCTGGAAGGGACATCAGGAGAATATTCCGGTATCGGAGCTGTTTTGTCTCAGGATTATGCTACAAATATTATAACAATTGTTAATGTTTATGAAGATTCACCGGCAAAGGAAGCCGGGCTTCTGGAAGGAGACATCCTGTATCAGGTTGATGACCGGGAAATCACGGATGAAAGTCTTTCAGAAGTTGTGACATGGATCAAAGGGGACGAAGGGACAGAAGTTATTCTTCATGTTCTGCGCGGAAATGAACAGTTGGAGCTTAGAGCAGTCAGAAGAAAAATTGAAGCACATACAGTTGCCTATGAAATGAAAGATAATCAAATCGGATATATAGCTGTTTCTGAATTTGATTCAGTGACATATGATCAGTTTAAGGAAGCTCTGGATACGCTGGAAATGCAGGGCATGGAAGGGCTGGTTATTGATCTGAGGAGCAATCCGGGAGGAAATCTGGATACCGTAGTTGAGATGCTTAAGCTGATACTGCCGAAAGGAACTATTGTTTCTATCCGTGATAAGCAGGGAAAAGAAGATGTATATGCTTGTGACGGGAAAAATGAATTTACGAAACCACTTGCAGTGCTCGTTAACCAGTACAGCGCAAGCGCATCGGAAATTTTTGCCGGAGCCGTGCAGGATTACGGTCTCGGAAAGCTGGTCGGAATGACTACCTACGGAAAAGGCATCGTTCAGCAGCTGGTACCACTCGGAGACGGAACTTATCTCAAGCTTACGGTTGCGGAATACTTCACTCCCGGCGGACGTAATATCCACGGGGTAGGAATTAATCCGGATATAGAGATAGAATATGAGCCGGATGAAGAGAATCCGGAAGCGGATAATCAGCTTGATAAAGCTCTGGAAATTATAAATGAAGAGATACAGGAAAGATAAATAATTTAGAGAAATAAAGACTGCGACAGCCGCCCTGATTGGGCGGCTGTTTTTGCAGTTGCCAAGCATATGAAAAAGATCCGGTGGACTTTTTTTGAGTTGCCAAGCATATGAAAAAGATCCGGTGGACTTTTTTTGAGTTGCCATGCATATGAAAAAATGGTCCGGTGGACCATTTTTGAGTCTTGATATATTTTTACAAAATAGTAAGGAAATTCAGAGATCCCGGCGGGTTATCCGTGCCTTTTTCCAAAAGTGAAATCAGCGCATGGATAGTTTCTTCTATTTCTTCAGGTTCTGAAGGAGTCAGTGTATTATCCATTTTTACTGCAAGTACGATCAGCACAATCTCTGCAAGTGCTGCCGGATACTGGAAATGAATTTCTCCCGCATCGATCCCCTGTTGAATGATTTCTGTCAGGGCAGGCTTGAGCTGCTCAATCAGGTGTTTCAGATATTTGTGATGGACATATGCTTTTTCCTGGGAGTTGTCTGTTGAAGAATTCTCTGAAGCGGCGGCACTTCCCTGCTTGAGAAACTCCGCAGAAGAATTCCTGCATGCCTGGAACAGCATTGCCATTCGGGTAAAAGGTGACACATCCGTCTGTCTGGCAAGTGTCTGCGCTGTCCTAAGAGGTTTTTCATAATTGCGTATTACAAGAGCATCCAATATTGCGTCCTTAGACGGAAAATAATAATAAATACTTCCCTTGCCAATGCCTGCTTTCTGGGCAATTTCGCTGACAGAGATTGATCGAACATCTCTGTTTTCCATTAATTCCTGCAGGGCATCTAAAATTTGATTATGTTTCGTAAAGTCTTTCATAAATAGTGCCTTTCCGGCGTCAGAATATTGACTTCTTCACACCGACTCTGATGTCTATATATGACAAGTATAACATATAGAAAACAAATGTTTCAACTAGTAAAAATCACTCATAAACACTAATTATTTTCTGCTATTTTTGTCAGGAAACATGTATTGACCGCCGGTCGAAATGCATGGTACTCTATGGGTGTAACAAGTCGACCATGGGTCGGACATGAATAGTATAAACAGGTAAATCAAGCCGACTTCCAGTCGAAGCTATTTTTGGGGAGGATGAAAAAATGACTTATGCAGAGTATTTTTCTTATGTAAAAACAGAGTTTATGAATGCCGATGTGAGTGATATAAAAGAGCATCTGGCATATCAGTTCAACATCAAGGGTGAAGCAGGCGGCATTTTTTATGTAGAAGTTAAAGAAGGCAAATTATCTGTAGAGCCTTACGAGTATTATGACAGAGATGCTATGTTTACTGCCACGACAGACACTTTCATGGCAATTCTGGAAGGAAAGCTGGATCCGATGGTTGCATTTACGCTCCAGAAGCTGAAAGTGGAAGGGAATTTTGATAAAGCACTGAAATTAAACGAACTGATTAAAAGAAAATAGAGGATAGAAAATGGACAGAAAAAAAACGATACGGGGTGCAGCCGTATTTATGGGGCTTCTGGCTGCTGCGGAAGCAGGAAGCTCCGTATATTTTTACCGCAGGACAATGACCCGAAACAATGCAAAAATGGAACGTACCATGAAAATGGCGGGCACGGACTGGAATCAGCATATGCCATTTATTCAGAAACGCAGGGAATACATGATGGAACATCCCCATGAGGATGTATGGGTTCAATCTGACGATAACCTGAAACTCCATGCAACATGGTTTCCGCAGGATGACACAAAAAAGGTTGTCATCTGTTTCCACGGGTATACCAGCCGAGGGATGAATGATTACGTCGGGCTTTCCGGTTATTATTTAAAGAATGGTTATTCCATGCTGCTTGTGGACGAACGTGCCCACGGGGAAAGCGAAGGAAAGTATATCGGATTTGGATGTCTGGACCGCATGGATGCATTGAAATGGATAAGCTGGGTGCTGGAGATCTGTGGAGAGGATGTTCAGATTGTACTTCACGGCACATCCATGGGCGGCGCTACTGTGTTGATGGCAAGCGGCCTGGAACTGCCGGCTCAGGTGAAAGGTATTATTTCTGACTGTGCCTTTACATCTCCGAAAGAGGTTTTTACCCATGTGCTTCATACAATGATTCACCTTCCGGCTTTTCCGATGATGCAGATTGCAGACAGAATTAACCGCAGACGTGCCGGGTATGGCCTTGATGACTGTAATGCGGCAAGGGAGGTACAAAAAGCCACTGTTCCGATTCTTTTCATACATGGTTCGGGGGACACTTTTGTTCCAGGCAGCATGTGTGAAAAGATTTATGAGAACTGTGCTTCACCAAAGAAAAAACTGATAGTTGAAGGTGCGGCACACGCAGAAAGCTATTATAAAGATACAGAAGCTTACGAAAATGCTATGAATGATTTCCTGGGAGGGATTATAAAATGATGAAAACAAGAAAAGGATATCCGGTATATCCGTTGACTGTTGCACAGAAATTTCATACTTATTACCAGAATTTCTGTCCGAAAAAAGAGGTTTTAAATATCGGTACCAGCCTTACCATTGAGACAGAACTGGACATAGAAATGTTAAAGAAAGCTATTTACAAGGCATATGAGCGCTGCGATTCCATGCGTCTGCGTTTTGCCGCAGATAAAGACGGCACGTTATATCAGTATGTGGTCGATAAAGAAGACAGGGAGATTGAATATGTTGATTTTTCTGACAAGACTATGGAAGAGGCTGCCGAAATCATGACACAGTGGACACAGGTTCCGTTCAAACGATGTGATTCTCCGATGAATCGTATTGTTATCATCAAAACACCTGACGGTTTTCAGGGTGTTTATCTTCTGGTGAATCATATGACTATGGATGCACAGTCCTTGATATGCTTTTTAAAAGATATTATTGAAATTTACAGCAGCAGTATGTATGAGGGTGTTGAGTATCCGAAGGAAATGTCTTCTTACATAGAGCAGCTTAAGAAAGACCTTGCATATGAGGCGGGAAGCAAGGCACAGGCGAGAGACGAGGAATTCTTCAAAAAAATAATTGATTCCTCTGAGCCGATTTACAATGGAATTGACGGCGCAGGACATCTCGCGGCTGAGCGTGAGCGTTGTAAAGACCCTGAGCTTCGCGCTGCTGTGAATGTATCTGACAGCGTAGACTCTGCCCTTGACATTTTCCACCTTGAGGCAGAGCCGACGAAACGCCTTATGGACTTCTGTGAAAAATACCATGTTTCGCTTGCCTGCCTGCTGCTGATGGGACTTCGCACTTATTTCCAGAAAATGAATGGTAATGATGACGTCTCCATTAATACAGCTATCGCAAGAAGAGCTACTTTGAAGGAAAAGAAATGCGGCGGTACCAGAATTCATTCGTTCCCGTTCCGCACCATCATTTCTCAGGACAAGACATTCCTGGAGGGGGTTTACGAAATACGAGATCTGCAGAATCAGTATTTCCGCCATGCAAATTATGACCCGACAGCATATTTTGCGTACAGGAGTAAAGTATATCCGCATGCACCGGGACAGACCTATGAGCCGATGTCTCTTACTTATCAGCCTCTGACTCTCAAAGACCAGAGATTTGAAAAACTTGGGGATATCCATTACAAAACAAAATGGTATCCAAACGGGGCTACCACGCAGGCTATGTACCTGACTGTCATGCACCGTTCTGATGACAACGGACTCGATTTCAGCTTTGAACACCAGGTAAAAGCAGTTACCAGAGAGCAGCTGGAATATATGTATTATTATCTTTGCAAAATCATGTTTAAAGGAACGGAAAGACCGAATCTTCCGATCGGTGACATTATTAAATTAATCTGATGTAATAGTTCAGTCATAATCGAAAAGGTGTGCGAATGGCGCGTGCTGAACTGTTACAATCTGAATTAACAAAAAAGGAGAAAATATCATGTTTGAAAGATTAGTAGAAATTATTTGTAATTATGTAGAAGTGGAACCGGAAAATGTTAAAAAGGAATCCCGGTTTATGGAAGACCTCGGTTTTACATCCTTCGACTTTATGAGCATGCTCGGTGAGCTTGAGGATGAATTTGATGTAGAGATCGAACAGAAGGAAGTCGCTGATATCCGTACGGTGGGTGAAGCTGTTGCGTACCTGGAATCCATTTCCGACGAAAAATAAATAAGGAGGTAGAGAGATGCTTTGTAGTACGATTCGTGAAATTCTTTTGCAATCCTGTGAGAAATATGGCGATTCTGATGCCGTCCGTTATAAAGCGGGAAAAAATGACATTGCGTCAAAGACCTACAATGATTTAAAGAGAGACAGTGAGTGTTTTTCCGCTGCTTTGCATTCACTGAGAGAGCAGGGCAGCCACATTGCTATTACCGGAATGACTTCATATTTCTGGCTGACTGCATATTTTGGCACTGTAAACAGTGGCAGCGTAGCGGTTCCGCTTGATGTATCTCTTCCGGCCGAAGAAATGTGCGAACTGATTGACCGTGCTGATGCCACAGTTTTTGTCGTGGATGAGGTACGTGCCGATGTGGCGGACATCGTAAGAGAGCGCTGTCCGAAGCTGAAATATCTGATTTCAATGCAGAAAGAAGAAGACACTGACAAAATGATTTCTCTAAACCGGCTTCTTTCCGAGCAGGAGGATGGTTTTGATTATATGCCTGCACCGGAACAGCTTGCGACAATCATGTTTACCTCCGGCACCACCGGAAAAAGCAAGGGTGTTATGCTCACTCACCGAAATCTCGCCGAAAATGCCACCTGTCTGGATATGAAATTTCCGGAAGGGACGGTTTTGATGTCCGTTCTGCCGATTCATCATGCATACTGCCTGAGTATGGATTTCCTGAAGGGATTTTCTACAGGTGCGGTTGTCTGCATCAATGATTCTCTGATCCGCATGGTGAAAAATATTAAGCTGTTCCGCCCGAATGTGATTCTGATGGTTCCGCTGATGATCGAGACAATCGCAAAGAAACTGGAAGATGCAGCAGCACTTCCGCCGGAGATCGTAAAGAAAGAGATCTTCGGAGAACAGTTCCGGACCATCTGCAGCGGCGGTGCATATATGCCGCCTGCAATGCTAGATCTCTTTGGAAAATATGGAATTGATATTCTTCAGGGGTATGGTATGACCGAATGCTCTCCTGTAATCAGCACTACCGTAAGCTGGAATATACGCAAGGGAACAGTAGGACAGCTTGTTCCGAACTGTGAAGCAAAAACTGTTGACGAGGAGCTTTGGGTACGCGGAAGCAGTGTGATGCAGGGATATTATAAAATGCCTGAAGAAACTGCGGAAGCTCTGACAGAAGACGGATGGCTTCGTACCGGCGACCTCGGGTATGTGGATGAGGAAGGTTTCGTTTACCTCACAGGCCGTAAGAAAAATCTGATTATTACGAAAAACGGAGAAAACGTTTCACCTGAAGAGCTGGAAAATAAAATCGGTGAGCATCATCTTGTTCAGGAAATCCTTGTCCGTGAGAGCGAGGGCATAATTGAAGCAGAAATCTTTCCGGATATGGAATATGCTGCAAAAAAAGAAATTGAAGATATCGCAGGTGCTTTACGGCAGCTTATTGATGATTACAATCTTTCGGCGCCTGCATACAAAAGGGTTTACCGGCTGAAAGTCCGTGATACGGAGTTCCCGAAAACACCTTCAAAGAAAATTAAGCGCTATTGATAAAACAAACATTCAGTAATAAATATATGTTATAAGTAATGGTGATAAATTACTTGCATTTCATTTTTACATATGCTATTATTTAAAAGAATTTTAGTGAATTAAAGTGCAAAATTCAAAATGAAAAGGCGGAGAACAAGACTCTGGTTTTCAGAACCTGACAGGAAGTTGGCGTCACCGACTGAGAGCGCCGGACAGGGAAGGAAGCTAAGGGAACACTTGGGAGCTGACCGGCTGAAGGAAGAGTAGGCCGGTACGTAAGGCACACGTTATGTGCAAAGAGAGGGGCAGTCTTTGTCAGAAGGCTGTTCAAAGCGGGTGGTACCGCGGATATTATTGATATAATTTCCGTCCCGGGATGTTAGTGCATTCCGGGACGTTTTTTATTGACAGGCATAAGGTTTGAAACCTGCAAGGTCAAAGAATATAAAAGCTTTCCGGAACGGGCACAGAGAAAACCTGAATATGGAAGGAGAAGACATCATGGAATTTATTACCGGCATTGAAGAAAAAGAGGTTTTGGAGCTTAGTGATCTGTTTAAGGAAGGCATGCCCGGAAAAAGAGTGAAAGTAAACGGGGCAGTCCATGCAATCCGTGACATGGGCACAGTGGCATTTGTCATCCTTAGAAAAAGAGATGGACTCGTACAGTGTGTGTATGAGGAAGGTGCCACAAACTTCAATCTGAAGGACTTAAAAGAAGCAGCAACGGTAGAAGTGACAGGAACATTGGCAGAGTCGGAGAAAGCACCTGAGGGTATCGAGATCCGTCTTGAAGAAATTACGGTATTAAGCGAGCCTGCAGAGCCGCTGCCGCTTCCGATCGCAAAGTGGAAGCTTAATACTTCCCTGGAAGCAAAGCTGAACTACCGTCCGATTTCCTTAAGAAATGTCAGAGAACGCGCAAAGTTCAGAATTCAGGAAGGTATCGTAAGAGGTTTCCGGGATTTCCTTTACGGAGAAGGATTTACAGAGATTCATACACCGAAAATCGGAGCAAAAAGTGCAGAAGGTGGCGCAAACCTGTTTAAACTGGAATATTTTCACCGTCCTGCTATTTTACAGCAGAGTCCGCAGTTCTACAAACAGATGATGGTGGGTGTATTCGACAGAGTATTTGAGACAGCACCTGTATTCCGGGCAGAAAAGCACAATACGAAACGTCATCTGAACGAATATACAAGTCTTGACTTTGAAATGGGCTATATTGAAGGCTTTGAAGATATCATGGCGATGGAGACAGGATTTCTCCAGTATGCGATGAAGCTTCTGGAAACGGAGTATGCAAAAGAATTAAAAATATTGAATATCGTTCTTCCGAAGACAGATAAGATTCCGGCTGTCCGGTTTGATGAAATCAAGCGTCTTGTGGCAGAGAAGTATAACAGAAAGATTAAAAATCCGTTTGACCTGGAACCGGAAGAGGAAATATTGATCAGCCGTTATGCAAAAGAAGAATGGGATGCGGATTTTGTGTTCGTCACACATTATCCGTCGAAAAAACGCCCGTTCTATGCGATGGATGACCCGGCAGATCCGACATTTACACTGAGCTTCGATCTGCTGTTCAAAGGAATGGAAATCACGACAGGAGGACAGCGTATCCATGATTACAATGCTCTTCTTGAAAAAATGGCATCCAGAGGGATGACAGAGGAAGGAATGGAGCAGTACCTGAGTGCATTTAAGTACGGAATGCCGCCTCATGGGGGGCTTGGCATAGGAATGGAGCGTCTTACAATGAAGCTGATGGACGAGGATAATGTGCGTGAAGCAACCTTGTTCCCGAGGGATTTGAGCAGGCTGGAGCCGTAACCGGAAGGAAAAGCCAGGATGTCAGGTAAGCCCGGGCAGCCGGTCTGAACAGATACAATATATCGGCATGTGGGGATGCCGGATGCAGAAAACCATCAGATAAGAGAAGGATATACTGGAGAGGCGGAGAAATCCGCAGAGAGGTATGGTGAGGGAGGATGTTTGGAAAGAAAACCTGTTATTTATGCGGAGGAAAATTATCCCGTGGAAAATGTGTATTATGCGGGCTTGATAATACAAAGAGAGAGCGCAGACATTATCATTTGAACGAAAGAAGCGCAACAGTTATCCGTGCAAAATACAGTCTTGAGGATGATGACGGGAAAAAGGCATGTGAGAGTAAAGAAGCGAAAATAGATACTGGTAACGACAGCAGATATCATTCCCCGAAGGAGAATGAGGCAAAGCCCGTTGGTTCAACATACAGTGCGGCACAAACCGGTACTGTGAAACGCCCGGCTTCAGGAAGCAAAAGCAGCGTGCATAAGAAGAGCCGGACAAAAAAAGAGAAGGGTAATGCCGCTAAAAAAATCCGTCGGGCAGTTGTGCTGCTTACCTTAATCCTAAGTGTCGTGACACTGCTTCATGAGCTGTTTCGCGTAATTACAGAAGAATTTGTAGATCAGTTTACGGATCCTCAGCCGGAATATATGTCAGAAGCAGAAGTTGGGTATGACCCATATGCATTTGTGGAAAGGGAACTGGCTGAGGAAGGTACTGCTTTTGAAATCGAGCTGCAGGCAGGATGTTATGAGGCAGGCGTGCATCTTCCGGAAGGAAGATATACGGTATCACTGATATCCGGAATCGGAACTATGAGCGTTGAGGACTGGGATAACGGTATTTATCTTTGGGAAAGCTTTGGTGACAATGCAGAGCAGGATGAAATCACAGAAATGGAAGATGTAAGGCTCTACCAGGGTGCAAAGCTTAAGATCACAGAAAGCGCGATTCTGTTATTCCACTCAGAAAACGGGCAGACACAGGATATGTCATCACAGGAAAATCCGCTGACGGAAGTTGTGAAGATAAGAGAGGAAGAACCCCTGTATGCGGGAAAAGATTTCCCGGCAGGCGTATATGATATTACAATCCCGGCAGACTATGCAAGTGTACAGTACACAATTCCGGATTACTTTGCGGAAAATGAGGAGGATGCGATAGAAGCAACAGAATATATCTGGCTGGATGCCGAAGAGGGGGAAGACAGATACAGGAATGTCGTACTGCCGGAAGGAGCAAGTATTTATACCGAATATGCGGACATTGTGCTGATACCGAGTGAAATCATCGGAAGTGAAGATTACAAAGCATATTACAGCTATACAGATTAAAAAAGAATAAAGATGATGATACCGGGGCTGCAAAAAGCGTAAGCTGAACGGCAATCCCCAGGTATCAGGATTAAAATGCAGAAGGGGCTGCGCGGTATGGGGATACTGTGCGGTCCTGCATTTATTTAAGGAGGTAAATTATGGCAAACAAGATTTCAGATGAAACGATTGAGTATGTAGGAATTCTGGCAAAGCTGGAATTATCCGGAGAAGAGAGAGAATCTGCAAAAGCAGATATGGAGAAGATGCTGGATTATATCGACACATTGAACGAATTAGATACCACGGGAATTGAACCGATGTCTCATGTATTCCCTGTAAGCAATGTGTTTCGTGAAGATGTGGTGACGAACGGGGACGGCAAAGCCGAAACACTGGCGAATGCTCCTCTTCGCAAAGAAGATAGTTTTGTTGTACCAAAGACAATCGGTTAGAAGGGGGTATAAATATGGATATCTTAAGTTTGACAGCGACTGAGCTGGGGAAAAAAATCAAAGCAAAAGAGATAACAGCAACAGAAGCGGCAAAAGCGGCGCTTGAGCAGGCAAAACGGATGGAGCCGGAAATTAACAGTTATGTTACGATAGACGAAGAAGGAGCGCTCCGTCAGGCAGAAGAGGTTCAGAAAAAAATTGATGCAGGCGAGCTGACCGGACCGCTTGCGGGAGTTCCGGCTGCTGTGAAGGACAATATGTGTATTGAAGGACAGCTTACAACATGCAGCTCGAAAATATTATCCGGTTTTAAGCCTACGTTTTCCTCTGAAGCGGTTCTGAATCTGAAAAAGGCAGGGGCTGTTATCATCGGAAAAACAAATATGGATGAGTTCGCTATGGGAAGTACGACAGAGACTTCATGGTACGGACCGACAAAAAATCCGCATAACCTTGCGCATGTGCCGGGCGGTTCCTCCGGCGGCTCCTGTGCGGCAGTAGCAGCTCAGGAATGCTATTATGCTCTTGGATCAGACACCGGCGGATCGATCCGCCAGCCGAGCTCTTTCTGTGGGGTTGTGGGTATGAAGCCTACTTACGGAACTGTTTCCCGTTACGGACTGATCGCATACGGTTCCTCCCTTGACCAGATAGGTCCTGTGGCAAAAGATGTTACAGACTGTGCGGCAATCCTGGAAGCGATCGCTTCTCACGATGTAAAGGACAGCACTTCTATCCTTCGCAATGATTATGATTTTACAAGTGCCCTGACCCGGGATGTGAAAGGACTGAGAATCGGTATTCCCAAAGATTATTTCGGAGAAGGACTGGATGGGGAAGTGCGGGAAGCAATTTTGCAGGCGGCAAAGGTTCTTGAGAAAAAGGGTGCGGTTCTTGAAGAGTTCGATCTGAGCCTTGTCCGTTATGCGATACCGGCCTATTATGTAATCGCTTCTGCGGAGGCAAGCTCCAACCTGGAGCGGTTTGACGGGGTGAAATATGGATACCGCACCGCAGAGTATGAAGGCCTTCACAACATGTATAAAAAGACTCGCTCCGAAGGATTTGGGGCAGAAGTAAAAAGACGTATCATGCTGGGTTCGTTTGTCCTAAGCTCCGGATACTATGACGCATATTATCTGAAAGCGCTGAGGACAAAGGCACTGATTAAACAGGCATTTGACAAAGCATTTGAAAAATATGACATAATTCTCGCGCCGGCGGCGCCGACGACCGCTCCGGAGCTTGGAAAGAGCTTAAGTGACCCGATTAAAATGTATCTGGGAGATATTTATACAATTTCAGTTAACCTTGCAGGCCTTCCGGGAATGACCGTTCCGGTAGGAAAAGACAAAAATGGACTCCCGATCGGAATGCAGCTTATCGGGAACAGTTTCCGGGAAAAAACATTGATCCGTGCAGCGTATACGTATGAATGCGAGACAGAAAAACAGTATGAGGCTCCCGCAGCTATGGCATGCAGAACAGCCGGTTCCGGGGCCGCAGGAACAGGAAAGGAGGCGTAAGGGATATGGCAAAACAGTATGAGACAGTCATAGGACTGGAAGTCCATGTGGAACTGGCAACGAAGACAAAGATTTTCTGCGGATGCAGCACTGCATTCGGGGGTGCACCGAATACACATACCTGCCCGGTCTGCACCGGTATGCCGGGATCCCTTCCCGTTTTAAATAAACAGGTAGTAGAATATGCAATGGCGATCGGCCTTGCAACCAATTGTAAAATCACTCAGGTATGCAAATTCGACCGTAAAAATTATTTCTATCCGGACAATCCGCAGAACTATCAGATCTCACAGCTTTATCTGCCGATTGCGAGGGACGGCTATGTGGAGATTGAAGTAGGTGACACGAAGAAAAAAGTCCGCATCCACGAGATGCACATGGAGGAAGACGCAGGAAAACTGGTTCATGACGAATGGGATGACACTTCGTTGGTAGACTATAACCGAAGCGGCGTGCCGCTGGTGGAAATTGTATCCGAGCCGGATATGCGCTCGGCGGATGAAGTTATCGCCTACCTGGAAAAGCTTCGTCTGATCATCCAGTATCTTGGAGCATCCGACTGTAAACTGCAGGAAGGTTCGATGCGCGCAGATGTTAACCTGTCTGTCAGGGAAGCAGGGACGGAGAAATTCGGCACAAGGACTGAAATGAAAAACCTGAACTCATTTAAAGCAATCGCGCATGCCATTGAAGGCGAGCGTGCCCGCCAGATTGAACTGCTGGAGGCAGGGAAGCCGGTAGTGCAGGAGACACGGCGCTGGGATGACAACAAAGAAAGCTCCCACGCAATGCGTTCCAAAGAGGATGCACAGGACTACCGTTACTTTCCTGAGCCGGATCTTGTACCGATCGTAATCAGCGATGAGTGGATTGCAGCTGTAAAAAGCCGTCAGCCGGAGCTGCGCACCGAAAAACTGGAACGTTACAAAAAAGAATTTGATATTCCGCAGTACGATGCCGAAATCATAACAGCTTCCAAACGTATGGCAGATATATTTGAAGCAACGACAGCAATCTGTCAGAAGCCGAAAAAAGTGTCCAACTGGCTGATGGTGGAAACTATGCGCCTGATGAAAGAACATGATATGGAACCGGATGACATCAGGTTTTCGCCGGAAAACTTGGCAAAACTGATCAACCTCGCAGATGTAGGAACTATCAACAGCTCCGTCGCAAAAGAAGTATTTGAAAAAATATTTACCAAAGATATTGATCCGGAGGCATATGTGGAAGAACATGGCCTGAAAACGGTCAACGATGAAGGGGCATTGAAAGAAACAGTGGAAAAAGTAATCGCTGCAAATCCACAGGCAGTTGCAGATTACAAAGGAGGAAAAGAGAAAGCACTGGGAGCACTCGTCGGACAGACGATGAAAGCCATGAAAGGGAAAGCAAACCCGGGCATGGTAAACCAGATGCTGAGGGATATGTTAAAATAAACCGGTTAAAAGAGAACAGAGATTGCTTTATATGTAAGATTGTGCTGATGCGCTCAGACAAAGCAATCTCTGTTCTCATAATACTGTAATAATTTCTCTGTAGTTTATATCAGAAAATACAATTATCCGCCTGATACCTGTTCAGGGGATAGAATCATGCCTCTTTCTTCTATGGAAATCAGGCAACCGTCAGCTCCAGGATATAATCATCCATTACAAATCCATTTCCGATATCGGCCACCTGGGTATCAATGATTTTGAAACCAAGATGGTCATAGATCGCCAGTGTATTATTATTGTGCTTATTACAGGTCAGCCAGATGGCAGAAATGCCGCGTTCCCTGCAGATATCCTTGAGAAAATTCATAGCATGCGATGCAATATGACGCCCTCGCGCTTCTTTTTTTATATACAGTTTACTCAGAAACAGCTTTCCGTTTTCCGGGTGGATGCCGCAGTAGCCGCAGAACTCATCCCCGTCAAACAGCTGATAATACTCGTACCCGTTTGCAATCTGCTGTTCAAGCGCAGCTTCAGACTGAAACTTCTCTACCATATAAATAACCTGCTCCCTCCCGATAATCGGCGTAAAATGCTGATGCCAGATTACCTCGGCAAGAGCAGCAACTTTAGAAATCTGTTCCTTAGTAAGAACACGTTCAGAAGAAAAAATCGTATCCATAACAAACCTCCAATCAATAACAAATATTCCCTCCTTACGCCATTATAATATCCAAAAAAGGGGCTCTTCATGGGTAATAGTGGGTGAAAAACACCCACAACCCCAGCGTTTATGCTGATTATGCGGTTTTAGGTTTCCGGTTAGGAAGTGGAATCCTCAA
>SFGN01000029.1 GCA_004556565.1 Lachnospiraceae bacterium | reverse complement strand
AATAGGGGGGTCATTGCTTTTTTATTTGCAAAAAGTGGTGAAATCCTTGAAAATATAAGGTTTTAAAGAAAAAAGGGCTGTAAAACTTTACAGTACCTGAAAGAAAAGGAGGGTGTAAAAATGAAAAAGAGAATACTTTCGCTATTATTATCAACAGCGATGATTGTCAGCCTTCTTCCGGTAGGAAGTATGACAGCTCTGGCGGCCGGTACTTCTTCGGACGGCCTTGTTGCGGCAGAATCAGTCAAAGCAGATGTTGATAAGACAAAGTTCACCCATAAGGAGTGGACAGGTACCGACTACACGGATGTAGATGGGAATGAAGTGACAGGAGAGATGTATTCGGGATTAACCGGGAAGATGCATCTTCACCGAGAATTCCGTATCAGAATACGGAAACAGCAGTTTCGGCAGTTTGGGATTACAATGCAAGGGAGAATTCCACCTATTTTAAACTGCTGACAGGAGAAAAAGAGACATGGGATCTGACCGTGGTGCAGAATCAGGATCAGGCCCAGAAGTTCATGGGCGATGACGGGTTCATGACAGCCGCATTCCAGAAGGATGGGGCAGACGGCTGGAAGGAAGTTACACTTCCGATGAGCTGGACGCGCCAGGGATTTGATTTCTCAATTTATACAAATGTGACGATGCCGTGGCAGTCAAAGTATGATTCAAGTGTATCGGTACCGGAAGCACCGACGGTTTATAATCCGGTCGGTTTGTATCGGAAGACATTTACCGTGTCTGATGAGATGCGGGCAGATAACAGACGAATCTACATCAGCTTCCAGGGTGTGGAATCTGCATATTATGTATATGTAAATGGAAAAGAAGTGGGTTACAGCGAGGATACATACAGCCCGCACCGTTTTGATATTACCGATTATCTGGTTGACGGCGAGAACCTGCTGGCAGTTGAAGTACATAAGTTCTGTGACGGAACATGGTTTGAAGATCAGGATACACTTTACGACGGCGGTATTTTCCGTGATGTTTACCTGACAAGTGAGCCTCTTGTAAAGATTCAGGATTATACAGTTCGTACTTCCCTGGACGATGAGTATGTAGATGCGGCACTCAGTCTTTCTGTTGATGTTCGCAACCTGTCTGCCAAGGCACAGAGTGGGTGGACGATCGATGTACAGGCACTGGACGAAGAAGGAAATAATATACTCGGAGCTACCTCTATTCCGGTAACAGAAGTTGGCTCCACAGCGACAGAAACATTCACTTTGAAAAAGAAAGTGGAAAGCCCGAAGCTGTGGTCTGCGGAGCATCCGAATCTGTATGCTCTCGTACTGACGTTGAAAGACGGCAGCGGAAAAGCGGTTGAGACACTGTCTACGCAGCTTGGATTCCGTGAGATTGAGTTTACCAGAACAGAGGTAGACAGCAATTATAATGTAACGACGACAACCTGGGAACCGGTAAAGATTAACGGACAGCGGCTTCTTCTGAAGGGAGCCAACAGGCATGATACAGATCCGATTTACGGAAAAGCTGTGCCGCAGGCAACTCAGTTTGAGGATGTGAAGCTGATGAAGCAGAACAACCTGAACGCGATCCGTACTTCCCGCTATAGTAATGATGAGTATCTGTATTGGCTGTGTAATAAGTATGGACTTTACATGATTGCAGAGACGAACATGGAAAGCCACGCGATTATGGGAAACAGCAGCGCGGAGGGATTGTTCTATGAGCTTGGTCTGGACAGAACAGAAACTGCATACAAGAGATTGAAGAATAACCCGGCAATTGTGATATGGTCGATCGGAAATGAAATGGTTTATACAAGTGACCCGAATCATTCCAATGGATTGTACAGAGATATGATCTGGTACTTCAAAAATAACGACCCGACCCGCCCTGTCCACAGTGAAGGCCAGACGGATTCTATGGGTGTAGATATGGGAAGTAATATGTATCCATCTGTAGATACTGTGCAGTGGAGAGCAGGAGAAGGCAAGATCCCATATGTAATGTGCGAATATGCACATGCAATGGGTAACTCGGTTGGTAACCTGGAGGAATACTGGGATGCGGTCCGCAGTTCAGATAACATGCTCGGCGGATTTATCTGGGACTGGGTAGACCAGGCAAGAGCTGTTGACCTGACAGAACTTGGTGCGGAGTATACCGTAACAGATAAAACCGGTGTGACAGGACAGGCAGTCGGGGATGAATCTGACTGGAAGACGAATGCCGGAGAGGGAAGCCTGAATGGTGGAAATTCTTTCAGTGGATATACTCTGATGGCGGAAAACGACAAGTACAATGATGCACTTTCCGGAACCGGCAAGGCATTTACTTTTGAGGCGATTGTTAAGCCTACATCTACTGCTCGTAATAGTGTGCTTATTGAAAAAGGCGATACACAGGTTGCTCTTAAGACGCAGAGCAGCGGTGACGGACTTGAGTTCTTTGTTTATAACAGCGGAAGCTGGAAGAGCGCTTCCTGCAGCTTCCCTGATAACTGGGTAGGAAACTGGCATCAGGTGGTCGGTGTTTACAATGCAGGCAACATCAAGATTTATGTGGATGGAGTAAAACTGGCTGACAAGGATGTTTCTGATGGCATAGCATCAAGTTCTTGCAATCTTGGTGTGGGCTATGATGCACAGAACGGAAGGAAGATAGATGGCGAAATCTCTGTCGCACGTATTTATACGAAAGCCCTGACAGAGGATGAAATCAACGGACAGAATTCTTCGACTCCGGCGATCGGAGCAAATGATTCAAGCGTGCTTCTGTGGCTGGATTATGCAGATGGGCGCAGTGAAGCACAGACGGCAGGGTGGGATTATTACAGTGAGGATTATGCACACCAGAATCTGTATGCAGATGAAATGGAAGGGAAATTCCTGGGTTACGGAGGTGACTGGGGCGATGTTCCGAACGACAACAGTTTCTGTGAGAACGGACTTGTCAGTGCAGACAGGACACCTCAGCCGGAACTGATGGAAGTAAAATATCAGTACCAGAATTTCTGGTTCAGCGCAGACCTTGCAGATCTTGATGCAAGAAGAGTCAATGTTTATAATGAAAATAATTTTGCAAACCTCAATGAATTCGAGATGACATGGGAACTGTTGGAGAATGGCCTGGTGATCGATAAAGGAACCGTTGAGAACCCAGATGTCGCACCGCAGACCGAAGGTACTATCAGCGTACCGTTCACAATGCCTGAAACAATTAAGGCGGGCAGCGAATACTATCTGAACATTTCCGTCGGTCTGAAAGAAAAGACGGACTGGGCAGATGCCGGGGCAGAGCTGTCATGGGGACAGATTGAAGTTCCTGTAGAAGTAGAGCAGGCACTGCTTACCGTAAGCGAAAAAACAGTAACAGTAACAGAGAACACTGATTCATATACAGTATCAGGAGATAATTTCAGTTTTGAAATCAGCAAAGCTGACGGAACCATGAGCAATTATGTATATGGCGGAGAAAAACTGATCGAACAGGGACCTACACCGAATTTCTGGAGAGGTCTGGTTGAAAATGATAAGACAGCATTTGACTGGAATTGGCAGAACGCTGCAAAGAATATCAGTGTGGAAAGCATCGAAACAGGCAAAGATACAGAGACAGGCCTTAATGTGATCACAGCAAATCTTGTATTCCCGGATGCCGGAAATACGAAAGAGACAATTGTCTACACAATCAACGGCAGCGGACAGGTAACAGTATCCATGACAGTAGATGCTACGCAGAGTGGTATGGGCAATTTCCTTCGTGTCGGTTCCCTGGCAGTACTGCCGGAAGGATTTGAGGAAGTAACCTGGTATGGTAACGGACCTGTTGAGACTTTCAATGACAGAAAGACGAACGGAAGACAGGGAATCTGGACCAACACAGTCAGTGAATTCTTCTATCCATATGAAAAAGTGGATGACTGCGGTAACCTGACAGACGTGAAGTGGATGAAGGTTGAAAAAGAAGGTCTGACAAATGCACTCCTTATGGCAGCATCAGATGTTGTGGAAGCAAGTGCACTTCATTTCACACCGGGTGACCTGAATTCAAGTGATCATGTATATGGTATCACGCCAAGGACAGAAACTATCCTGAGTGTGAACTATGGTTCACTCGGTACCGGCGGTGCTACCTGTGGACCGGGACCATTAAGCCAGTATCAGCTTCCATCTTCACAGGTATATGAGTGGGAATTCACATTGATGCCGGTGGCAGCGAATGCAGATGCGAAGGCAGTGACGGAAGCAGTAGCAGAATACCACGAGGTAACTTCTTTTGACAGAGAAGCATATGATCAGGAAAAGGCACAGGAGCTGATTGATAAAATCGATTCCTTCGTAGCATATGATTACAGTCAGCTTGAAGAGGTGGAAACTCTTCTGGAAGACGTTAACGGAATGCCGGCAGAACAGAAAGCAATTGTCGGTGAGGAACGTATTGCTAAAGTCGAGCAGTATGTAAAGGATGTTCAAGCTCTTAAGAATAAGACTGCTTACATCCAGGATTCCAGCAAAAATGCCCTGAAGATTCCGTACGCTGACACTGCGGCATTTGAAAAATCCGGAGACAAAGTTATTATGAACGGCCAGCTTGCGGTTCCATTTAATGATGTGCTGAATCCGGTATTGGAGGGTGATAATACTTCGTTTACTATTGAAACATATGTGACACCGACAGGTGAACCTTCCTATAATATGTTTGCAGGTAAAGGCGACAATGCGTTTGCGCTTCGCTCCAGAAAGGGAACCATTGATTTCCATATCTATGCAGGTGGTTCATGGAGACCGATCGAGTATACAATGACGGATGAGCAGAAAGCAAACTGGCTGAATAATGAGCACCAGGTAGTAGGTATTTATGATGCGGATGCGGATCAGATTAGTGTATATCTGGATGGTGTACTTCTGCAGGAAAAGGCAACCGGAACAACTTCAGGCGTGGCACATTCCGATTACAACTTTACGATCGGTGCATGCCCGGATACCGGAAGAACTTCCATGGCCGACTTCTCAGCAGTCCGGATTTATAATAAGGCTCTTACGTCAGTAGAGGTGGCAGCACAGTACAGTGACAGCCCGTCTCTTACGTCAGATAGTGACAGCGTAGAACTGTGGGTAGATTTCGAGAACATTGCGTTTGAAGAAAAAGAAGTGATCAATACAGTTTCCATTACTCCGGAAAAGACAGAAATGGAAATAAGAACATCTAAAGAATTCACACTGTCAGCGGACAATGAGAATGCAGCAATTACTTCTGTAACATGGAGGGCTGTAGATGAATTCGGAGATGCGATTCCGGGCGTAAGCGTTCAGGCTGATTCCGCTGATTGTACAAAAGCGACTGTAACTGTGGCAGAGACAGTACCGGAAGGTACAATCATATATCTGAAAGCAAAGGATGTAAACGGAGAAAATCTGTCGGCGGAGGCAGAAATCGAAGTAACAGTGCCGGAAGATGTTATCATGATCGATGATGCAGGTAAAAATAATCTGGATACGGTTCTTCCGTCAACAGCACAGTATACAGACGGTGAGAACGGCACAGGCAACGCATTGAAGGGATATTTCTCAATAACTGACCCAAATCAGATCGTTAACAATGCAATGACAGGCGGAAAAGCATTTACCGTATCTTCCAGAGTATATGTACCGGCATCCTGTAAGCAGACTGGTACGGGTGTATTTGAAAACCATGAAAAGCATAATATGATTGCAAGTATCGGAGATAACTCCTTTGCATATCGTATTTACTACAATAGTTCGGCAAATTATACAACGATTGATGCATTTATCAGCAATGGTTCTTCATGGAATCAGATTTCAAGTGAAAATCTGACAGGCGATTTCTTTGATAAATGGCATACTATTTCCGTAACATATTCTGTAGATAAGCTGAGACTCTATGTGGATGGAGAACTTATCAAAGAGAGTGAAGGAACAATTACAAACAGCATCAACAAGTCAAATGATACATTTGCAGTAGGATACGAACCGCAGAAGGAAAACAGAAAATCAGAGCTGACCTTTGACCAGGTTGTTGTTTTCAGTGGGGCACTGACGGCAGAACAGATGGAAGCTGCAAAGGCCGGTGATTCCAATGTTGTTCTGTGGCTTGATTTTAACGGACCGGATGCAGAAGTTGAGCCTACACTTGAAAGTATTACAGTGAAGGCGCCGACAAAGGTTGTTTACCATGTGGGAGATGAACTGGATACAGCAGGAATGGAAGTTAAGGCTGTATACAGCGACAGCACAGAGAAGTCTGTAAAGAATGATGAAGTTGTTGTATCAGGGTATGACAAAGAAAAAGCCGGCGAGCAGACGATAACAGTAACATATGAAGGATTAGAAGCGACATTCAAAGTGACTGTATTGGAGGTTGCCGACCTTCAGGATGAAATCGCAGGTGCGGATAAAGTGGATCTGTCCAAATATGAGGACGGTGCAGAGAAAGAAGCTTTTGTATCAGCTCTTGCAGCAGCGAAGGAAGCTCTTGCATCTGCAAAGACTCAGAAGGAGATTGATGATGCACAGGCAGCACTGACAGAAGCGTTCAAGGCTATGAAGCTTGTGACGGACGAGAATATTAAGCCGGAGTCTGTAACATTTGACAAAGAAACTGATGATATCATTATTAAAGAAAGTAAAGATCTCAGTCTTCATGTAACAGTAACACCTGCTAATGCAACAGGTGCAGACAATATTAAGTGGGAAAGCTCCGATGAAACTGTCCTGAAAGTTGGTGAAACAGGAGAAATCACGGCAATGTGGCCGGGCGTAGCAACCATTACGGCAACCGTAGGCGACAAGTCAGGAAGCATCAAAGTAACTGTTTACGGTGCGGAGAAAGTTTATGACGATGTTAAGACTGACGACTGGTTCTACAATCCATGTAACTGGACATATGTAAACAACGTGATGAGTGGTTACGGAAATGACAAATTCGGACCGTCGGATAAGCTTGCAAGGGCACAGTTCGCAACTATCCTGTACAGGATCGCGGTCGAGCCTGAGGTAGAGTTTGAAGTTATATTCCCGGATGTGAAAGAAGATGACTGGTTTGCAGATGCTGTAATCTGGGCATACAAGAATAAAGTCATTACCGGATATACGGACAGCGGACTGTTCGGACCATCGGACAACATTACAAGAGAGCAGCTGGCAACGATTCTGTATCGTTATACAAAATCACTCGGTATTGATGTCGAGACAGAAGAAGAATTGTCTGACTTCCCGGATGCATCTCAGGTAAATGGATTTGCATTGGATGCAATGAAGTGGGCGGTAGAACAGGAGATAATAAAAGGAGATAATGGAAAACTGAATCCGCAGGGTAACACAAACCGTGCTGAAGCGGCAACCATTATTATGAGATACGCTCCATTGCTTGAAGAATAATAACAGAAAGCAAGCAAAGCAGTAGTAAAGAGAAAAACTGCCTTGAATGAAACAAAGTGATTCAGGACAGTAAAGACGTATAGAATAAGAGGGTAGTCCCTATATGGGCTGCTCTCTTGTTTTATACCTAATATACCAACAGTCTGCAATGGCCGCCTGGAAGCATTACCGCTTGCAGTCCGGACGTTATTATTGTAATATAACAGGCGGCAGAAAGTATCAGGGGGCGCATGATCCGCACATTACAACAATTGTATTGAAAAAAATACAATAAAATTAAAAAAATATAAAAAAATCCTTGCATTATCAGGAATGATTCGGTATACTAATTGAGCTGTGACATGATAGCTGTGAAGCGCGAGGTTGCTGCCAGAGTTGCGAAGAATGGCAGGTTTTCCGTGGAGCGAATGTCAAGTTAGGAAACTGGCGACAAGTCACTGTACGAATCATAACTGATTACTGCTTACCACCGGGCAAGAAGAGGCCAACGGTAGAAGTATGAAACAACGTGTGAGTTTCTCACGACACACACGGGAGAGTGTACAGTCACCGCTTGTCGTACTGAAGTTCAATAGTACGAAAAGGAGGCGACTTTTTTTATGGCAAGTCAAGTAATGAGAATCACATTGAAGGCATATGATCACCAGCTGGTAGATGCATCTGCTAAGAAAATCATCGAAACTGTTAAGAAGAATGGATCACAGGTGAGCGGACCGGTACCGCTTCCGACAAAGAAGGAAGTAGTAACAATTTTAAGAGCCGTTCATAAATATAAAGATTCCAGAGAGCAGTTCGAGCAGAGAACTCATAAGAGACTTATCGATATCATCGCACCGACATCTAAGACAGTTGATGCACTGTCCAGATTAGAGATGCCGGCAGGAGTTGCAATTGATATCAAAATGAAAACAAAATAAACAGTCAATCCTATAATTTAGGATGAACGCAGAAGCGTTCCGCTGTAAATCACAGGAGGTAATTATAATGAAGAAAGCTATCTTAGCTACAAAAGTCGGAATGACTCAAATCTTCAACGAAGACGGAACATTGATTCCGGTAACCGTTCTTCAGGCCGGCCCGTGCTTTGTTACACAGGTTAAAACGGTTGAGAACGACGGCTATAGTGCAGTTCAGGTAGGATTTGTTGACAAGAAAGAAAAAATCGTCACAAAAGACAAACTGGGCAGAAAAGAAATCGCACACAGAAACGGTGTGACAAAGGCTGAACAAGGACACTTTGCAAAAGCAGGCGTTTCTGGAAAAAGATATGTAAGGGAATTCAAATTTGAAAATGCCGCAGACTATACTCTCGGACAGGAAATCAAAGCAGATATCTTTGCCGCAGGGGATAAGATCGATGCAATGGCAATTTCCAAAGGTAAAGGATTCCAGGGAGCAATCAAGCGTCACAATCAGAGCAGAGGACCGATGGCACATGGTTCCAAGTTCCATCGCCACGCTGGTTCCAACGGTGCGGCATCCGATCCGAGTAAAGTATTCAAAGGAAAGAAGATGCCAGGTCAGATGGGTAACAAGCAGATCACAGTTCAGAATCTTGAAGTTGTAAGAGTTGATGCCGAGAACAATGTATTGCTGGTAAAAGGCTCCGTACCGGGACCTAAGAAATGTCTCGTAACAATCAAAGAAGCAGTAAAGTCTGCAAGATAGTCTGACAAACATTGAAAGGAGGAACACACAGATGGCAAACGTATCTGTTTACAATATCGAAGGTAAAGAAGTTGGTACAATCGAACTGAACGATGCAGTGTTTGGTGTTGAAGTTAACGAACATCTTGTACACATGGCAGTCGTAAGCCAGCTTGCAAATAATCGCCAGGGAACACAGAAAGCGAAAACACGTTCAGAAGTTTCCGGAGGCGGGAAAAAGCCGTGGAGACAGAAGGGAACAGGTCATGCAAGACAGGGTTCAACAAGAGCTCCGCAGTGGACAGGCGGCGGCGTGGTATTCGCTCCGGTGCCGAGAGACTACTCTTTTAAGATGAACAAAAAAGAAAAGAGAGCTGCTCTCAAGTCAGCGCTTACTTCCAGAGTAGAAGAGAAGAAATTCATCGTGATCGATGAGCTGGCATTTGATGAAATCAAAACAAAGAAATTCCAGGCAGTGCTGAACAATCTGGACGTTGCAAGAGCACTGGTCGTTCTGGAGGACGGAAACAAGAATGCAGAGATCTCTGCAAGAAATATTCCGGATGTTAAGACAACTCGTGTAAATACACTCAATGTATTTGACATTCTGAAATACAATACAGTAATCGCAACAAAAGCTGCTGTAGCATCAATCGAGGAGGTGTATGCATAATGGCAAACATTCAGTATTATGATGTAATCCTTAAGCCGGTGATCACTGAGAAATCAATGGCACAGATGGCAGATAAAAAATATACCTTCATGGTACACACTGAGGCAACAAAATCTCAGGTTAAAGAAGCAGTTGAGAAGATGTTCAGCGGGACAAAGGTTGAGAGCGTGAACACAATGAATCTTGACGGCAAGACAAGAAGACGTGGAATGACATTCGGCAAGACTGCAAAGGCTAAAAAAGCAATCGTAAAGCTTACAGCTGACAGTGCAGACATCGAGATTTTCGAGGGACTGTAAAATCCACGGAGGATTGATAAAAGATTAAAATATCAGTCAGATGTATACGGTGCAATTCCGTGAAACGAATAATTAGAGGAAATGAAAGGAGAGACAGTAATGGGAATTAAAACATATAACCCATATACACCTTCCAGAAGACAGATGACAGGTTCGGATTTCTCTGAAATCACAAAGAAAACACCGGAGAAGTCCCTGCTGCAGTCTAAGAATAAAAAAGCTGGTCGTAACAATCAGGGTAAAATCACAGTAAGACACCGCGGAGGCGGAGCAAAGAGAAAATACAGAATTATCGATTTTAAGAGAAAGAAAGACGGAATTCCGGCTACAGTAATCGGAATCGAATATGATCCGAACAGAACAGCCAATATCGCGCTTATCTGCTACGCAGACGGTGAGAAGGCTTACATCCTGGCTCCGGAAGGACTGAAGGATGGAATGAAAGTCATGAACGGACCGGAAGCAGAAGTAAGAGTAGGCAACTGCCTGCCGCTTTCTGAAATCCCGGTTGGTACCCAGATCCACAATATCGAGCTTTATCCGGGCAAGGGCGGACAGCTTGTACGTTCAGCCGGAAACAGCGCACAGATGATGGCAAAAGAAGGAAAATATGCTACACTGAGACTTCCGTCAGGTGAGATGAGAATGGTTCCGCTTAACTGCAGGGCTTCCATCGGAGTTGTAGGCAACGGAGAGCACAACCTGATCAACGTAGGTAAAGCAGGACGTAAGCGCCACATGGGAATCAGACCGACAGTCCGCGGTTCTGTTATGAACCCGAATGACCATCCGCATGGTGGTGGTGAAGGACGTACAAGTATCGGACGTCCGGGACCGTGCACACCGTGGGGCAAACCGGCACTCGGCCTGAAGACACGCAAGAAAAACAAAGCTTCTAACAAGCTGATTGTAAGAAGAAGAGACGGTAGAGGAATCAAATAATTAGTTTTTACAAGGAGGTTAGAACCTATGGCTCGCTCACTTAAAAAAGGACCATTCGCAGACGAAAGCCTGCTCAAAAAAGTAGATGCTATGAACGCTGCAGGTGATAAATCAGTTATTAAGACATGGTCACGTCGTTCTACAATCTTCCCGTCATTCGTAGGCCACACATTTGCTGTACATGACGGAAGAAAGCACGTACCGGTGTACGTTACAGAAGATATGGTTGGACATAAGCTCGGTGAGTTCGTGGCAACCAGAACATACAGAGGCCACGGCAAAGACGAGAAGAAGTCAAAAGTTAGATAATAGATAAATGTATTCGGAAGGAGGGTTCATCCATGGCAAAAGGACACAGATCCCAAATCAAGAGAATTAGAAACGAGCAGAAAGATACAAGGCCGTCAGCTAAGATTTCCTATGCAAGAGTGTCAGTTCAGAAAGCTTGTTTCGTACTGGATGCCATCAGAGGTAAGGATGTACAGACAGCACTTGGTATTTTAGCTTATAATCCAAGATATGCTTCACGCGTAATAGAAAAATTATTAAAATCAGCGATCGCTAATGCAGAGAACAACAACGGTATGAGTGTTGATAAACTTTATGTTGCTGAATGCTATGCAAATAAAGGACCGACAATGAAGAGAATCAGACCAAGAGCACAGGGCAGGGCTTACAGAATCGAGAAGAGAATGAGCCACATCACAATCGTGCTTAATGAGAGATAGGAGGGCAATATGGGACAGAAAGTTAATCCTCATGGCTTAAGAGTCGGAGTTATCAAAGACTGGGATTCCAAGTGGTATGCGGAAAAGGATTTCGCAGACAACCTGGTAGAAGACAATCAGATCAGAAAATTCCTTAAAAAGAGATTATACAGCGCAGGCGTTTCAAAAATCGAGATTGAAAGAGCATCTGAGCGTGTAAAAGTGACCGTATATACAGCAAAACCGGGCGTTGTTATCGGAAAAGGCGGTGCTGAGATCGAAAAGGTCAAAGCAGAGCTTGCTAAATATACAACAAAGAAGCTTGTAGTCGATATTAAAGAAATCAAGAAACCGGACAAGGACGCTCAGCTCGTGGCTGAGAACATTGCCCAGCAGCTTGAGAACCGTATTTCATTCAGACGTGCAATGAAATCCTGCATGTCAAGGACAATGAAGAGCGGAGCACTTGGTGTCAAGACAGCAGTTGCAGGACGTCTCGGCGGTGCTGATATGGCCCGTACCGAGTTCTACAGCGAGGGTACAATTCCGCTTCAGACACTGAGAGCAGACATTGATTATGGATTCGCAGAAGCTGACACAACTTACGGAAAAGTCGGTGTAAAAGTTTGGATTTACAAAGGCGAAGTTCTTCCGACTAAAGGAGCAAAGGAAGGGAGCGATAAATAATGTTAATGCCAAAAAGAGTTAAACGTCGTAAACAGTTCCGTGGTACTATGAAGGGAAAAGCCCTCAGAGGTAACACGATTTCATATGGTGAATACGGTATTATTGCAACAGAGCCGTGCTGGATTCGTTCCAATCAGATTGAGGCAGCCCGTGTTGCCATGACGCGTTATATCAAGCGTGGCGGTAAAGTCTGGATTAAAATTTTCCCGGACAAACCGGTAACAGCAAAACCAGCAGAAACACGTATGGGTAGTGGTAAAGGAACATTGGAATACTGGGTTGCAGTAGTAAAGCCGGGTCGTGTAATGTTCGAGATTGCCGGTGTATCGGAAGAGGTGGCAAGAGAAGCGCTTCGTCTTGCAATGCACAAGTTACCTTGCAAATGCAAAATCGTTTCTCGCGCAGAATTAGAAGGCGGTGATGACAGTGAAAATTAAAACATTTGTAGACGAATTAAGAGGAAAATCCGTTGAGGAACTGAATGAAGAATTAGTAGCTGCTAAGAAAGAACTTTTTAATCTCAGATTCCAGAATGCAACAAATCAGTTAGACAATACAAGCAGGATCAAAGAAGTCAGAAAGAACATTGCTCGTATCCAGACATTGATTGCTGAAGCAAAAAGGGCTTAATCAGAGTCTGACAGAAATACTTTCTTAGAACAAAACATTTTGAAAGGGGTATAGCCGTGGAAGAAAGAAATTTGAGAAAAACACGTGTCGGCAGGGTTGTCAGCGACAAAATGGACAAGACAATCGTTGTTGCAGTCGAAGACCACGTTAAGCATCCGCTTTATAAGAAAATCGTAAAGAGAACTTATAAACTGAAAGCACATGATGAAAACAATGAGTGCAGAATTGGCGATAAAGTTAAAGTTATGGAAACAAGGCCGTTATCTAAAGACAAGAGATGGAGACTTGTAGAAATCATGGAGAGGGCAAAATAATATATTTGTCCGTAAAACAAGTAATAAAAGGAGGTTTACCTGATGATTCAGCAGGAAAGTAGACTTAGAGTGGCAGACAATACAGGCGCAAAAGAATTGTTATGCATCCGTGTACTTGGTGGTTCTACAAGAAGATATGCAAGTATCGGAGATGTGATCGTTGCTACTGTAAAAGATGCAACACCAGGCGGCGTTGTTAAAAAGGGCGACGTTGTGAAAGCTGTAGTTGTTCGTACTGTAAAAGGCGCACGCCGTAAAGATGGTTCCTACATCAGATTCGACGAGAATGCCGCTGTAATTATTAAAGATGATTTAAATCCACGTGGAACACGTATTTTTGGACCAGTAGCAAGAGAGCTGAGAGAGAAACATTTCATGAAGATCGTTTCTTTGGCTCCGGAAGTACTGTAAGGAGGTGCCGGGTATGTCAACGATGAAAATTAAAAAAGGTGATCGCGTAAGAGTTATCGCCGGAAAAGATAAAGACAGTGAAGGCAAGGTTATCGCAGTAAAAGACGGAAAGGTTCTTGTTGAGGGCGTTAACATGCTTACAAAGCACACAAAGCCGAGCATGGCAAACCAGAACGGCGGAATCATCCGTACAGAAGGATATATTGATGCTTCCAACGTTATGTATGTTCATAAAGGAAAAGCTGTAAGAGTAGGATTCCAGGTGGACGGAGATGAGAAGCACCGTGTTGCTAAAGTCGGAAAAGGCAAAGTTGAAGTGATTGATTAATTGAGGAAGGAGGTCCAGGACTTTGAGCAGACTGAAAGAACAATATCAGAATGAGATCGTTGATGCAATGATCAAAAAGTTTGGATATAAAAATATTATGGAAGTGCCGAAGCTCGATAAGGTTGTTGTAAACATGGGCGTAGGTGAAGCAAAGGACAACGCAAAAATACTGGAATCTGCCGTAGCTGATATGGAGAAAATCACAGGTCAGAAGGCAGTCATCACCAGAGCAAAGAATTCCGTGGCTAACTTCAAAATCAGAGAAGGCATGGCTATCGGATGTAAGGTTACTCTTAGAGGCGAAAAAATGTATGAATTCGTTGACCGCCTTATCAACCTTGCACTGCCTCGCGTTCGTGACTTCAGAGGCGTGAACCCGAACGCATTTGACGGAAGAGGCAATTATGCACTTGGTATTAAAGAGCAGCTTATTTTCCCGGAAATCGAATATGATAAGATTGACAAGATCAGAGGTATGGATGTAATTTTCGTTACAACTGCTAAGACTGATGAAGAGGCTCGTGAGCTGCTGAGACAGTTCAATATGCCGTTTGCGAAGTAAGGAGGGAAATTATGGCAAAGACATCTATGAAAATCAAACAGAAACGTCCGGCAAAGTTCTCTACACAGGAGTACAATCGCTGCAGAATCTGCGGCCGTCCGCATGCATATCTGAGAAAATATGGTATCTGCCGTGTTTGCTTCCGTGAACTTGCATACAAAGGCCAGATTCCGGGTGTGAAGAAAGCAAGCTGGTAAGAACGGAACATCCGGCGGGCGTGATAAGCTTAGGCCCGATGAGATGGCTCATCCCGGATTCCGGCGCAAGCGTGACGTATATGCAGCCTTAAGCCAGCAGAGGGATGTATGCCCGTTTGGACAGACAACATTGACGAATTAAGAAAGAAAAGGAGGAAACTTCCAGATGACTATGAGTGATCCGATCGCAGATATGCTTACAAGAATCCGTAATGCAAATACTGCTAAACACGATACAGTAGATGTTCCTTCATCCAAGATGAAACTTGCAATCGCAAACATTCTTCTGGACGAAGGATATATCGCAAAGTATGACCTTGTAGAGGATGGAGCGTTCAAGACAATCCACATTACACTGAAATACGGTGCAGATAAGAATGAAAAAGTAATTTCCGGCCTTAAGAGAATTTCCAAGCCGGGACTTCGCGTGTATGCGAACAGCGAAGATATGCCGAAGGTGCTTGGCGGCCTTGGAATCGCAATCGTTTCCACAAATAAAGGTGTTATCACAGATAAAGAAGCAAGAAAACTTGGCGTAGGCGGAGAGGTGCTCTGCTACGTATGGTAAAAAGAGCATAACTGAAAACAGAGTGGGCAAAGCATCCATTCCGAAAATTTAAGTTAGGAGGACAAAGTTATGTCACGTATAGGAAGACTGCCGGTTAAAGTTCCGGCAGGAGTAACTGTAGAAATTGCAGAAAATAACGTAGTAACTGTAAAAGGACCGAAGGGAACACTCGTAAAATCCCTTCCGGTTGAAATGGAAATCAAACTTGAAGGCGATGAGATCATCGTAACAAGACCGAACGATCTTAAGAAGATGAAATCTCTGCACGGGCTGACAAGAACTCTGATCAACAACATGGTAGTAGGTGTTACTGAAGGATATACAAAAGTTCTGGAAGTAAACGGTGTTGGTTACAGAGCTGCAAAGTCCGGTAATAAGCTGACACTCAGCCTTGGTTATTCACATCCGGTTGAAATGATCGATCCGGAAGGCGTTGAGACAGTTCTGGAAGGACAGAACAAGATCACGGTTAAAGGTATCGACAAGGAAAAAGTCGGACAGTACGCTGCTGAAATCAGGGAGAAGAGAAGACCTGAACCGTATAAGGGCAAAGGAATCAAGTATTCTACTGAAGTTATCAGACGTAAAGTTGGTAAGACTGGTAAGAAATAAATAAGGAGGGTGTAAAAATGGTTAGCAAGAAATCAAGAAGTGAAGTTCGCAGAAAAAAACACATGAAACTGCGCAACCGTTTCAGCGGAACTGCTGAAAGACCGCGTCTGGCAGTGTTCAGAAGCAACAATCATATGTATGCGCAGATTATTGATGATACAGTTGGACACACTCTGGTTGCAGCTTCAACTCTTCAGAAAGATGTAAAAGCTGAATTGGAGAAAACCAATGATATGGAAGCAGCAGCATATCTTGGAAAGGTAATTGCAGAGAAGGCTCTTGAAAAAGGCATTAAAGATGTTGTTTTTGACAGAGGCGGATTCATTTACCAGGGCAAGATTAAGGCATTGGCAGACGCAGCAAGAGAAGCTGGGCTGAATTTCTAGGAAGGGAGAACACAGATGAGACAGGAACGTATTGATGCTGGTCAGTTAGAATTAGAAGAAAAAGTAGTATCAATCAAACGTGTTACCAAGGTCGTAAAAGGTGGTCGTAACATGAGATTCACAGCTTTAGTAGTTGTTGGCGACGGAAAAGGCCATGTTGGTGCAGGTTTGGGAAAAGCTACTGAAATTCCTGAAGCGATCCGCAAGGGAAAAGAGGATGCAATGAAAAAACTCATTTATGTTGCTATGGATGAGAATGAAAGCGTTACACATGATGTTATCGGAAAGTTTGGAAGTGCTTCAGTATTGCTGAAGAAGGCTCCGGACGGTACCGGAGTTATCGCCGGAGGTCCGGCGCGTGCGGTAATCGAGATGGCAGGAATCAAGAACATCCGTACAAAATCTCTCGGTTCCAACAACAAACAGAATGTAGTGCTTGCTACTATTGAAGGTCTTAAAGATATTAAGACACCTGAAGAAGTTGCAAGGCTTCGCGGTAAATCAGTAGAAGAGATCGTAGGCTAGGAGGTAATCATATAATGGGAAATCTGAAAATAACATTAGTTAAGTCTACAATCGGAGCTGTGCCGAAGCACAGAAGAACTGTGGAAGCCCTGGGTCTGAGAAAGACAAATAAGACAGTTGTATTGCCGGACAATGCAGCTACCAGAGGAATGGTACAGCAGGTTAGACATTTGGTTAAAGTTGAAGAAGAAGCGTAAAAAATTCAGATAAGGAGGTAATATCATGGACTTATCAAACTTGAGACCGGCAGACGGTTCTAAACAGAATGATAACTTCAGAAGAGGCCGTGGACACGGTTCTGGAAATGGAAAGACAGCCGGCAAAGGACACAAAGGTCAGAAAGCACGTTCCGGTGCTCCGAGACCGGGCTTTGAAGGTGGTCAGATGCCTTTATACAGAAGAATCCCGAAGAGAGGTTTCAAATGCAGAAATTCCAAGGATATCGTTGGAATTAACCTGAGTGCTTTGGAAGTATTCGATGACGGAACAACAGTTACTGTAGAGACTCTTATCGAGACTGGAATCGTTAAGAATCCAAGGGATGGAGTTAAAATTCTTGGAAATGGAGAGTTAACCAAGAAACTCACTGTTCAGGCTGACGCTTTCAGTGCTAAAGCTGCAGAAAAGATTGAGGCACTTGGTGGAAAAGCTGAGGTGATCTAATGCTAAAGACAATTCAGAAAGCATTTAAAATAGATGACATCCGCAACAGGATTTTTTACACATTTTTAATGCTTGTGGTTGTAAGGCTTGGATCCCAACTGCCGACACCGGGAGTGGATCCAACAATTGTTCAGAACTTTTTTGCGGACCAGTCCGGTGCTGCATTCAACTTCTTTGATGCATTCACCGGTGGTTCCTTTACGCAGATGTCGGTATTTGCACTTAGCATCACGCCGTACATCACATCTTCCATTATTATGCAGCTCCTGACAATTGCTATTCCGAAACTGGAAGAGATGCAGAGGGAAGGCGCCGATGGAAGAAAGAAAATAGCAGCGATTACGCGTTATGTGACAGTTGCACTTGCCCTGATCGAATCCACAGCCATGGCTGTCGGATTCGGACGTCAGGGACTGCTGATAGAATATAATTTTGTAAATGCAGCGATCGTTGTTTGTACTTTTACAGCCGGCTCCGCATTCCTTATGTGGATCGGCGAAAGAATTACCGAGAAGGGTGTAGGAAACGGTATTTCAATCGTGCTCCTGATCAATATCGTTTCACGTATTCCGGATGATTTTGTAACACTCTATACGCAGTTCGTAAAAGGTAAGAAGATTGCTATGCAGATTCTTGCAGCGGCAATTATTCTGGCGATCATTCTTGCAGTAGTTATATTTGTCATCATTCTTCAGGACGGAGAAAGAAGAATTCCGGTTCAGTACTCCAAAAAAGTCCAGGGAAGAAAGACATACGGCGGACAGTCATCACATATTCCGTTGAAGGTGAATACAGCCGGAGTTATCCCGGTCATCTTTGCGTCATCGCTGATGCAGTTCCCTATTGTGATCGCATCCTTCCTTGGAAAAGGAAACGGAACAGGAATCGGCAGCAAAATTTTGAATATGCTGAATTCCAATAACTGGTGTGATCCGCAGAATCCGGTATATTCAATCGGATTGGTTATTTACATTGCTCTTACCATTTTCTTTGCATACTTCTATACGTCGATTACATTTAATCCGCTGGAAGTTGCAAACAATATGAAAAAAAGCGGCGGCTTTATCCCTGGTATCCGCCCGGGAAAACCGACTGTGGAATATCTGCAGAAGATTCTGAATTATGTAATCTTCATCGGAGCATGCGGACTGGTAATCGTACAGGTGATTCCGTTCTTCTTCAATGGTGTGTTCGGTGCAAATGTTTCCTTCGGAGGAACATCACTTATCATTATTGTCGGAGTTGTACTTGAGACACTCAAACAGATCGAATCTCAGATGCTTGTACGCAACTACTCAGGATTTTTGAATAGCAAAGGAAATTGATAACAGGTATTTCCCGTGTAGTAATTAAACAATTTAGCTCGTTGTGCCTTGACTCTGGCGGGAAGGCACAGCGAGTTAAAATGCTATATGGCAGGGATTAACGGAGGATTACAAAATGAAGATAATTATGTTGGGAGCTCCGGGGGCAGGAAAAGGAACCCAGGCAAAGAAGATTTCGGAAAAATATAGTATTCCGCATATTTCCACAGGTGATATTTTTAGAGCCAACATCAAGAATGGGACAGAACTTGGCAAAAAAGCTAAAACTTATATGGATCAGGGACTTCTTGTTCCGGACGAACTTGTCGTTGATCTTGTTGTAGACAGGGTTAATCAGGAAGATTGTGCGGCAGGATATGTCCTGGACGGTTTTCCGAGAACCATTCCGCAGGCAGAGGCACTTGACAAAGCACTTGCGGCTATGGGACAGAAAGTAGATTTCGCCATCAATGTGGAAGTGCCGGATGAGAATATCGTAAACCGTATGTCCGGACGCAGGGCGTGTGTTGACTGCGGTGCAACTTACCATGTTGAATATGCTCCGACAAAAGTTGCCGATATCTGTGATAAATGCGGCGGCGGACTTATTCTGAGAGATGATGATAAACCGGAGACAGTACTGAAACGTCTCGGAGTATATCATGAGCAGACACAGCCGCTGATTGAATATTATTCAAAAGCAGGCATCATGAAAGAAGTAGACGGCACGATAGATATCGAAGATGTCTTCGGCGCAATTGTCAATATTCTGGGAGAATAATAAAATGGTTTTAGAACCGGGAATGCTCGCCAGGTCAAAGGCGGGACATGACAAAAATTGTATATATGTCATTATTTCTGTCAATGATGAATATGTATATCTGGCAGACGGAAGCAAAAGATCTGTCTGCCATCCTAAAAGAAAGAATCGAAAACATGTGCAGGCAATTACCTGTCTGCGCAGCGGATCCGTTGCCGATGATAAATCGGTCCGCGAGGCAATCAACAGTTTTGTGAACAAACAAATGCAGTAAAGTAATGCAGAAAAGTAGAGTGCGGTATGCACGGGAGGATTTAAGTATGTCAAAAGCTGACGTAATCGAAATTGAAGGAATCGTAGCTGAAAAACTGCCCAATGCAATGTTTAAGGTGCAGTTGGAGAACGGTCACATAGTACTGGCACATATCAGCGGAAAGCTGCGCATGAATTTTATTAAGATTTTACCGGGTGACAAGGTGACACTTGAGATGTCTCCTTATGACCTCAGCAAAGGAAGAATTGTTTGGAGAGATAAGTAAAAAGTTATTGACTTTAGCTGATTCTTAATGCTATACTATTATTCGGTCACTTTCGGTAGGTGTGCCCGAAGATGGCTGAAACCTGAAGTTATGCAAATGTTACAGCAAATGATGGAAGGAGGATTTGACATGAAGGTTAGATCATCAGTAAAACCAATTTGTGAAAAATGCAAGATTATCAAGAGAAAAGGAAGTATCAGAGTAATCTGCGAAAATCCGAAGCACAAACAGAGACAGGGCTGATTTCAGACAACCTGTTTATTTGTGTTTAATTTAGGCGGCTGACAGTCCGACACACACGGGTGTGTGGAGACTGTTTAATATACAGTAAGGATACATCTGGTTTTTGTCCGCAGGTACCGGCAAAGCCGATGGTCACTGCATCCGGGAGCTTATGCACATCCTGATTCATCAGCCTGCTGTTATGTTCGTCAGTCAGACAGCAACGGATATATGGAAAAGGAAAGCACATCGGATGTGATTGTATATTGCTTAAAATACTCGCTGCGGATGCGGCGGGAAAGGGCGGACGATGGACGCCTGGGCGCGAACGAAAAACTAGAATGCAGACACGAATAAGAGCACTGGAGTGAAATACTAAGGAAGATTCCTGACACTAGGCTCGTGGAATACCTCGCCAAGTGCACGGAATCGTCGTTCACACTAAACTCGTTTACAACTCGTTAAGTGTTCACAGCCCCAATTTGGGACAATATTGATTATGATTTGAAAATGGAGGAAAGACACATGGCTCGTATTGCAGGTGTAGACTTACCAAGAGACAAACGTGTAGAGATTGGTTTGACTTATATTTATGGAATTGGAAGAACAAGTTCAAACCGTATTTTGGCTGAAGCAGGTATCGATCCGAATACCCGCGTAAGAGATCTGACGGCAGAGGATGTTAAGAAGATCAGTGATGTTATTGATGCAACACAGATGGTGGAAGGTGATCTCAGAAGAGAGATCCAGCTTAACATCAAGAGATTGAAAGAAATCGGATGCTACCGTGGCATCCGTCACAGAAAAGGACTTCCGGTTCGCGGACACAGTAGCTAACAAGAAGAAATAATTAATCAGAAACAATGGGTTTAATTTAATTTGTTAACAAATAATCAGAATTGAGGAAGAAAGTAGGTTAGTTTAAATGGCTAAGAAAGTTACCAAAAAAGTGACAAAGAAACGTGTCAAGAAAAACGTTGAACGGGGACAGGCTCATATCCAGTCATCTTTTAATAACACAATCGTAACATTAACTGATGCACAGGGAAATGCTCTTTCATGGGCAAGCGCGGGCGGTCTTGGATTTAGAGGTTCAAGGAAATCTACTCCATATGCAGCTCAGATGGCAGCTGAGACAGCAGCAAAGGCAGCTACAGTACATGGTCTGAAAACGGTAGACGTTTTTGTAAAAGGTCCGGGATCAGGAAGAGAAGCAGCAATCCGTGCACTGCAGGCATGTGGTATCGACGTAGTAAGTATCAAAGACGTTACTCCGGTACCGCATAACGGATGCCGTCCACCGAAACGCAGAAGAGTGTAATTATAGATCCATAATTAATTATAGGAGGAAACGAAAATGGCAGTAAACAGAGTGCCTGTTCTAAAAAGATGTCGTTCATTAGGAATGGACCCGATTTATTTGGGAATCAGCAAAAAGTCCAACAGACAGTTGAAAAGAGCCAACAGAAAGATGAGCGAGTATGGTCTTCAGCTTCGTGAAAAACAGAAAGCAAAATTCATTTATGGCGTATTGGAAAAACCTTTCAGAAATTATTTTGAAAAGGCAAAACAGCAGGAAGGCATGACAGGTGAGAACCTGATGGTTATCCTCGAATCCAGACTGGACAATGTAATGTTCCGTATGGGATTTGCAAGAACAAGAAAAGAAGCAAGACAGATCGTTGATCACAAACATGTTCTCGTTAACGGCAAGCAGGTTAACATTCCTTCTTACCTTGTTAAAGCAGGGGATGTTATCGAAATAAAAGAGAAGCATAAAGGATGCCAGAGATACAAAGATATTCTGGAAGTTACAGGCGGAAACCTGATTCCGGACTGGCTGGAAGTAGACGCTGAGAACCTGAAAGGTACAGTAAAGGAACTTCCGAAGAGAGAAGCAATCGATGTTCCTGTAGATGAGATGTTGATTGTCGAGTTGTATTCAAAATAATAGCTGGGCTTAACATCGTACCCCCTCAACATTTTTTAACCCATAAGGAGGGTCTGTGTAGTGTTTGATTTTAATAAACCTAATATTGAAATTACTGAAATTTCAGAAGATAAGAAATATGGAAGATTTGTTGTAGAGCCTCTTGAAAGAGGGTACGGAACCACACTGGGCAATTCCCTGAGAAGAATTATGCTTTCTTCTCTTCCGGGAGCTGCAATCAGTTCTGTGAAGATTGACGGAGTGCTCCACGAATTCAGCTCCATCCCGGGTGTAAAAGAAGATGTAACAGAGATTATCATGAACCTCAAGTCACTGGCAATCAAAAATACATCTGAATCAGACGAAGTGAAAACCGCATATATCGAATTTGAAGGAGAAGGCGTCGTAACAGGTGCTGACATTCAGGCGGACTCTGATATTGAAATCATGAATCCGGAGCAGGTTATCGCTACATTAAGCGGCGGAAAAGACAGCAGGCTTTACATGGAACTCACCATCACAAAGGGAAGAGGATATGTAAGCGCAGACAAGAACAAGACTGATGACATGGCTATAGGTGTTATCCCTATTGATTCTATTTATACACCGGTTGAACGTGTGAACCTGACGGTTCAGAATACACGTGTCGGTCAGATTACTGATTACGATAAGCTGACACTGGATGTATGGACAAAGGGTACGTTGCTTCCGGACGAGGCGGTAAGCCTTGCGGCAAAGGTACTCAGTGAGCATTTGAAATTGTTCATCGACCTGTCTGAGGTGGCTGTAAATGCAGAAGTTATGATTGAAAAAGAGGACGATGAGAAAGAAAAGGTTCTTGAAATGAGCATTGATGAACTTGAGCTTTCTGTACGTTCATACAACTGTCTGAAGAGAGCGGGAATCAACACTGTTGAGGAACTGACAAATAAGACACCGGAAGATATGATGAAAGTGCGTAACCTGGGACGTAAGTCTCTGGAAGAAGTACTTGCAAAATTAAAAGAGCTCAATCTGGAGCTGAACTCAGGTGATGAATAAGAACCTGAACGCTGCGAGATGAACTCCCTGTTCAATCCGCGGCCTGAGGCGGGCATAAGCCTGCCCCGGCTTAATCGTTGAATATTCCGCCGGTAAGCCCGAAGAGCATGGCGGAAGCATTTGATTAATAAGCCCGAAGATGCATAACCAAATGTCATACCTGCTGATACAGTATGTGTCGCAGGAAATAATAATGGAGGAACAGAATAATGGCAAAATATAGAAAACTTGGCAGAACATCTAGCCAGAGAAAAGCACTGATCAGAGGACAGGTAACATCACTTCTCGTTAATGGAAAAATCGTTACAACAGAAGCTAAAGCAAAAGAAATCCGCAAAGTTGCTGAAGGACTTATTGCTATGGCAGTAAAAGAAAAAGACAACTATGAGTCCGTAACTGTTAAGGCGAAAGTTGCCCGCAAGGACAAAGACGGCAAGAGAGTTAAAGAAGTAGTTGACGGCAAGAAGGTTACTGTATACGATGAAGTTGAGAAGACAATCAAGAAAGATATGCCGAGCAGACTTCATGCAAGAAGAGAAATGTTAAAAGTTCTTTACAGTGCAACAGATGTTCCGAAGGAAGCAGCCGGAAGGAAGAAAAATACTAAAAAAATCGATATCGTTGCAAAGCTTTTTGAGGAAATCGCACCGAAGTATGAAGGACGTAACGGCGGTTATACAAGAATCGTTAAAATCGGACAGCGTAAAGGTGATGCAGCTATGGAAGTGCTGATCGAACTCGTATAATAAAAGCGAAAATATATAAAAGTATAACAGGCAGGAGTTTCAGCTCCTGCCTGTTATGATTATGAGAAAACAAAAAAAGCTGCCGTGGCAGCTTTTTTTTGTATGTAAAATTCTTTATTTTGTGTTGTTACTGATCAGCTACAGTTTTTCTTCCTCCGTTCTATAAGTATTGTCATTGATTATTATTTTCGGTTTCGGCAGATGCGGAAGTACTTGTATTTACGCTTTTAGCACTGTAGGTTGGCCAGACGGCAAAGAACACATTACCACCGACGTTCACACCCTGCACATCTTCTGATTCGGCGAGAAAATAATAACAATCGGATACTTCAGCAAGCCTTGCTCCGTTTAAAGCATCCTGTGCAACCTGATATGCTAAATCGGTAGGACCTTTTTGAAGAGCCTTTTCCATTGAACCAAGCCATGTGGGTGCGAACTGCCCTGGAGCATACACAACTTCGGGTATAGTATTTGGAAAGCGCGGGCTTTCCACACGGTTCATAATGACCGTTGCAACTGCAAGCATATAATTGTATTCATGGTATGCTTCGCATTGAATGATTGCTGCCAGAACAATAAGGTCATCGCTGCTGACACTTAAGGTATCATCAGTCCGTATAACTGTTCCGTCTGTGACGGGATTTTGCGAGTTGTTCTTACGGTATTGTTCTTCTGCAGCTTTGCGGGCTTCCTCGGCAAGCCGCTCTTCCTCTTCCTTTTTAAGCTGTTCGAGCTGGGCAGTGAAATTTGCCAGATCAGTAGAAGTCGCTTTTGCCTTTTCCTCCAGAGATTTTTGCTGCTCATTCAGTTCTTCTTCCAGCTTCAAAAGAGATTCTTTACCTTGCTGCAGATTTTCCTCCTGAGAAGCGATCTCTTCACGGGTTTCACGCAGTTCATCCAGCATGCTGCGGTCATATTCACTGACATTTTGAATAAAATCAGCTTTGTTTAAAAAGTCAGTCATATTTTCTGCTGAAAACAGCATTTCCAGTAAGGTGGCATTTCCTGTCTCATACATATATTTGATGCGAATCTTCATGTCTTCGTACTGCTGGTTTTCTTCAGCTCTAGCTTCTTCCAGAAAACTCTGAGTACGGCGGATTTCACTGTTGGTGAGCTCTATCTGCATCTCTGTTGCAGAAATTTCTTCACTGAGATTAAGCATGTCCTGATTAATCTGTTTCAGCTCGTTTTCCAGATCCGAAGTTTTTTCTTCGAGGCTGGAAATGTCATCGGCATATACAAAGGAAGATGAAAATACCACTGCAAGGCTGCAAACCAGGGCTGTGCCCTTCTTCAGCCAGCGTTTTGAATCCATTTTCATAAAAACAGTCCTTTCGTAAAAGATTTGCTATATCATTATACTATAAATTGCGTTATTAATCAATTTTTGATAGAATAAGTTATAAAAAAGTTTTATAAATAAGTTTGGGTGTGAACAGTAACATGAATAATTCGGGTGTTATACGGCAATGATCTGCGGTTGATACCTGAAAATTAATTTTATACGAAAAGGAACAAAAATTATGCACCAGATAAGAATGATAGGGCTGGATTTGGACGGAACACTGCTTAACTCCAGAAAAGAACTGCCGCTGTATACCAGGGAAATTCTGAAGAAAGCAATCAGCCGGGGAATTACCGTCCTTGTGGCAACAGGGAGGCCTTATACCGGAATTCCTGAAGAACTAAGGAATTTTCCGGGCATGCGTTATGCCGTGACTGCAAACGGGGCAAGAGTTGTGGATACACTTACCGGGAAAGTGCTGTCAGAAAGGCTTCTTCCGATGGAAAGTGCAAAAAAGACATTGGAAATCTTCAGAAAATATGATACGCTACAAGAGGTTTATTTCGACGGACAGGGATATGCTGACAGTGATAAACTGGCAGATATCGGAAGATATCATCACAATCCTTATATGTGGGGATATGTGCTGAGCTCAAGAATCGCAGTTCCGGACATCCGGGAGGTCATGCGGCGTGAAAACAGACCTATGGATAAAATACAGGCACGGATATAATATCGAAGTGAATGCGGCGGGGGTTGATAAAGGAAGCGGTCTGACTGAGCTTGGGAAACTGCTTGGCATACAAAGAGAAGAAATCATGGCAGTCGGAGACGGAGACAATGATATTGCAATGCTGAAAAAAGCCGGTTTCGGTGTGGCGATGGCAAATGCCGGGGATGAAGTAAAAGCGGCGGCAGATTATGTTACAGGAACGAATGACGAAGAAGGCGCAGCAAAAGCAATCGAAATTTTTGCACTGAGAGGAGAATGATATGTTAGAAGCATTAAAAGTAATTTTATTGGGTATTATTGAGGGAATCACCGAGTGGCTCCCGATCAGCAGCACGGGACATCTGATCCTGGCAGAAGAATTTATTAAACTGGAGCTCAGCCCGGCATTTATCGAGATGTTTAATGTTGTTATACAGCTTGGAGCGATCATGGCAGTAGTTGTAATTTATTTTCATAAATTGAATCCATTTTCGCCGCGTAAGAATGAAAGGCAGAAGAAGGCTACCATAAGGCTCTGGATCAAAGTAATTGTGGCGACGATTCCTGCAATGATTATCGGTCTGTTATTTGATGACTTTATCGATGAGCATTTTATGAATGCGTATGTTGTGTCTGCAATGCTGATCCTTTACGGAATTTTATTTATCGTTATTGAGAAAAGGAATGAGGGTGTTGAGCCTAAGGTTGCAAAGCTGGGAAAACTTACAGTGAAGATGGCCTTGATGATCGGTGTTTTCCAGGTTCTGGCATTGATTCCGGGAACCTCCAGGTCGGGCGCAACGATCCTGGGAGGTCTTCTGATCGGTGCATCCAGGTCAGTTGCTGCCGAGTTCACATTTTTCCTGGGGATACCGGTCATGTTCGGCGCAAGCCTGCTGAAGGTTGTGAAGTTCTTCATGGAAGGCGCGGGGATTTCTTTCATGGAAATGTGTCTGCTGATCCTGGGAAGTGTGGTATCCTTCGGTGTGTCTATTGCGGCGATTAAATTCCTGATGCAGTATATCAAAAATCACGATTTCAAGGTGTTTGGTTACTACCGGATCGTACTTGGTGTGATCGTGCTGCTTTACTTCGGTCTTTCCGCCCTTTTTGCATAATCTGTTTTTAATAAAAATACAATTTAATTTTTAAAAATTACTTGTATTTTGCAGAAAACGTGCTAATATATAGAAATACGTGTATTAATATGCATAGTTTTCTATTCAATATCAAGGAGGATTCTAAAATGAAGAAGAAAGTATTAAGCCTTGCGTTGGCGGTGCTTTGTGTTGTTTCTCTTGCAGCCTGCGGAAACAGCAATAAAGAGACCGATAAGGAGGCAGTGACCGCTAAGGTGATTGAGTACGATCTTACCAGCGAGCAGTATGCATTCGGTGTAGATAAGACTCAGCCGGAGCTGATTGACCAAGTCAATGAATTCGTAAATCGTATCAAAGAGGACGGTACTCTGGATGAGATCTGTGAGAAGTATTTCGGAGGCGGTGAGCCGGAAGCAGTAGCGTCTGCAGAACTGGATGCGTCCAAAGATCAGCTTGTAGTTGCCACAAACGCAGCCTTCGAGCCGTTTGAATATACAAAGGGTGATTCCTACTATGGAATTGATATGGAGATTGCGGCGCTTCTTGCAGAAGAACTTGACAAGGAACTTGTTATCCAGAATATGGATTTTGATGCTGTCTGCCTTTCTGTAGGACAGCAGAAATGTGATATCGCGATGGCCGGACTTACAATCAACGAAGAGAGAAAAGAATATGTGACATTTACAGAGCCTTACTATGAAGCGTCCCAGAGACTGATCGTACGAAGCGATGACAGTACTTTTGACGACTGCAAGGATGCAGATGAAGTAACAGCTAAGCTGGCAGAATTGACTGACGCAGATACGATCGGCGTGCAGGCAGGAACGACCGGCCAGTATTTTGTAGAAGGTGATGAAGACTGGGGATTTGACGGTCTCCCGGCAAAATGTGTAACTTACAAGAATGGTTCTCTGGCTGTACAGGATATGCTGAATGGAAATATCAAATATGTTATCATTGATGCTGCACCGGCAGATTCTATAACAACAGCAATCAACGAGATGCAGTAATCCTGTTTCATAGAAGCCGGGGCTGCCGCATCGGTATGGAAAATGCGGCAATGCAGAAACGGATATATGAAGAATACATACGGACGCATAAAAATGTGAGGACGATGTATGAAGATGCATAAAAGATGCGTGTAAATAATACGCAGGATGCACAGGATGAAAGAAACGGATTTGGCAGGAAGGAGAATACAGATGTGTATCATCTGCATTTTCCTTCTTTTGGAAAGAGGGAGCTATGGGCAATTTTGATCAGAAAGTAAATAAATTCATCGATATTTTTTGGAATCAGAACGGCTATGTAAAAGTCATGGAAGGGCTTCGGCATACTTTGATGATTGCAGTCACCGGATTGATTATAGGAATCCTGATAGGAACGATTATTGCAACAGTACGTGTCCTGCCGAAGTATAAGCTTCTGCCAAGGATACTCAACAGCATCTGCAGCTTTTATGTAGCCTTGTTCAGGGGGACTCCTATGGTTGTCCAGCTGCTTGTCTTTTATTATGTCCTCCTGCCTGTCATCGGCTGGAGAATTACCGGAGTACAGGTCGCCATGCTGGTATTCGGCCTGAACAGCGGCGCATACATTTCTGAGATTATGCGAAGCGGAATCCAGTCGGTCGATCCGGGGCAGATGGAAGCCGGAAGGGCCGTGGGACTTGGCTTTGGGGCCAGTATGTGCAGAATCGTAATTCCTCAGGCTGTGAAGAATATTCTTCCGACTCTGGGAAATGAATTCATCACGCTTATCAAAGAGACATCGGTAGTCAGCTTCGTAGGAGCTACGGACCTTTATATGGCATTTAATTATATCGGAAGCAACAGTTACGAGTTCATGGTGCCTTACCTGGTAATGGCATTGATTTATATTGTACTTGTGCTGATTATTTCCCTGCTTATCAAATTAATGGAAAGGAGCCTGAAGAAGAGTGATAGACGTAATTAATCTCAGAAAAAGCTTTGGAGATCAGGAAATCCTCAAAGGAATCAATATCACGATCAACAAGGGTGATATTGTTGCGGTCCTTGGTCCTTCCGGCTCCGGAAAGAGTACCTTCCTGCGGTGTCTGAACTGTATGGAAGACCCGACAAGCGGCAGTATTATTTTTAAAGGCGTGGACATCGCAGATATGCATGTTGATATCAATCAGCACCGCCGCTACATGGGCATGGTGTTCCAGCATTTTAATCTGTTTAACAATAAGACGGTCCTTCAGAATATCATGATGGCTCCTGTATATGTAAGATGTCAGGATCTGAAAAAGATTAAAAGAAAGAATTTTTCAATTCGTGTAAAGAATATTTTCAGGGGCAGTACAAAAAAAGAAGAGTCGATTCCTGTCACAGTGACAAAGGATCAGATTAAAAAAGAAGCGCAGGAGCAGGCGTATTCCCTGTTAAAACGAATCGGACTTGAGGATAAGGCAGACTCATATCCGTCAACGTTATCCGGAGGACAGAAACAGAGAGTTGCCATTATACGTGCCCTGGCCATGAACCCTGACGTGATTTTGTTTGACGAGCCGACCTCCGCACTCGACCCGGAGATGGTAGGCGAGGTACTGGATCTGATGAAAAGCCTTGCTCGTGAAGGCATGACAATGGTTGTTGTCACACATGAGATGGGATTTGCGCGCGAGGTTGCCTCCCGTGTGATTTTTATGGATGAGGGACAGATAAAAGAAGAAGCACCTCCTGAGGAATTTTTTAATCATCCGAAGGAGCCGAGGTTACAGGAATTTTTATCAAAGATTTTATAAAAATAGTAACTTATACGAAGGACAGCTCCCATGAAGGCGGCTGTCTTTTCGTTGCCATGCATATGAAAAAAGATCCGGTGGACCTTTTTTGATACTCTTTACAAGACTGAGGTGAGAGCAGCGATGAAATATGAACGGATGCGGGAGGCGTATTTCCTGGACAGACCAAACCGTTTTATTGCTCATGTGGAGTTAAATGGCAGTAAGGAAACAGTCCATGTGAAAAATACCGGCAGGTGTGCGGAGCTTCTGAAGACGGGGGCAAGGGTTTATGTGCAGGAAAGCATGAATCAGGAGAGGAAGACAAAATGGGATTTGATTTCCGTTGAAAAAGACGGCAGGATGGTAAACATGGATTCTCAGATCCCGAATCAGGTTGTCAGAGAGTGGATTGAGCAGGGAAATCTGGCGGAAAACGTGACTCTGATACGTCCTGAAACAACTTATGGTAACTCCCGGTTTGATTTATATATAGAAGCGGGGGAAAAGAAAATATTCATTGAGGTAAAAGGAGTGACACTGGAGCAGGACCAGGTGGCAATGTTCCCTGACGCGCCGAGTGACCGGGCGGTCAAGCACCTGAATGAATTGTGCCATGCAGTGAAAGATGGGTATGAGGCATATGTGTTTTTTGTGATCCAGATGAAAGATATCCGGTATTTTACGCCGAATAAAAAAACGCATCCGGCTTTTTGTGAGGCGTTGAAACAGGCGAAAGCATCCGGAGTCCATATCCTTGCTTACGACTGTTATGTAACTTCTGACAGCATTATTATAGCGGATAAAGTGCCGGTTGTTCTTGAAAGCCCGCTTCTGATGGAAATGGCCGATCCGGTTGTGGAATGGTATCGGACGAACCGGAGGGCGCTCCCCTGGCGTGAGAATGTAGATGCCTACCGGGTTTGGGTGTCGGAAATCATGCTGCAGCAGACGCGGGTGGAAGCGGTAAAGCCATATTATGAAAGATTTTTAAAAGAGCTTCCGGATGTGAAGGCACTTGCAGAGGCAAAGGAAGATGTTCTCCTGAAGCTTTGGGAAGGGCTTGGGTATTATAACCGTGTCAGAAATATGCAGAAAGCGGCACGTCAGATCATGGATGAATATGCAGGAATATTTCCGCAGGCATATGACGAGATAATAAAGCTGCCCGGTATCGGGGAATATACTGCCGGGGCGATAAGCTCCTTTGCATATGGTATGCCAAAACCAGCAGTAGACGGAAATGTTCTTCGGGTGATTTCCAGAGTACTTGCATACCGGGAAGATATCACGAAGCAGTCTGTGCGTAAACATATGGCACGAATGATAGAAGAGGTGATACCTGCCGGCGCTGCTTCGGATTTTAATCAGGGACTCATCGAACTGGGCGCACTTGTCTGTATTCCGAACGGAGAGCCGAAGTGCGGCCAATGCCCGCTGGCTCACCTGTGCCGGGCAAAGGCGCAGGAAATTCAGGCAGAACTTCCGCTAAAAACAAAAGGAAAAGAACGGCGGATTGAGAAAAGAACCGTGCTCATTTTCCAGGATGATGATCGTGTCGCAATCCGGAAACGTCCTAAGAAGGGACTTCTCGCGGGGCTTTATGAATTTCCGAATGTTGAGGGGCATCTGACACACGAAGAAGTGATTTCCTATGGAAAATCAATCGGGCTTACGCCGATAAGAGTAAAAAAGCTGGAAAATGCAAAACATATTTTCAGTCATGTGGAATGGCATATGACCGGTTATGAGATTATTGTGGATGAGCTGGAAAAAAACTGCAGTGAGAAAATGATATTTGCCGGAAAAGAAGAAATTGATAAAATATATCCGATACCGGCGGCATTTTCCGCATATTCTATATAAAAGAAAGTCTGCTTTACCAAAAAGAAGAAACATGTTACAATGTAGGGGCAGTTGGAGGAGTATAACAAAAATGGAAGAAAAAGTGGAATTATCCAGACAGCAGAAAAAGTCAAAAGATACAAAAGAACGGATTTTTCAGGCTGCCAAACGGATTTTGAAGAAAAAAGGATATGAAGAATTATCCATAAAAAATATCTGCGAGGAAGCGGGCGTGTCCAACGGGAGTTTCTACCACCATTTTAAGACGAAAGATGACCTGCTGTCCTATTATATTGAGGATCAGCCACAGATCGATCCGGGGCTGCTGGATCTGCCTGACAGCGCAGAAGAGGCGAAATATACCATAATTCAGGTTTACCTGAATTATGTGAATTATTGTGAGGAGCTGGGAGTAGATTTCATGTCCGGGTACTATAACAGCAGGAATCAGGCATTAAACCCGGCAATCCGCACAGAGCGCAGATATCCCATCGTGACAGTGCAGGTTTATGTGGAAAAGGCTATGGCTGCAGGTGTAATCGCGCTGAATGTAGGGATTGAAGAATTTACGACGGATATCAGGATGATCGTCATTGGAAATGTATTTGAATGGTGTCTGAGAAAAGGCGAGACCGATTTCCAGGGGAATATGTCCCGCTCGCTTGGGAAATATCTGGACAGCACGGTCGAGGGAAAATGACAGGAAATTATTCCTGCCGAAGGACCACAAAGAACGTGGTAATGTCAAGGAATCTGTGAAAGAGAATGTGACGGAAGAAAAACTAATGATAAATCCGGGGGGGAATCAAAGATGAAATATATCTTTATTGTAAATCCGAAGTCCCGTTCGGGAAAAGGAAAACAGATATGGAATCAGATAGAGCCGGAGCTTTTAAAAGAAAGGGTGGATTTTGATGTTTATTTTACGAAATATCAAAAACATGCGGAGAAACTTGCCGCAGAAATCACATCCGACGGAGATGAACATACTCTGGTCGTCCTCGGCGGTGACGGAACTATCAATGAAGTTGTGAATGGTATCAGGAATTTATCGGCAGTTACGCTCGGCTATATCCCGAGCGGGTCCGGAAATGATTTCACAAGAAGTTTAAAGCTTCCCTGCAATCCAAAAAAAGCATTGCAGAATGTGCTTGCAGGGACAAGGACGGAGACACTGGATATCGGCACGGTGACGGCAGGCGGGGAGACCCGTCGTTTTGCGGTGAGTGCCGGGATCGGATTTGATGCAGGAGTATGCTGGCAGATCAGGCAGTCAATGCTGAAGAAATGGCTGAATATGGTCGGCCTTGGAAGTCTGTCTTATGTCGGCGTGGCACTTTCTCAGCTTGCAAAAGAGAAAATGTCTGCGATGACAGTGTCGCTTGATAACGGTGAAGTTTTCCGGCTTGAAAAAACATTGTTTGTTGCTGTGATGAACCATCCGTATGAAGGGGGCGGATTCTTCTTCTGTCCGGAGGCAAAAGTTAATGACGGAATGTTGGATGTCATCGCGGCCGCCGGCATACCGAAATGGAAGATGCTGTATCTTCTGCCGAAAGCATACAAAGGGAAACATGTGGGGTATAAAGGAATACACATTTTCAAATGCAGAGAGGTACGCATTGAAGCGGAATCCGGACTTCCGGTACATACTGACGGAGAATGTGCCGTAAGGACAGATGTGCTTGCGGCAGGGCTGGATGCCGGCCGGTTCCGGGTGATCGTTCCTTAAGATTTTAAAGAAACATTGAAGGAATTATAAAGGTTTTGTGAATATTTTTAATTACCTTGTTGTGTTTTGTGAATCGTGTTATAATCGGAAACAGTTAAAATGACACGTATGAAAAGGAGCGCAGGATTCATGGATTTCAGGGGAGAGATAAAGAAATTAGTGAAGAAGTATAAACATGCCTGGGTATTTATATATGTTCCGATATACCTTATCTGGTTTTGTATATTGGAGAATCGGGTGACGGCACAGTATCATATTATACATTCTGTGTTAGATGATAGGATTCCATTTGTTGAATATTTTATTGTACCGTATTTGTTATGGTTTGTTTTTATTGCCGCAGTATTTCTTTATTTTTTCTTTACGGATGTAGAAGAATTTTATAAACTGTCCGGGCTGATGTTTGCGGGAATGACTATATTTCTGATCGTCTCTACGATTATGCCAAACGGGCTTGAACTGAGACCGCTGATTTTTGAAAGAGACAATATTTTTGTGGATGCTGTGAAGCTGTTGTACCGGACAGATACACCGACGAATGTGTTCCCGAGCATTCACGTTTATAATAGTGTTGTTGCGTGTATAGCGGTAAGTAAAAGCAGGCATCTCGAGAAGAAAAAAGGCATCCGCCATGGCGTGTATGCGATGGCAGTGCTGATTATACTTTCAACCGTTTTCCTGAAACAGCATTCAGTGATTGACCTGATGGCAGCGTTTGTAATGGCATATGTGTTATATCCGTTTGTCTATGCAGGTGCGGACAGAAAAGTCCCGGCAGGCAGGGGCATGATGCGCAGAAGGCTGGAAAGGAAGCGTCAGGTATAAAAAGGTATGAAGTTTGGCTGATATGCCGCGAAAGAATATCCGGATACCGGAAGAAGGCGGTAAATAGTCAGGTTTATGAGGAAGAGGAGAGGCGGAAGATAAATATCCGCTTTACATAGGTTTACAGTATGAGGAGGAAATGGAAATGGGCAAGATTATGCTGACAGGAGACCGGCCGACGGGAAGGCTTCACGTTGGTCATTATGTAGGGTCTTTGAAAAGAAGAGTGGAGCTGCAGAATAAGGGCGGTTTCGATGATATGTTTGTAATGATTGCGGATGCACAGGCACTGACTGACAACGCGGACAATCCGGAAAAGGTGAGGCAGAATATTATTGAGGTTGCGCTGGATTATCTGGCGTGCGGGCTAAGCCCGGATAAAGTTACTCTGTTTATCCAGTCGCAGATTCCGGAGCTTTGTGAGCTGTCCTTTTACTATATGAATCTGGTTACGGTATCAAGACTTCAGAGGAATCCTACCGTAAAGTCTGAAATCCAGATGCGTAATTTTGAGGCAAGTATTCCGGTGGGATTTTTTACCTATCCTATCAGTCAGGCGGCGGATATCACAGCATTCAAGGCGACTACCGTGCCGGTCGGGGAAGATCAGCTTCCGATGCTTGAGCAGACAAAAGAAATTGTCAGAAAATTCAATTCATTATATGGAGATACCCTGGTAGAGCCGGATATTCTTCTGCCGGATAACCAGGCATGTATGCGTCTGCCGGGAACAGACGGAAAAGCAAAGATGAGTAAGTCTTTGAACAACTGTATTTATCTTTCCGAAGAGCCGGATGAAATCAGACAGAAAGTATTCAGCATGTTCACAGATCCGACGCATATTAAAGTAAGTGATCCGGGCAGACTGGAAGGGAATAGTGTTTTCACTTATCTGGACGCATTCAGCCGTCCGGAGCATTTTGAAGCATTTCTCCCCGAGTATCAGAATCTGGATGAATTGAAAGCTCATTACCAGAGGGGCGGGCTGGGAGACATGAAAGTTAAACGCTTCCTGAACGAAGTGCTCCAGGCGGAGCTTGAGCCGATCAGAAACAGAAGGAAAGAATATCAGAAGGATATTCCGTACGTATATGAGATTTTGAAAAAAGGCAGTGAAAAAGCGGAAAAAGTTGCGGCCCGGACTTTAAGTGATGTGAAAGCCGCGATGAAAATCAATTACTTTGACGATGTTGATTTTATCAGCAGTCAGGCAGAAAAATTCAAATAAGAAGGGATAACATAAGAAATTACCCGTATTGAAACCGATACTGTGCAGGCACAGAAAAAGCCGGCGCGGTATCGGTTCTTTTATGCATCAACTTGAAAAAAGACGATTGAAATGCCATGTCACCGGAAGTCCTTTCCGACAGCATACGTTTAAAACGCTCCGCAGGGTCTATTTTATATATCGCAACAAAAAAAGGATATCGAAATCACGAATTCGTGCATTTGCGATATCCTTATTTACGTGCGATAGAAGATTCGAACTCCCGACCTTCTGGTCCGTAGCCAGACGCTCTATCCAGCTGAGCTAATCGCACACAGTGAACACCCCATTCACAACAAAATTTATTCTACAGTATAATGTATGATTTGTCAAGAGGAAAATTGCAAATTCTCTGAGGCGGCCCGGACTGCTTTTAATTCCCGCCTGTTGAGATTCTGGTTCTTCTGTGAATAAGAAAAGTTAGACTTAAGTAATCTTTTGAAAAAAAGCAGCTGCGGGAATTTGTTGATTTAAATATGGATATTACGATAAAAAGATTAAAATAGGATAAAATGATAAATTAAAGGTTGATAAATGGAAATATATAGGCTATAATAGTGACGAAATGAGAGCCGGGTTCTGTTTGTTTATACGCACATTCGGGCTGCTGCAAAGGAGAAAGAAGAAAAGAAAATGTTGAGGAAGTGGTTTGTGACTCAAAGAAATAAGGAACGAAAGGGAGTGATCGGCTATCGGATCAAATACGATTGGAATTAAGAATGAAAGTAAAAATGATATTCATCATATAAAGTCTTTTGAAATAATCAGGTTTGTAGAGTACGGGGGACAATGCTATCCGGAGACGGACTGCATAACGGGGGAACTGTTGATTTTCAGGCTGGAACGTCGGCCTGACATAGAGCAGGTAATTCTATTAGGCTGGATCCGGCAGCTGGCACGGCAGCTGGAACTGCTGTACCGGTGCAGTGTGACATGTGGATACCGGTATTTGAATCCTTACAGCATTCTTGTTACGCCGGAAGAGAAGATTTTTCTGCTTGATCTGGATGCGGAGGGAAATGCAGTCGTGCTCCGGAGCATGCAAAAGCGTGCTATACGAAACAATTTTATGCAGAAAGAATATATCCGGGAAAGAGGCGCGTCAATCGGACAGGATTTGTTTGGCTTCGGCCGGACAATACAGTTCATACTTGCCAATGTTACCGTACGTCCTTATTTGAGCGGACTGCAGGAAAGAAGACTTAAGCTTCTGATTCAACGGTGCACAGGAAAAGGCTGCAGAAAACAGTTTGAAAACTTCAGACGGGTTCAGAAGGCAATTCCTGCGGAATGTACCGGAAGATTTCCTGGGAATAAGAATGTTATACGGATATCAGGGGTAATATTGTTTTTCTGCATAAGTGTGACGGTTTTATTCTCGCGTCTTCCCGCAGAACAGGCCAGGAATGTTGAACTGGAAAATCAGCTTGAAGAATATAAAGCTGAAGAAGCAATCCGGGATACAGAAAAATCTTTCGCAGAAACAACGTCCGCAAAAGCTGCCGAAACTGAAACATCTGATACAGAAAAAAACGGTACACAAGAGTATGGCACAGAAGAATCCGATACAGAACAACTAAGGCGGCTTCTTCTTAATAATGATGCGGATGATAACCGGGAGGTAATCGAGCTTGGAGAAGAACTTCACTGTGAAGTGATGCAATGTCTTGCGTCCGCCTATGACAGGGAAGGTATGACGGAAAAGGCACTGGCGGCATATGAAGAACTTTGCGGCATGGAAGCCGTGAATGCAGTGCTCGAACAGGCTTATTCCAGGCGAATTGCATTGGAAGAGGAAAAGGATAACGGGGAAAATGCACTTGATATCGCTGAAAAAGCAGCAGAAAGACTGCCGGATTCACAGAAAATTGCCTTGTTGTATTTAAAAATGTTGTATTGCTACGGCGAAAAAACAGAAGAAGAGTTCAGAGAGAAAGAAAAAGAAGTTCTGGCAGGATTTCCGGAACTTGAGATTCCGGAATCATATCAGATGTCCGAATATGAGAAGGAGGCAGGCAGGTGAGCGATAATAAAGAAATTACAGCGGTAAACGGCGCGCCGGAGATTTTAATAAGTGTTTCCGGTAATGAAGGGTGGCATCAGGATTCTGTCAATATACATGTAGAAGCCTGGGATCCATCTCAGGGGTCAGGTATCAGCAGCCTTCTTTCTTTTGTCGGGGAGCTGCCTGCAGCACAGGCCCGCAGTACAGGGGATGATCCGGGGGAAAGGCTTTCTGCGGATTTTATTGTGGAGAGGGCAAGTACAGACGGTAAAGGAGTCTCTGTTCTTATCCAGGCGATGGATTATGCAGGCAATGTCACTACATTGAGCAGGCAGATTTACATTGACCGGACGTCGCCGGTAATAGAGATAGAGCATGAAAGGGAAATCACAGCGTCTCCGTCGAAAATTACTGTACGGATAACGGATGATAATATTGTGGCATCTAAGGAACTGGCTGTCTGGCGTACTGCGCCCGACGGAGAAAGGAAACAGGTGCTGCTGGAATCGGGCGAAGATATCCGGTCTGACCATCTGTTTAAAGATGATGGGGAATACGATATACACATTTCTGCCGCAGATGCAGCCGGAAATTGTTCGGATAAGTCTCTGGTAATAACAGTGGATAAGACAAAACCTGTAATACGCTATGTCCGGCAGATGGAGGGAACATATATTTCCAACTTTCAGTGGAATTATCGTGAAGAGGATATCATCAGTGATTTTACGGAAGTTACCTGCGAAATGCTTCTGGACGGAAATAAATATGAACAAGGGAAGGCTGCTGAAGAAGAAGGCTGCCATGTGTTCACAGTCAGAGCCACAGATGCTGCGGGAAATGTGTCCGTTGAAGAAGCGGCATTTATCATAGACCGTACACCGCCTGAAATCTTGATTTCCAATGTCCGGGACAATGAAACTTATATTGGAGGAACAGAGCTGGGAATTTCGGTAGGAGGCAAAGGGGAAAAGCTGAGTAATATCTATATTAACGGAAAGAAAATGAAACTGGAGACCGGTACACAGATATTCCGGCAGCATTTTACGGAGCCGGGGGAGTATCGTATGAGGGTGGAAGCTGTTGACCTGGCAGAGAATAAATGCAGGAAAGACGTGATTTTCTATGTTGTTCAGGAGGAAGCATGCTATAGTGTGCAGGACATTTTGGAAAAAGGAGGGAGACCTGAAGTGTTTATAGTTATATTGACGATAATTGTTACAATTGTGTTAACAATTGTCCGTAGAAAGTGTATAAAAACTTAAAAAATCCCTATTCTTTTTTGTGAAACTATGCTATCATATTACCAAATAATGTGCAAAAATTTGTGCAAAGAAAGGGAGGAAAAAGGATGAAAAAAAGGTTTTATTCCCGTATCGGTGCAGCAGCTCTGGCATTAGTTCTGGCACTGCAGTCACCGGGGACTATACCATCCTTACTTGCGGCAGACACATCTGATCAGATGGTTTCCGAGCCGGAAGTAGTAGCTGTTGAAACATACGGAGATACGGGTGTGCGTTCAATGGATTTTGACAGTAACTGGAAGTTTTATCTTGGAGATGCAAGCGGTGCTGAGAGCGAGGTGTACGATGACTCGTCATGGAGTCAGGTGAATCTGCCGCATGATTACAGTATTGAACAGGATACAACTAAAAGCGGAGAGGCTGAAAGCGGATACCGGCTTGGCGGTATAGGCTGGTACAGAAAACACTTCGTGGTAGAGAAAAATATGGAAGGCAAAGAGCTGAGAATTGATTTCGGCGGCGTCTACATGAATGCGACCGTGTGGATTAACGGAGTACAGCTTGGAACACATCCGTATGGATACACACCATTTTCATTTGATATCACAGATTATGTTAAATTTGGTCAGGACAATGTGCTGACAGTCAAGGTAAATCATCAGACACCGTCCAGCCGATGGTATTCAGGAAGCGGTATTTACAGAAGTGTTAAGCTTACTGCGACGGAACCTGTACATGTTGACCTGTACGGTACAAAGATTACGACACCGAATCTGGAAACAGAAAAGGGTGAAACTGTAAATATGACCGTTAAGACGACAGTTGCGAATGCCGGAGATACGGCAGCGGAAGTTGTTTTGAAGCACACTATATTTAAGAAAGATACAGACACTTCCATTGGCACGGTTACGACAGCGGCACAGTCTGTGGCATCCGGAGATGTGGCAGAGATTTCCGCAACACTTCAGGCGAACAATCCGGATCTGTGGAGCGTGGATGCCCCGAATCTGTACACGGTTGTTACAGAGGTGAAAGTTGCAGACAATGTGGTTGATACATATGAGACAGATTATGGTTTCCGTTATTTCAAATTTGATGCGGACACCGGATTCTCTCTGAACGGGGAGAATATGAAGCTGAAAGGTGTATGTATGCACCATGACCAGGGATCACTTGGTTCCGAAGCTTATTACCGTGCAATTGAACGCCAGGTTGAAATACTGAAAGAAATGGGATGTAACTCCATCCGTGTTACACATAATCCGGCTGCAGATGAGCTGATTGAAGCCTGCAACAAACATGGTATTCTTCTGATTGAAGAAATATTTGACGGATGGGAACGCCCGAAGAACGGAAACAGCCAGGATTATTCAAAATGGTTCAATGTTGTAATTGAAGACGGCAACCAGATTCTTGGGGCAGAGGACAGCATGACATGGGCACAGTTCGATATGACGGCAACGGTAAATCGTGGTTACAATGCACCTTCAATCATTATGTGGAGTCTTGGAAACGAAGTCTGGGAAGGAACAGACGGAGCGGCAGATTTTGCGGCAATAGCACAGAAGCTGATTAATTGGGTTAAAGCACTGGATTCAACCAGACCGATGACAATCGGGGATAATAATCTGAAAAATGGCAGCAGCGTATCTATTGCAATGGCAAATGCACTGGATGCAGCCGGCGGTATTGTGGGTTACAATTATGCTTCCGCAGGTAATTATAGTACCGGTCATAGTAACAGATGGTGCATATATGGATCAGAGACCGCATCTTCTGTTAACAGCCGTGGGATTTACGGACAGGTACCTGAGAAGCAGCTGACTTCATATGATACATCCAAGGTTGGCTGGGGAGCATACGCAAGCCAGGCATGGTATGATATTATCCGGAATGATTATGTTGCAGGTGAATATGTATGGACAGGATTTGATTATCTTGGCGAGCCTACACCATGGAATGGAATATCTACAGGTGCAGTGGGCAGCTGGCCGTCTCCGAAGAATTCCTATTTTGGTATCATTGATACTGCAGGATTCCCGAAAGACAGCTACTATTTCTATCAGAGCCAGTGGAATGATGATGTGACCACACTGCATGTTCTTCCGGCATGGAATGAAAACGTTGTTGCAAGCGGAAATGTTCCGATTGTTGTTTATTCTGATGCTGCATCTGTAGAGTTGTTCTTTACTCCGGCAGGAGGCACAGAAACATCACTTGGCAAGAAGGCATTTACGACAAAGACAACTTCTGCCGGATATTCCTATCAGATTTATGAAGGAAGCGACAAGAGCAGTACAGAATATCAGAATCTGTATCTGACATGGTACAAGACATTTGAACCTGGAACGATCAGAGCAGTTGCATACGACAAGGACGGAAAAGAGATCGCCGAGACTGAAGGACGTTCTGTTGTCACGACAACAGGTGAGGAGGAAAAACTGAGTGCATCTGTTGACCGTGCAACAATCGATGCAGACGGAAAAGACCTCGCATATGTTACGGTTGATGTGACAGATGCGGACGGAAATATTGTCCCGGATGCAGATAACAGAGTGACATTTACAGTAGAAGGAGAGGGAGTTCTTGTTGGTGTGGATAACGGAAATTCTCCGGATCATCAGTCTTACCAGGATGACAACCGTCAGGCATTCTCCGGTAAAGTATTGGCAATCGTACAGTCAACAAAGCAGGCGGGAAGTTTTACGGTAACAGCGACAGCAGACGGTCTGGCATCCTCTTCCGTACAGGTGACAACGACACCTGTCGAGGGAAGTACAGGATCAGGGGAGAAGCAGATCGAAAGCTTCTGCATGTCAAAGAACTATTATGTCAAAGTTGGGACAACTCCGGAACTTCCGGCAAAAATTGAAACCCGTTATTCGGATGGAACAACAGAAGAACTCACTGTTGTCTGGGACGCAATCACATCCGAACAGATTTCAAAATCAGGATCATTTGGCGTGAACGGTACTGTGGATGGAAAATATGCAGTAACTGTTGTAGTCAACATGATTGATAAGGTCGGTGGAATGCTGAATTATTCAACAACAACACCGAAGGGACAGAAAGTGACACTTCCGGAAGGACGTCCGGCAGCTCTTGCAGACGGAACAGTCATGTCGACTTCTTTTGCAGTTGAATGGGATGAGATTGCAGATGATGTTTATGAAACAGCCGGAGTTGTTACTGTAAACGGTAAAGCGAATGTTTTTGGAGAAGAATATCCTGTTACGGCGACAATTCGTGTTCAGGAAGAATCAATTGTGCTTGGCAGCAATATTGCATCTGAAGCACTGAATCTGACGCAGGATATCCCGGAGGCAAACCAGAGCGATAGCCTTGAAGCAATCAGGGACGGAAGTACTGTTGCCGGAAACGGAAATGATAACGGCAACCAGACAATCTGGACAAATTATAATAACGCACAGGCCGGCGATAATACATCAGAGATTGTGTTTGAATATGCAACACAGCAGAGAATCGGACAGATTGTTATCTATCATTTCAAAGACGGTTATTCAGCAAGATATCCGGATGCAGGAACAACAGAGATTTATCTTTCCGATACAGGAGCAGACGGAAGCTGGACAGAATTGACAGCAACGGAGACGATCGGCACTGAAAACACTGATGGTAATATAAAACCATATACCTATGATTTCACAGCGGTAACGGCGACATTTGTGAAGTTTGTGTTTACGGATGCTGCTGAAACACTCAGCGGAAGAAAGCCTTGTACAGGTATTGTTGAGCTTGAGATTATGAAAGCGTCAGGAGGTTACACGTCCAACACGGCGGCAGAGTTTGGAAAAGTTGTAGTTAACGGAACCGAGCTTACAGCAAGCCAGCTTGCATCAGGAAGCTATAATACGACAGCAGCAACATCATCAGTAACCGCAGAAGGCAAAGACAATGCGGCAGTAACTATACTTCCGGCATATGAAGATAAAATTATTATTATTGCTGAGGCGGAAGACCATAGTAAAATGTCTCGGTTTGTGATTAATCTGAACACAGATATATCAGCAGATGATGACTCGAGAGATTATCCGGTAGAAAAGATTACTCCGTCAGCAGGAAGTGCGCTTCCGGATTCTTCCTCTACCACTACAGAAGGCGGACTGAGTTATGCCTTTGACAAAAATATTGCGACACACTGGCACTCAGACTGGACAAATGGAAATAAAGTGACAAATGTTGCGGATCGTTGGGTTGTCATGGAGCTTGAAGAGGCGACAAAGCTTGACGCAGTCCGTTACTATCCGAGAAATACGGGCGGAAGCAACGGTTCTGTTACAGAATACAGAATAGAATATAGTATGGATGGAACGACATGGACAAAGATTGCATCCGGAACATGGACTACTGATGCAGAATGGAAACTGGCTAAGTTTGATACACCTGTTACTGCAAAATATGTTAAGCTGATTGGTGTTCATACCTATGCAGATAGTGGTAATGACGCACATATGAGTGCCGCAGAAATACGTGTAAGGATGGCAGTGGACACAGGCGACATTGAGGATGCCGTTGATATTTCTGATCCTGCAAATGGCGTGACGGCAGAAATCAAACCGAATGTTATTGTAGTGTATTCTGTAAGTGCCGAGAAACCGGTAGAACCTGATGTGACAGTGAAGAAGGGCGAAGATACTCTTACAGCCGGTGTGGATTATCAGGTTACGTACAAAGACAATGATAAGTTCGGAGAAGCTACAGCAACTGTAACAGGTATTAATGGTTACAAAGGAAGCATTGATGTAACGTTTGAAATTAAAAAAGCCCCGGTTGACAAGAGCGCACTGGAAGAAGCGGTTGAAGCGGCAAAGACGCTGAAGGAAAGTGATTATACCGCAGAAACCTGGTCAGTATTCAAATCAGCACTGGATGCTGCAGATGCGATTGTAAATGATAACAACGCTAATCAGGATGCAATTGATAAAGCACTTGAAGATCTGACAACTGCAAGAGAGGCTCTCGAGGAAGCAGAAGTGGAGCTTGTTGATAAGGCAGCTTTGGAGGAAATAGTTACAGAAGCTGAAGAACTGAAGGAGAAGGCTTATACGGAAGATTCCTGGAAAGCATTCCAGGCGGCTTTGGAAGCAGCAAAGGCTGTACTGGAAGATGATGACGCAGATCAGGCGGATGTTGAAAAAGCACTCGCAGAACTGGCTGAAGCGGAGGAAGCACTTACGCCTATAGACGGTCTGCCATATGTCGATGTAGATAAAGACAGTTCATGGTTCTATGATTACGTTTATGATGTATATGTAAAAGAACTGATGACAGGTCTGGAAGAAACAATATTTGGACCGAATCAGAATCTTGCAAGAGCACAGTTTGCAGTCATCATCTACCGTATGGAAGGAGAGCCGGAAGTTAAATATGTCGAAAAGTTCCCGGATGTGGCCGACAATATCTGGTATACGGACGCAATCCTCTGGGCGGCAGAGAACGGTATTGTAACCGGATATTCCGATACCGGAAAATTCGGACCGTCAGATAACATCACACGTGAGCAGATGGCAACTATGATGTACAGATATGCTAAGTACAAGAATCTGGATGTATCGGAGAAAAAAGAACTGAGTGAATTCCCGGACGGAGATAAGGTTCAGGAATTTGCAATAGACGGTATGGAATGGTGTACAGCAAAAGGCATTATTAGCGGTAAGGGTGAAGAACCGAAGAAACTTGACCCACAGGGTAATACAAACCGCGCGGAATGTGCAACAATTATCAGCCGTTACACAAATCTCAAATAGTGCACTCTTTTAGTATTGAGATTGGAACACATAGTCAGGTCGGGAAGAAAACAAGAATTATATTTTCTTCCCGGCAAAAGTGAAAAATCAGGAGGGAAAATATGAAAAACAAGACAGTGAAGCGAATTGCTGCGGGTATCTTTGCTGCAGCGATGGCTGTTACTTCTGTTCCGTTTCCCGGACAGCAGGCGGTGACAGCCGAGGCTGCAGAAGAAATCGCGACACAGGCGGAAGATGGTAATCCTTTAAGGCTTTGGTATGACGAACCAGTTTCACAGGGAACAAATATCCTTTCAGCAGGTGCAAACTATGATACGGATGAAAAGAACAGATGGCAGCAGCATTCGCTTCCGATTGGAAACGGTGATATGGGTGCCAACGTATATGGTGAAATAGTAAGTGAACATCTGACATTTAACGAAAAAACACTCTGGACAGGCGGCCCAAGTGACAGCCGGCCGGATTATAACGGAGGTAACCTGGAGTCTAAAGGTCAGAACGGTGCAGTCTTGAAGCAGGTTCAGCAGTACTTTGCAGAGGGAAATGACAGTGCGGCAATCAGTCTGTGTGGCCAGTTGAGAGGAGATACCAACGGTTATGGCGCATATCAGGCATGGGGAGATATTTATTTTGATTACTCCGGACTTTCGGAAAGCGGTATTACAAATTATCAGAGAGACCTGGATCTGACAAACGCTGTTGCTTCAGTATCGTTTGCAAAAGACGGGACGAATTACACAAGAGAGTTCTTTATAAGCCATCCGGCTAATGTGCTGGTTGCACGTCTGGAAGCTGACGGAGCGGCTAAACTGAATTTTGATGTACGCTTTGAGTCAAAACAAGGCGGAACAACAACAGCAGTGGAAAATGATACATTGTTATTGAGCGGAGAAGTAAGTGACAACCAGTTACAGTATGCTTCTTATGTAAAAGTTGTGCCTGAAGACGGAACTGTGACAGGTTCAGGAAATAAACTTACAGTGTCAGGAGCAACTGCGGTTACTGTATATATTTCAGCAGCTACAGATTATAAGAATGACTATCCGGATTACAGAACCGGTGAAAGCATGGACACATTAAAAGCACGTGTAAAAGCCGATGTTGACAAGGCGGCTGTAACGAAATACGCAGATGTGAAAGCAGCCCACATAGAAGATTATCAGTCATTGTTCAATCGCGTATCCCTGGATCTCGGACAGACTGTATCTGAAAAGACAACAGATGCATTGCTGGCAGCTTATAAAGCAGGAACAGCCGGCACAGGCGAACAGCGGCAGCTTGAAAACATGCTGTTCCAGTATGGAAGATATCTGACGATTGCTTCTTCCAGAGAAGATTCCCAGCTTCCGTCCAACCTCCAGGGTGTATGGAACTGCATGAACAATCCGCCGTGGGCATCTGACTATCATATGAATGTAAACCTTCAGATGAACTACTGGCCGACGTATTCCACGAACCTTGCTGAATGTGCACTGCCATTGATCGATTACGTGGATTCCCTGAGAGAGCCGGGACGTGTGACAGCAGAAATATATTTCGGCGTTGCAAGTGAAGATGGTGAGGAGAATGGTTTCACTGCACATACACAGAATACTCCATTCGGATGGACATGTCCGGGCTGGTCATTTGACTGGGGCTGGTCTCCGGCAGCAGTACCTTGGATTCTTCAGAACTGCTGGGAATATTATGAGTTTACAGGAGATGTAGACTTCATGGAAGACTACATTTACCCGATGATGAAAGAAGAGTCACGTTTCTATGATCAGACTCTTGTAAGAGATGAAAATGGAGAACTGGTATCTTCACCGTCATATTCACCGGAACACGGACCGAGAACAGCGGGCAATACATATGAGCAGTCATTGACCTGGCAGTTATATGAAGATACGATCACAGCAGCAGAGATTCTTGGAGTAGATTCCGAGCTGGTGGCGCAGTGGAAGCAGAATCAGTCTGACTTGAAAGGACCGATTGAGGTCGGTGACAGCGGACAGATTAAAGAATGGTACAATGAAACAACATTCAATACAGATGAGAACGGCAACACAATGGGTGAAGGATATAGCCACAGGCACATGTCACATATGCTTGGCTTGTTCCCGGGAGATCTGATTCAGACAAACGAGGAATGGGTTGAAGCAGCCAAAGTATCCATGCAGAATCGTACAGATAACAGTACAGGATGGGGCATGGGACAGCGTATCAATACATGGGCAAGGCTTGGCGAAGGAAACAAGGCACTTGAACTGATTCAGAACCTGTTCAAAGGCGGTATTTATCCGAACCTCTGGGATTCACATGCACCGTTCCAGATTGACGGTAACTTCGGCATGACCTCAGGTGTTGCAGAGATGCTCCTTCAGAGTAATATGGGATACATCAATCTGCTTCCTGCACTTCCGGACGCGTGGGCAGATGGAAGCGTTGAGGGACTTGTAGCACGCGGAAACTTTGAAGTGTCCATGGATTGGAAAGACGGAAGACTGGTTCAGGCAGATGTACTTTCTAACAACGGTGGCACAGCAATTGTACAGACAGATGACGCTGCTCTTGCAACAGTAACAGACAGCAAGGGCAATCTGGTTGAGGCAACAATCGTTGGCGAAGACAGAATTTCCTTCGAAACGACAGATGGCGAAACTTATACAGTAAAAGATATTCCGGAAGCAGGAGAAGCCGGACCGACCAATCTGAAGGCAGAGCGCGATGATGCTCAGACAGCAGTTCTTACATGGGACGCAGTAGAAGGTGAAGAGGTTTCTTATAATGTGTACCGTCAGGTAGAAAACGGTACTGTTCAGAAAATCGCATCTGAAATTGCCGGAACAAAATATACAGATGAGAAAGCATATGAAGTATTAGGCCAGATTTATTACTATGTATCTGCTGAGGTTGATGGTACAGAAACAGAACTCAGTGAAAAGGCAAAACTGACAGTAAGTTCTGTCGCACGTGCCGGTATGGTTGATGACAGAGATTCACGAGTTGTATATGTAGGTGCCTGGGCAGATTGGGACGAAAGCACCAACTATAACGGAACAATTAAATATCTCCAAAACGATCTTACCGGGAAGGATACGGCAACGCTGGAATTCATCGGAACCGGTATTGAAGTGATTACTTGTACAAATTCCGACAGAGGTCAGCTGCGGATTGAAATTGACGGTGAAGATTGCGGCATTGTAGATACATATAGTGCAAGTACAGTCCGTCAGGCAAAGGTTTTCACTAAGGATGATCTTGAATATGGCAGACATACCATTGTTGTAACAGCTACTAATACGATTTCTTCTGAAGGAAGTCAGACGAGATGGGCGAAGGTAGAGCTTGACGCATTCAACGTATTGGATAGTACACTTGTGAAACCGACTGGTGTTACGGTGACAAGTACTTCCGGTCTCACAACCTTCGGTAAAGCGAACAGTACTGTTCAGCTTCAGGCGGCAGTAGCACCGGATAACGCGTCCGATAAGAGTGTAACCTGGACATCCGGAGACAGCAGTATCGCAACGGTAGATGAAAAGGGACTTGTAACTCTTGGAAACACGAATGGTACAGTGACAATTACGGCGACATCTAATGCTGATGCATCAAAGAGCGGCACGATCGAACTTACCGTAGCAATTGCAGGAAACTCTATGCCGACAGAAACAGTTGTACAGGATTGTATTTATAACAGCAATCCAAATCCGGCAATTACATGGAGCGGTTCATGGAGCACATGGGCAGGAGAGCCTGAAAAACATTCAGGTGGGACCAAGACGGAAACTGGTAATACCTCTGCTGCAATAGGGAGTTACTTTGAATATACTTTCACAGGTACAGGCATTGAAGTATATGTTCAGAAGCATGCAAACTTTGCAGCTCTTGAAGTATTTATTGATGGCGAATCCCAGGGAACATTTTCTATGGAAGGATCAAGCAGCGGCGATCCACAGTCCTTACTGTTCAGTAAGACAGATTTGGATAATAAGCAGCATACCATTAAATGTGTAGCTGCTGAAAGAGACGGAAAATATCAGGTTAACCTGGACTTCATCAAGGTTCTTTCACCCGCAGTTGATGCTTCTGTAAACAAAGCTTCACTTCAGACCTCTATTGAGACAAGTGCACAGCTTGTAGAAGAAGCATATGATGCGTCTAAATGGGCAAGCTTTGAGACAGCATATAGTGCAGCTGTTGCCGCTATGAATAATGCGGATGCAACTGATGCAGAAGTAAGCGTAGCTAAGACAGCACTTGATAACGCAGTGGCAGCTCTTGGCACAGCAAGTCTTCCGATACCGGATGTAACAGGTGCAAAAGGTGAGGCAGTTCTTATAGAAGGCACATATGTAGTTCTTGGCTGGGATGCGGTAGATGGAGCAGCATCTTACAAGATTACAGTAGGTGACAAGGAGTTTACAACAACAGAGAGGAACTACAAAGTAGAGGGACTGGAATCCGGTAAAACATACGACTTTGATATTTATGCAGTCAACGCCCTGGGAGATGTTTCTTCCAAAGCAATCGAGGTGCATGATATCACAACTACAGATACAGTGGCTCCTGCAGCTGTAACTAATATAGAGGTAACAGCTGAAAAAACAACAGCAAAAGTAACCTGGACAGCACCATCAGATAAAGATATAAAAGAGTATGTTGTATATCTGGGAGGACAGCGAGTAGGAACAACAAGTGAGTGTACAATTGATTTGACCGGACTTGCAAAAGGCACAGATTATGTCGTTAAAGTGGTTGCAGTCGATAATTCCGGCAATACTTCCCTTCCGGCACAGAAGATGTTTACTACAAAGGGTGAAGCTGATATTCAGTTACCTGGAAAAGTTACCGATGTTAAAGCAACAGTAGACGGAACTTCTGTTAAACTGACTTGGACAGCACCGACAGATGATGATATCGACAGATATGAGATTCTTGTAGGCGGCGAAAAAGACGGATCAACGCAGAAGTGTGAATACACGGTGAACAGCCTTGAAAAAGGTAAAACATATTCTATAAGTATTGTTGCGGTAGACGGATCAGGAAACGAGTCCGAGGCGGCAGAAACTAGCGTAACTATTCCGTCAGACCCGACAGAAGGAAAAATTGATTCAATTTCCTTTGAAAATAAAGAAGAGGAAATGCTTATCGGTGAGGAGCTGAAACTTACAGTTAACATCACACCGGAAGGAGCTGCAGATGCAGGTGATATCGTTTGGAGCAGTTCGGATGAAGACATCCTGGAAGTTGATGAAGATGGAAATGTCTTTGCATGGTGGTATGGTGAAGCAACTGTTACTGCGACAGTAGGTGATAAGTCAGACGCATGCAAGATCACAATTGCAGGAATTGAAGCAATTTACGATGATGTTAATACAGACCTGTGGTATTATGACGCATCTAACTGGGGATATATTACAGGACTTATGACCGGTTACGGCAATGGTATCTATGGCGGCGGTGACGATCTGGTAAGAGCACAGTTTGCAGTAATCCTTTACCGTATGGCAGGTTCACCGGAAGTAGAGTATAAGCAGGTGTTCCCGGATGTTGCGAAAGGTGATTTCTATGCGAATGCAGTCACATGGGCAAACGAGAACGGTTATATCACAGGATATACAGATTCCGGATATTTTGGATCAAATGATAAGATTACAAGAGAACAGCTTGCGACAATTCTGTATCGTATGACGAAGGCATCAGATTTGGATATCAGTGAAACAAAAGATCTGAGTGAATTCCCGGATGCCGGTAAAGTTACTCCATATGCAAAAGAAGCATTGGAATGGGCTACAGGAATCAGTCTGATTCAGGGCAATAATGGAAAGCTTGATCCTCAGGGTACAGCTGTCAGAGCTCAGGCTATTACAATTCTTATGAGATATATCGAGTACTATATAGACTATATAGAATAAGCATGAATGTCAGCAGGGTTCTGATATCGGGGACAGGCAGTAATGCCTGTCCCTTTTGGATAAGTAATAAAAAATGTGCAGTTTTGAAGCTATATGTGTTATGATAAATGCAGCAGCTTTATTAAATACTAAATTTCATAAGGGAGGAAGACTATGAAGAAAAAATGGAAACACATAGGTGCGGCCGCCATGGCATGTATTATGGCAGCCAGTGTACTTCAGCCTGTTGCTTCATCAGTGTCTGCGGCAGAGCCAGCAGCAGGAACAAATGCATCAGAGTCGGAAGTATACGAGATTTATCCGGAACCACAGCAGATGACCTATTCCGGTACGAAATGGGTATTAAGGGATAATGTGAATCTGATAGTGGAAGACGGAATTGATGAAGCAACCGTTGACCGTCTTGATGAAGTACTTGAACTGAAAGGGCTGACGGCAACCGAGGGAAGCAAGATTGAATCCGGTGCAACGAATATTTTGGTGGGTATTTACGGATCTGATTCTTATGTGGATAAGTATGTTGAAACTAATTATACAGATGTTCCGGCAAGCCTGTTTGAGAAGACGGATTCATATCTCCTTTTATCTGAAAAGGACAAACTGGTAATACTGGGCTGCGATACAGATGCAGCTTTCTATGGACTGACATCCTTGTATCACATCTTTGCACAAATGGAAAGTAATACGATCGAGAGTTTTAACATGCAGGACTGGGCAGATGTGGTAAGCCGTGGATTTATTGAAGGATATTATGGAAATCCATGGTCTCTTGAAGACAGGATCGATCTGATGACATGGGGCGGTTATTACAAGCTGAATTCTTATTTTTACGCTCCGAAGGATGATCCGAAGCATAATTCAAACTGGCGTGAGCTTTATACGGAAGAAGAACTGGAAACCTTGATCAAACCTCTTGCAGAAGCAGGAAATGCTTCAAAGTGTCGTTTTGTATTTGCATTGCATCCGTATATGTATAATGCTATTAATTACAGCTCCGAGGAATCCTATCAGGCAGACCTTGCAATCCTGCAGGCAAAGTTCGAGCAGGTTATCAAGGTTGGTGTGCGTCAGATTGCAATTCTTGCTGATGATGCCGCAAGTGTAGGCGGGGCAAATTATACTAAGACGCTTACAGATATGTCAGAGTGGCTCAAAGATATGCAGAAGACATATCCGGATCTGAAACTGACACTGCCGTTCTGTACAGTGGAGTACGGCGGATACGGCGAATCTTATTATGCGAACTTTCCGGAAAACGTTCAGATTATTATGACCGGAGGCCGCGTATGGGGTGAAGTAACAGATAGCTTTACTTCCACATTTACATCGAATGTGGGCAGAGGACCATATATGTGGATCAACTGGCCATGTACTGATAACTCTAAAAAACATCTGATCATGGGCGGTTATACGACGTTCCTTCATCCGGGAGTTGATCCGTCTATGATTCAGGGTATTGTGCTGAATCCGATGCAGCAGTCTGAACCAAGCAAGGTTGCGATATTCGGAAATGCATGCTATTCATGGAATATCTGGGATACAGAGGAAGAAGCTGACAAGGCATGGGATGCCTCATTTAAATATGTAGACCATAATTCGGCAATTGAGACAAAGTCTTCTGACGCTTTGAAGGAAATCTCAAAACATATGATTAATCAGGCGATGGACAGCCGCGTTACGGCATTGCAGGAGTCTGTTGAAATCAGTGGCCTTCTGAGCTCATTTAAATCTAAACTGCAGGCAGGAAGTGTTACGGCAGAAGAATGTAATGAGCTGATTGCAATTTTTAAAGAATTGAAGGACGCTGCAAAGACATTTAAAGATAATCCGGGAAATGAAAGATTGAGAGATCAGATTATCTACTGGCTGAATTGCTGGGAAGATACGACTACGGCTGCAATTTCTTATCTTGAGGCAGTGAATGCCTGCCTGTCAGGAAACAGTGGAACGATGCTTCAGAAATATAATGAAGGAAAAGCGGCGTTTGCACAGTCCAAAACGTACGGATTCCATTATGTGGACCATACTGAATATGCAGAGGTCGGAGTACAGCATATTGTTCCGCTGATTACGACTCTCGAAGAATATGTAGGAGGAATCGTAAAGACCGAGCTTGACCCGAATGCAGTTCTTAAAACATTTATCACAAGCCGTACCGATACGCCGGAAGGCAGCAAGGATAATATTTTCGATGGCAATGATTCCACATCGGCGATTTTCAAGACACCGAATAAAGCTTATGCCGGTGATTATGTGGGTGTGATGTTCAGCAAGGTGCAGAAGATTGATTATATCCGTTTTCTGCTTGGCGCCGGAAAAGATCATTTTGACAATGCAAAGGTCCAGTACACTGTTGATGGAACGGAATGGGTAGATCTGAATGATACTGTTTACCAGGGAGTAACAAATCAGAACCAGGAAGTCGAGCTGAATGCAGAAGATCTTCCGGAAAACTTTGAGGCAAAGGGTGTAAGGTTGATTGCTACCACTGACAATGCATTGGACATGTGGCTTCAGGTGTGTGAAATCACTGTCAATAAGGCTGGAAATACAGAGGCTGAAGAAGCGGGACAGATTACAGGAACAGTAACTTATGATGGTATGTCTGTACGGAGCGGTTCCGATGCCAATTATTTTGATGGAAACACATCTACTGAAGTAATGCTGGCAAAAGCGCCTTATGAGGGTGATGACAGAGATACTATTCCGGCAGATGCATCTATCACCATTACATTTGACGGTGCTAAGACATTAGGATCACTTCGGTTTGTACAGGGACAGTCAGCGTCGGGGGATGTATTGCAAAGTGCAGAGGTGCAGTATACAACTGATGGAACTACTTGGAAAACGGCAGGCACATTGAACAGCAGTCTGGATCAGACAGTTGATTTCGGTTGCATTGAGAATGTCACTGCAGTCAGAATTCTGAATAAGCAGACAGTAGCTGTATGGGCACGTATAGGCGAAATTGATATCAGAGAGTATGTAGAGAAACCAGAGTCAGACGGCAGTTATGTTTACACAAATATAACAACAGATATCCTTGCCGATACAACTGAGGATACAGTTGCCCTGACGTCAGGAAGTGTAACGCTTGGTTCCGGTGATTATATAGGTATTAAGCTTAACAACATTAAAGAGATCGAAGCAATTTCCACAGGTACGCTGCCACAGGGTCTGGAACTCCAGATATCACATAATGCAGTGGTATGGACAGCATACGATCCGAAAGAAGCGGTTGATGCACGTTATATCAGAGTTGTTAACACCACAAATGCAAATGTCGAATGGTCGTTTACAGAGTTCAAGGTGGAATATTTCGTAATCGGCGACTATGCGGTGGAAAGTGATTTCGGCGTTGAAGATTCTTCGTGGGATATGAGATATACTGATACTGTGAAAAATGTATTTGATGGTGAATTGAGTACATATGCTGTTATCACAGGAACACAGCAGATTGGTAAATCAATTATTTTTGATCTTGGAAGACAGGTAGATATCGACACATTCAGATATTATATTGTAGAAACAGAGTACGATTATCCGAGAAGTGTTGTATTTGAAGTGGCAGCGACGAAAGATGCAGAAAACTGGACAGAAGTGCTCAGAGTTGAGAATCCGGAATTTAACAATGTGTGGGATTCTACGACTGCAAAGGATATGCAGGGGATTTCTCTGACGCATGACAATAGTAATCCGGGATATATGTATGCGGAAGCAACTGATGTTAATACGACAGCACGCTATATCCGTGTACGCCCGACAGCAGCTTATGGATACAGATGGCTTGGCTTCAGCGAAATCATGATTAACGGCGGCGGATATGTCAGCATGGAATCTGACAAAGATATCATATCAGATGCTGTGGAAGAGCCGTATCAGATTCCTTCCAATATGCTGGATGGAGACTTCAATACAAGCTATGTATCTTCAGCGGAAAACAGCTCTTTTGTATACAGATTGTCCGAACCGGTCGGCGTAAAATCTGTCAGACTGATACAGGTAGGAAATGTTTCCAATGCGGAAGTGACAGCAACGCTCTGGGATGAAACGGCAGAAAAAACAGAAACAGTGACTCTTGGCACTCTGAACCAGACTATCAATGAGTATGTCATTCCGGAAGGAAAACTGCTGTTTGCTGTGAATGTGAGCTGGGCAGATGTAAAACCGGAAATTTCTGAAATTATGACATTCAAGGCCGGCGATGATGCATCGGCAGTTAAAGCAGAGATTCAACAGGAACTGGCAAAATCAGTTGATTCCGATGCTTGGACAAAAGATACAAAGGCAGCGTATGACTCTGCAAAAGCGGCAGCTCAAGATGCAGTGAGCAATGCATATATTTCAAAAACATCCGCAGAAAATATCCTGAAATCGCTGCAGGCAGCAGCAGCGGCTGGGGTAGAGCGTTATACATCAGATGCTCTGGCGGCTGAAGTGGCAGCAGCGGTTGACAATGAGGACAATGCATATTCTGCAAATACTTTCAGAGTTTATCAGGAAGCATTGACAGATGCACAGGCGGCTCTTGTAGAGGCAGATAATCTGTCTAAAGCAGATGGTGAAGCTGCTCTGGCGGCATTGCAGGCTGCAAAAGCAAATCTTACTTATTCTATGGTCAATAATGAAAAGGCACAGATCCTTGTTGAAGATATGTCTCTTCTTAATGAAGCTGATTATACACCGGAAGCATGGGAGGCTGTTCAGGCCGCAAAGAGTGCTCTGGAAAAAGCACTGTCAGCTGACACATCTGATAACAGGCTGAATCCTGCAGAATATACACAGCTTCTTGCAGATGCACAGGCAGCTGTTGAGAACAAAGGAACCTCTGTACAGCCGGATAAGACAAAACTTCAGACAGCAGTGGCAGATGCTGAAAAGCTGGATGAAAAAGACTACACAGAAGATTCATGGAAGACTTTTGACGCGGCTTTGAAAGCTGCAAAAGATGTCCTGAATGATGCAGCTGCAGCTGCAGATGATGTGGCAGATGCACTGACAGCACTGACAGCGGCACAGGAAGCACTTGTACTGATACTTCCTTATGAAGATGTGGAAGAAGGCAGAGACTGGTACTATGATTATGTATATGATGTATATCAAAAAGGCCTTATGACAGGTCTGAAAGATACAGTTTTCGGACCTGGGGAGAACCTTGCAAGAGCACAGTTTGCAGTTATCCTTTATCGTATGGAAGGTGAGCCGGAGGTTACATATACAGATAAGTTCCCGGATGTGGACAAAGATATCTGGTATACGAACGCAATCCTCTGGGCAGCGGAGAATGGTATTGTAACCGGTTATAGTGATACAGGAAAATTCGGACCGTCAGATAATATCACCCGTGAACAGATGGCGGTCATGATGTACAGATATGCGAAGTACAAAGACCTGGATGTAACGGAGACAAAGAGCTTGAGTGAATTCCCTGATGGGGACAAGGTTCAGCCATTTGCAGCAGACGGAATGAAATGGTGTACAGCGAAGGAAATTATCAGCGGCAAGGGTGAAGCACCGAAGGTTCTTGATCCGCAGGGTAATACAAACCGTGCTGAATGTGCGACGATTATCAGCCGTTATGTAAAGATAGCACAATAAAAAAAGATGAAGCCATGTAAAGACAGTATAATAAAATAATATGTAGTCATGTAAAGACAGCACAATAAAATAACATGAAACAGGAAGGCTGATAAGCCGGACGGAGAGATGTTTTATGGAGGCCCCCTCGCACAGTTTCCTGTGAGGGGGCTTTTATAGTTGCCAAGCATATGAAAAAATGATGTGGTAAACTAATTTTGGACACGGAGGGGTCAATTTTTAGACACTTATGAGTTATAATCTAAACAGTGAACTCTCATATTTAGTCATGATTGACT
>SFGN01000144.1 GCA_004556565.1 Lachnospiraceae bacterium | reverse complement strand
GGCACACAACGGCGACACATCTCATCGAATCCGGGGTGCCGTTGGCGATTGTAAAAAACATCCTCGGACACACATCAATACAAACAACACAGATTTATCTGGATATATCCCAGCAGACAGTTGACCGTTCGATGGAAAAGTGGAACGAAAAATGGTTTTCAAAGAATAATCCAGATGAAACCGCACTGCCCCAGGAAGAAGAAAGTATTCCGGCTTTCCTGAAATAGCAGTGTATTATTATTCGAGGAGGATGGACGGTTTTCTTATATTTCAAGAGGATTGCCATTCTCCTTGAATAACGTAACTCACTTAATTAACGAAATTATCTGACATGTCAGATAATTTTGTCGTCATCAGTTTATAGAGTTTCGTATTCTTCGGGAACTTATTTGCAAATGGCACAAGCGAACTCCCCACCTTGATCAGTCCATGTCCCGCATCTACATTTGTGATATAGGAAAGCTGAAGGTCGGAAATATTCAAAAGTTTTGCAAGCTCAAGCCTGTCTGTGGAAGCCTGATTCAGCATAATGATAAACTCTGAGTTTGCAAGCATTGTTCTCGCTGTGTGGCTCTGCAAAAGGTCATCGACGTTCTGAGTGATTCCGCTTGCGTATGCACAGTATTTTCTCACACGCTTCCACAAGGTAAAGAGGAAGTTTGCAGAGTATTCGTGCTGGAACAGAAGATAAATTTCATCAATGAAGATAAAGGTGTTCTTACCCTTTGCACGATTCTGTGTGATACGGTTCAGGATAGAGTCCAGCACGACCAACATACCAATCGGCATAAGCTGCTTGCCGAGGTCCAAAATGTCATAGCAGATCAGACGGTTGTGTGTGTCCACATTCGTCTGCTTTGCAAAGGTATTTAAGGAACCATGCGTAAAAAGCTCAATCGCCAGTGCGATCTCCTTTGCTTCCGGTTCATCCTGTTTCAGAAGTTCATCACGAAAATCCTGTAGAGTAGGGATTGGACCGGTATAATCATTCTGCTGATATGTGCGGTACACACTTGCAGTACAACGGTCGATGATAGACTTCTGCTTTGCTCCGAGGTTCGTGCCACCGATAAGCTGTTCGCAAAGGGACATGATAAACTCAGATTTTAAGATAACCGGATTTGCTCCATCGCCATAATCCTTGTTCATATCCATAGCATTGATATGGTTCGGAGACGTTGCAGAAATATTGATAATCTCTCCTCCGAGGGCATTCACAAGATGGGAATACTCTCGCTCCGGATCAATGATAATCACATCTGCGTCGGAAGAAAGAATGATGTTCTCAATCTCTCCCTTTGCTGCAAACGACTTACCACCACCGGATACACCGAGGATAAAGGAATTACCATTCAAAAGCTGCTTACGGTCAGCAATAATCATATTTTTGCTGATGACATTCTGCCCATAATAAATACCGTTCTCATCGTAAATATCCTGAACTCTAAAAGGAATGAATACTGCAAGGCTCTCTGTAGTAAGTGTTCTGAAAGAGTCAATCTTTCTTGTGCCATAAGGCATAACGGTATTCAGACCATCCATCTGCTGATACTTCAGCACCGCAAACTGACACAGATGTTTTCTTGCTGTCGTAAGCAGTGCTTCTGTATCGTTATCAAGCTGCTCTTTCGTATCTGCTGTATGCACCAGCGTAAGCACTGCGAACATCATTCTCTGGTCACGAGTTGTCAGGTCGTCAAGGAACTCCTTCATTTCTTTTTTCTGCTGTTCCATATCATAAGGAACGGTCGCAGAAAAGTTATTGTTCTGATTCTGCTTTCTCTGCCAGTTTGTGATATTTGTTTCCACACCGAGCAGTCGGTTCTCTGCTTCTCTTACCGCTTCATCTGTTGGCACAGGCACAATGTCAATGGACATCATCAGATTCCGGTTCATATCCGTAAGCTCTGCAACCATTGAGTCCTTGATATAAGACGCATACTCACGCAGGAAAATGACTCTGCCAAAGCGGTTTCCGATTTTGAAGTAATCACTTTCAAACTCCATAGAGTCCGGGCAGATATAATCTTTGAAGTCGTGTCCTTTCTTTCTGGTTTCTTTGATGTCAAAATGATAAGCACTTTCTTCGCCCACTCGAAAGAAATCATGAATAATCCGAAGTCTCTCATCCGTTTCCATTTCCACACATTTACTGCCTAAGCGGTTGAAATGAGCAATCAGATCAGCACCCACACGTGCAAAATAGGTGCGTGCATCGTCCACATTCTTTTTATTGATAGAGATTGTCACATACTTATCCTGCACTGTTGAATTTGCCCCGGTTGCCTTTTCAAGAAGCATCTTGTTATATTCCTCACGGTACTCATCAAGATTATCTCCGGTTTCCGGAATAAGAATGGTTTTCTCAAAGTCCAAACGGTTCAGTCTGCGGTTATTAATCGTGATTTTTGTGGTCGCTCCACTGTCCAGAGAATTGAGCAGTTCAGAGTATTCAAGGAACATATCCTCTTTATCCTCCCTGCTTGCCACCGCATAGTTAATATCTGTGAATTTAAAGCTCTTGGAATATTTGTCTTTGCCAACTTTAAAGATACCGTCATCATAGATAACCATGACCGGAATACAGTCCTGCACACCTTTTGGCACAACAAACTTTTCTTTATCCTGTTTGAAAATATTATTGAGTGTCTTAATCATTATTTTTCAAAACCTCCTTCATTTTCTGCTCGATGCTTGGTTTCAGTAATTCGTAATAGGTGTTGGTAGAGTGAAATACCAGCTTCTTCGGCATGAGAAATTCAGACTTAAACCATGCCCAGACAAATTTTTCTGCTGTCATCCCGTTGTATTTCACAAATCCAATCGCAGCAAATGGTGCGGCACCTAAGATACAAACCCATGAAACGGTTTCTGTTCCTAAATAGGGTTTCAGTAGGAAATACAGTCCCACTGCAATTCCACATGCAAGGACAGAAAAAATGAACTGTCGAAGCGACAGTCCAAAGAACATTGACTCTGTGTAATTTCGTATTTCCCGGTTAATTTTGACTTCCATCATTTTCTCCTTTCCCTGCCATACAAACGATTTTCAAAAGGAAATACGCAAGTATCCATCAAACAAATATGCTCTCCTTTTCTTCTGCCAGCGTTGTACACGCAGTTTTTGCATTTTCGGTCAGCAGAGAAATACTTCTGCCGACCTGTTCTGTTTCTGTTCTTCATTTTCTTAAACCTCCGAATTATAAGCCCATCATTTCTCTGATAATACGATCACTCATCTTCACTGCACCGACAAGGACAAGCATGTTAAAGACAAGCTCTCCGATATAGGACCACACCTGTGTGACTGCCGCCGCATCCGGATTGACCACTGGGGGACTGGATGCAAATAATGAAAAGATAATGCAGGCAAGCACAATGACTGCACCTTCAAGCAGAACTGCACAATAGCTTTTGATAAAGCTCTTGCCTACATTCTGTGTCGGTTCTCCGGCAAATGTGGAAAGCGGTATCGGTGCTATGGCAGTGTACATATACAACTTGAAAAATCTGCCATAGACTGTCATGATCATGATGAATGACAGCACCGTAATAAAAAGTCCACCGATCAGCGTAACTGCCCACAACGGAATGCTTTCAAAAAATCCGCAGTCTTCAATGGTCGTTACCATCTCAGCAGGCAGTGTTGTTTGATCGGGTGTTCCAAATCCTGATGATGTCAAGATGGTTGATATAACACCCTGAATGATATTAAATAAAGCAAGCATCAGTTCCAGTCCGTATGTGATAACACCTTTTGCAATAGCAAATCTTACAAACAGCTTCAAAGCATGTTCCGGTTTCTTTACATCGGTAAAACTGCCACAGGTACGGACAACACCGACCACGAAGAAAAGTACAAGTAGTGCAAGTCCGATTGCCTGCACTGCCCCATTGATCGTGACCATCACATTCCAGATACTTCCACCTTTAAAGTTCTGCGGAGTGGTAGTCAAAAGCTGCCATATCTCACTTAATTTATCGTTCCAGGTTTCAAGAGCGTTTTCGAGGTTTTGAACTACCCAGTTATCGCTCATTCATTCGCACCTCCTTATAAAAGGCATACCCGCAAAAGCGGGTACACCCACTGATAACTGTTGTTTCTTAACCTGCGATCAGAGTCAGAATTTCTTTTGCAAAAGTGATGATGACACCTCCGGCAAGAGTAAGAAATCCATTTGCCCTCTGGGACGGGTCGTGCGATTTCAGAGAAAGTCCGATCTGAACAATACCAAAGCCGAGCAAGATCATACCGATTGCTCGAATGAGTCCAAAGATAAAATCAGACAGATTGTTGACTACTGTGATCGGGTCACTTGCCGCAAAAGCAGTTACCCCGGTGCCAAGTACAACCGTCATTGCCAGAACCGCTGCACAGTATGCCCGGTAACCTTTTCTAACCTTTCCAGTCATTGGAAGTTTAGATGTTTCTTTCATTGCTTTCTTATCTGTGTTCTTAAAAAATCTCATTGTATTTTCCTCCTGTAAATTTAGAAATTTGTATCTACTTCAAAGTCCTCATCAGACAGAAGTTCGTAATTGGTTTCTCCGTAACTGCCTTCCGGTACATCTTCCGGATCAATCGCAAGAACGGAAATAGATGAGTGCGGTATCGTAACTTCTCCATGCATATATGGCTTTTCTCTACCATCTGTGGTATATGCCACATTCGGATGCTTCAAGATATCGTATTTCAAATCCATAACAGGACGTTCCCCTCGGATAAATAAAATCGCATATCGGTTGTCCAACATCCGCACTTCATCTGGTGTGAGCAGTTCTCGCCCACTGATCTGATAATTGGTGGAATAGTTACCACTTCGACCGGAACTCTTGCCATAAGTGTTCGTGTCGATGGTTTCTTTGCCGAGCAGCTCCGACACGTACTTATGTGTGGACTGCTCATTACCGCCGAGATATAAAAATTCATCATGAGGTAAGGTTCAGCTTATCCTTTGCAGGACTTGCGTCCCCTCCCTCCCAAACCGTACGTACACCTCTCGATGTATACGGCTTTCCGCTTATTA
>SFGN01000143.1 GCA_004556565.1 Lachnospiraceae bacterium | reverse complement strand
ATGTGACGGATATGAGCCGGGAACAGATGGAGGCAGCCGGATACGGTTTCCACCACGAGTCCGAGGACGGAAAGTATCTCATCATGGCCAACGGCAGCCGCGCCTTTGCCATCCCCAGCGGAGACGCACCCGAACATACCGCGCCAGAGAAATTGACTGTCCTGGTGGTGGAGCCCATGAAGGAACCCTATGTGAAGGAGATCGACCCCGGCCTCCATGCGCTGCAAGCGGAGGTGGGCGGCGACATTGCCGCCTCCTATCCCTTTGACGATCCGGTGGGACTGGTGCTGAACGACGAGGGCAAGCTCATCGGTCTGGACCTGAACCGCTCTCTCCGGGACGAGCATGGGGAGATTTACGACATTGTGGCAGGCACCTTCTTGGTGGTGGGCCTGGGGCCGGAGAGTTTTGCGTCCCTGCCCCCGGACATGATCCAGAAATACACCGAGCAATTCAAGCGGCCGGAGCTGTTCGCCAGCATCAACGGGCAGATCGTGTCCGTCCCTGTGGAACCGGAAAACCCAACAACGGCCGCCGTGGGGAGGAATTGGAGAAAGCCCAGGCCGAGGCGCGCAGGACCACGCCGGAGAAAAAGCCTTCCATCCGGGAGCGGCTGGAGGATGCAAAGCGGGAGTGTGGGTCGCGAAAAGGCCCGGACAAGCCCACCCAGCAGAAGAAGTCCCCGGAGCTGGGCGACTTATGAGCCGGAGCAAGAAATGGCGTCTGGAATGGGCGTTCTTCCTGGGCGAGAACGGCAGGCGTCAGTATAACAAGCTCTGCAAAGGCTGCGCCCATCCCTGCAAGCAGAGTTTCCGGACAGTAGTAGTGTCCTGCCCGTATTATCTTTCCCGCCGTTCCAAAAAACGCAGGAATTAGGGTTCAAAATAGGCGAAGAAACCGCCTGTGGCGGCTTTTCCGTGTAGGGGCAGTATGATTTCCTATGTGGGGCGACAGGGCGTTTCTGCATAGGAAAAAACGGATTTTCACCTTTAGACAAAATAGGGGCGCCGTCATCGGATCAAAGTGTCCGGTGGCGGCGCTCTCTTTCAAAAGGTAGCAACAAGTTAGTCATAAACGGTTTTCTTTGAATATCGCATTTAAAAGTGAATATGATAAGTGGTAAAGGAAGTGGTCTTATGCAGCATTTATATGGTGTTTCTTTTAGGGGGAAAATGCTTTATTTTTCTGGTTCAATTTCTGATGATAGGGTTAAAGCAGTAGAAGAAATCGCAAACCAAATAGATTATACATTAGAGGAAGATGCCTTTTGCAGACAATTAGAGAATGCGATTAGATCTAAACTTGGCATTGAGTTTAATCATCAACCCGTAGAACATATTTTTAGAGTTAGAAAAAAATAAGCGGCTACCTACCTTTTATGGTGGTAGCCGCTATTTTTTACTTTAAATGGTTTCTAAAGTTTCTTTTGGAATGTCAAAAGCATTTTCAAGTATTTCATTAGAAAATTTCCTGTATTGGCTGGATGTGTATGGGAACTTTTCTGAAGAAAAATCAAAAGACCACCTGCTAAATACTTGATCATAAAAATCAAAATCTTGCACTCCATTAACGCCAAGTTGCCGTGTAAGTGCAATAATGAAGCCATTAAGTGAAATGACAGACAAAAGTTTTGATGTGTCGTCATCCCAATACTTTCTCATGTTTTTCCTGACAGCCCCAAAATATTCACGTAGTATTTCAGAACAATATTTAACATAGTTTTGAAGTTCACGATCATCAATCGACAAAAGCTTTTCTTTATCTCCAGTCCAATATTCAAATAAGCTATGTTTTCCTTCTGCGGGTTTTACAGTAACTAGATACCGTAATGCAAAACGAACAATCGATGCCGTTTTAATTCTTCCAGAATCCAAAGAGGAAACTTGCATAAGTCCCCTAAAGATACCTTCTTTATTGAGTGCTTCAATTACGGACTGTGCAATGCTCTCATCATCAATTGGATTCTTAATACGCTTAATTTGCGTTAAAACGGTTCTAGGAACTTTAGTTGCATTAGAGTTAATATCATCAAAAATTTCACTTTGAATTCTTGCACGTTCTTCAGCTTTTACATCTTTGTCAAATACTAGTCCAGTAACAAGAAGATGAAGTTGCTGCCTTAATTCGGCGATCCTGCGCTCTTGCTTGCTGTCAACGCCACTAACATAATGAGCATAAATGCGATGCTGTCCATCAATAACGCAAATGCTATTCATTTCTTTTGTAAGAATGAGCTCGCAGTTGCTTTCCAAATCGTTTATTTCATCAATCCCGACATACTTTTTAGATTGATCTCGGAAAGCAATATCATCGGGTAATGCAACAATAATATTGTTATAAAATGCTTCGCCCTTTTTCTCGAGAAACTCTCTTATTTGTTTGATTTTGCTTTTTTTAATCAATCTTTGATATAACCATATGGAGTCTTCCCAATTGTCTTTTCGCAAAACGAAGCAGGTGTTCAATAGATCTTCGGCGGACATCATGAAAGAAACAACCCGCACCTTATCAGTAATTCCTGTAAATTCTCTAGGATAAATAATAGGTGCAGTAATCTTTTGCGTATCACTCCCGCTAGAAATTTTACCGATTTGGTTGTTGGTCAATTTTAAAAATCTAAAAATCTCATTTCGGGCAGAATGTTTAATGCAGTCAACAATCCATTTAAAGTAATTAAATGTTTGCGGCAAAACGAATGTCAGATTCCCAAAACGGTAATAGTCATCCGGTGTGAGCATTGGATCATTTAAAGGGATATATAGGCCAAATAACTTAATTCGGTCAGGATTGTACTTTTGGAGCAGATCACTTGATCCAGGAAAAAGTTCTACTAATTTGCTAATAAAGTCCGGAAGATTATCCCGTATCTCGCCAACCGCTTCATTTTTGGTTCGGATATGATCCATGATACCTGTTTTCTGAACAGTATCTTCACAAACAAGCCAAATGTTTTCAAAAATGAATAAGGCATCGACCTCGACTTTACGATGGCCAATATACATCTCCTTATCATTTGTTGCGATGTATGTAAACCCCGCCCCGGTAAACATATTACGAATCTTACGCTTAAATGAAGCCTTCTGCCGCTTCAGCTGCTGCTCCTCGGTAGGAGGAGATTTTTTCTTTTTAGTGCTTTTCGCCATTTTTTTCCTCCCTAATTCTTTTGAATTCCTCTGGCAGTTTAGCAACTGCGGAATTTGGATTCGGTGCCACAACAGGTTTATCTTCTCTGATTCGCAGCGTGCCATTTATAGTATCTCTTAAACGCTTGTGGGCTGTTTTATAATACTTCGGCGTTATTTCAGATCCTGCAAATCTGCGGCCTTCAAGGATTGCCGCAGCACCTGTTGTGCCTGATCCTGCAAACGGATCTAAAACCATTCCATCTGGGAGCGTCAAGGCTTTGATAAGCCTTTGGGGTATGGCTATTGGAAACTGGCAGGGATGATCTGTTTTTTCCACATGCTTTGCGCTGACATTTGGAATTTCCCAAACATCGGAAGGGTTTTTTCCAAGTGGATTTCCACTTAACTTACCTTTGTTGGGCCCTCTATAAGCTTTTTTGCCTGGATATTTTTGAGGAACACGAACTTCATCGAGATTAAAAATTTTCTGTTCACCTTTGGTAAACCATAGAATTACCTCATGGCGACCGCTGAAACGATTTGTACTATTTAGGCCGTGTCCAAATGTCCAAATAATGCGATTGCGCAGAGTGAGCGGAAAATCTAAATCTTTGCTTAATGATGTAAACAAATCATAGACAAGGTAATCCAGCGGTATTACGCACTTGTCGGAAATATGATAGCCAATTTGCCAGCATACACTCCCACCAACTTTAAGGACCCTATACATATCATTGAAAATATTTGTGTGTAGGGTTTTAAATGTTTCAATGTCGTCATGAGGATCCTCATATGCTTTCCCAATACAATACGGAGGAGAGGTCACAACCAAATCGACTGACTCATCCGGCATACTTTTAAGAAGATCTATACAATCACCGTTAAAAAGAGTAATTCTATTTCCGCTGCGAAAAGATTTATATATCCTCATACATTCACCGTCTTAAAGGGTCTTACTTTTGCAAAGTGTTAGCAAGTAAGAAAGGCTCACAATAGAAATCTATACCTTACTGCTTTTTATATAACTCGGAGCGACATAACGAAAACTAGAACTCTTCATTTTTTGCAAGAGTAGTGTCGCTATATGGTATATTATATGATATGTTCAGTATAATTGCAATCTGTACTAGCGAGATATACCCCGCTAATTTGAGCCGTTTTCTTTCATCCAGTAGCAAAATTCCGCTGGTTGCTTTTGGTTATTTAAGTTCCATTTCTTGTGTCTTTTCTTTCTTTGCCGGTTGTTTCAATAGGCTGCTCACATTTCGTCGCAAAGCATCATACTCCTTTTCCTCCCGCTGGATCTTCCGAAGTTCCACCTGCAGTGCGGTCTTGCGAGTGGTGAGCTCATTTAGTTCCGCTTTTATCTTTTCGGCTGAAGGAAGTTTGGTGATCCCGGCCTCCTTGATGTCCCTGGCCGCCGCCTCAAATAAGATGATCTCACTCTCAAACCCACGCAGGAATTTTTCCTTGTCCTTTGACATTTTGTAACGGTCATAGATAGGCTTCAGTTTGCGGTAGGTGTCAATCTGTTTGCCCAGGAGGGCAAGGTCGGTAATCTGCTGTTCCACATCCCGCAGGCCCTCCCTGGTGCGGATGGAGGCGGCGGAAACGGCATCGCACCGTTCCACCAATTCCTCATAACTGCCGATGCCGTGTTCGGTAAGAAAGTTCATGGTGGCAGCCGCTCGTTTCAGATTCTCAATAGTTGCCCACCGCTGGTATCCGGCGCTCTGCTGGGCCTTGATATTGTTCTGAATGTCAATGAGCAGACTGACCTTTCCGCTGCGCTGCTTGGGCTCTCTGGATGGTCGGGGGCCTCCGACGATTCGGGAGACAACGGCTTCTTCCGTGTAATCGGCGCCCAGGGTTTTGAGCCGGGTGAACCGCTCCTGGTCTGGCGCCCTGACGGAGATATACTTTCCTCGCTTGATCTCGTATCCTTCCCGCTGCAACCGGGCAAGCAAATCTTCCAAACTAGAGGACACGGGGATCAGGCGGTCGATGGTGGTTTTCAGCTTTGCCTTGTAGCTGGTGCCGTTCTGTGCGGCCTGATGCTCAATGTAGCTCTTGCCCTTGTCCCGGCCGGGGACGATGACGGACAGGCCGTGTTCTCTGCACAGCCGGTCGCTGGCCCGGCGTATCTCGTGATAGCTGCGCTTATTGGAATGGTAGTGTTTGTGGTCGGTGAAGCTGACCGCATTGAAAACCAGATGGTTGTGAATATGTCCCTTGTCAATATGGGTGGTAAGTACAAACTCGTACTTGCCACCCAATATTTCTTTTGCCAGCTGCATCCCAATCTCATGGGCTTCCTCGGCGGAGACCTCCCCAGGCTCAAAGGCTTGGATCAGGTGGCGGCCCAGGTGCGTGCCTTTGTCAATGGCATGGCGGCGTGTCCATTCAAATTCAATGTCGGCGGTC
>SFGN01000142.1 GCA_004556565.1 Lachnospiraceae bacterium | reverse complement strand
GACGGTAGAAGTGCTTGAGACGCCCGCCTTTTAGGCGCGCACGCAGGGACCCTTATAGGGTCAAATTCAAACCACCACTTGAAGTGGTGGTCATGACTAATGTGGCTTATACTAGGAGAGGATATATGAGATTTACGAAAATGCAAGGGGCAGGGAATGATTATGTATATGTGAACTGTCTGAAAGAAAAAGTTGAGAATCCTTCAGAAACTGCGGTCCGGATAAGTGACAGACATTATGGAATCGGTTCAGACGGCCTGATCCTTATCAATCCGTCAGAGGCGGCAGATTTTGAGATGGAAATGTACAATGCAGACGGCTCCCGCGGGGAAATGTGCGGAAATGGTATCCGCTGTGTTGCAAAATATGTATATGACTATGGCCTGACGGACAAAACAAAGATTTCTATCGAAACGCTGGCGGGAATTAAATATCTTGATCTGACAGTGGAGGGCGGCAAGGTCCGGAAAGTAAAAGTAGATATGGGACAGCCGGTTCTTGCGGCAGCAGAAATTCCGGTTGAGGCGGATACAGATCAGGTGATCGACGCCCCGATCCTGGCAGGCGGACAGGAATATCACATTACATGTGTTTCTATGGGAAATCCTCATGCAGTTGTCTATATGGATGATGTCGAAAATCTGGAAATTGAAAAAATCGGACCGCTTTTTGAGAACCATGAGCGTTTTCCGAAAAGGGTCAATACAGAATTTGTAAAGATACTGGACAGGCAGACCGTGCAGATGCGTGTATGGGAGCGCGGTTCAGGGGAGACTCTGGCATGCGGGACGGGTGCGTGTGCGGTGGCTGTCTCCTGCATATTGAACGGGCTGACGGATGACTATGTGACGGTAAAGCTTCTGGGCGGCGACCTGGAGATTTACTGGGACAGAGACAAAAACAGAGTTTTCATGACAGGACCTGCGGAGGTTGTGTTTGACGGAGAATGGAATCCGGAGAAATTAACTTGATAAACTAAGAAAAACTGAAAGAATAAGGAGAGAGTGATCATGTTTAAAGTAAATGACAATTATCTGAAATTACCGGGCAGTTATCTGTTTTCTACTATCGGGAAAAAAGTGGCAGCTTACACGGCAGCCAATCCGGACAAATCGATTATCCGTCTGGGAATCGGTGATGTTACACAGCCGCTTGCCCCGGCAATTATCGACGCTCTTCACGATGCAGTTGATGAGATGGCGGCAGCGGAGACATTTCACGGATATGCACCTGATCTTGGGTATGAATTTTTAAGAAATGCAATGGCAAAAAACGATTATCAGGATAAAGGATGCGATATATCGGCGGATGAAGTGTTTATTTCCGACGGAGCAAAATGTGATTCAGGAAATATACAGGAGATTTTCAGTGTTGATAATAAAATAGCAGTCTGTGATCCGGTGTATCCGGTGTATGTGGATACAAACGTCATGGCAGGAAGGACAGGCACTTATGATCCGTTAAAAGAAACATGGAGCGATGTTATTTATATGCCTTGTACGGCAGACAACAATTTTGCGCCGGAGCTTCCGAAAGAGACACCGGATATCATTTATCTCTGCTTCCCGAATAATCCGACGGGCTCAACTATCACAAAGGCACAGCTTCAGGAATGGGTGGATTATGCGAATAAAGTAGGAGCAGTCATTATTTATGATGCGGCTTACGAGGCATATATTTCCGAAGCGGATGTCCCGCATACGATTTATGAGTGTGAAGGGGCGAGAACATGTGCTATCGAGCTGAGAAGCTTCTCAAAGAATGCCGGATTTACCGGTGTGCGCCTTGGAGCGACCATCATTCCGAAAGATTTAAAATGCGGCGATGTTACGCTTCATTCTCTGTGGGCGAGACGTCACGGAACGAAATATAACGGTGCACCGTACATTGTCCAGAAAGCAGGGGAGGCTGTATATTCAGACGCAGGAAAGGCACAGCTCTCAGAACAGGTTGCTTATTATATGAATAATGCAAAGGTCATTTATCAGGGCCTGAAGGACGCAGGCTATACTGTATCGGGCGGAGTGAATGCCCCGTATATCTGGCTTAAGACACCCGGCAGTATGACATCATGGGAATTTTTTGATTATCTTCTTGAAAATGCAAATGTAGTGGGTACGCCTGGATCGGGATTCGGGCCGAGCGGAGAAGGATACTTCCGGTTGACGGCATTCGGTTCATATGAGAACACTGTGGCTGCGATTGAAAGAATCAAAAAAATGTAATCTCTGTTCATATGCAACAGGCATTATAGATAAATTGTCGACATGATCGGCATACACTGAAAGCTGCAAATTGTAAGAGAAGTTTAGCTGAAACGGAACAGGGCGGGCTTTAAATACCCGCCCTGCAGTAATATTCTGAAAATTTAGCGCGATTCATAAAAAAATCAATCGAAATAAGTTTGAAAAAGTACTTGATTTTTTTTAGAGATTTGATATAATAACCATGTTGCGTGTGACAAGCACACAACAAGACTTAAAGAGTGTAATGCGGAATGGTGTAATTGGCAGCACAGCAGACTCTGACTCTGTTAGTAGGGGTTCAAGTCCCTTTTCCGTAGTCGGGAATCTGACAAAACAGATTCCCAATTTTATCGGAGTGTGGCTCAGCTTGGTAGAGCGCTACGTTCGGGACGTAGAGGTCGCAGGTTCAAATCCTGTCACTCCGACTTAAAAAAAATAGCGTAAAATAAAGGATTGTGGTAATCACAATCCTTTATTTTTTGCTGAAAGCAAAATTCTGTTAAGAATTTTTTCTAAGAATAAATTAAGAATGTAAGATAATATGCAATAGATTTATATAGTTAAAAAGGAAATTGAATTGTGGATTTGAAGTTACTCTTCTTTCTGCATTAGTCCAAGATGCTGCTGACCATCAGCTCCAAGTAATCTGCTGACATCTGATCGAGTATATGGGCATAATTAACCATCACAGTCTCGACGGAATCTCCCATAATCTCAGCTACTGCTTTGATGTGTATACCCTTAAACAGGGAAAGGGTGGCGAATGTATGACGTAATCCATAAGGCGTCAGGGGTTTTAAGGGGGCATCGCTGTTTTTATTGATCCGTTCGATTAACCGCTGAAAATGCTGACAGTAGGTATCGGGGTTAATGGGAGAGCCTGCGTTAGTGACGAATAAATAGGCATATTTTTCATTTTTGTCACGCAGGGAATTGCTATATGCAATTTGTTCCTTAAACACTTCTGTGAGCTGTTTTGGAATTTTTAACGTGCGCTGGGCACCGCTGTTCTTCAGATCCGTGAGTCGGTTTTTCTTGTCAATACCATGGTTAAGTGTCAGCCTGCCGGTTTCTGTATTAATATCAGCTATGCTGAGTCCACAAACTTCTCCGGGGCGCATCCCAAAAGATGCATGGATGACATACATACGGTAATAAGAGTCTTTTTTTGTGAGTGGGTGTTCAAGGAAAGCCTTTAGTTCTTTTTCGGTCCAATACTTTTCTGATTCCACGCCGCGTCGCTTCATTTTCGGTTTCTGGATATTCTCCTTGCAAGGATTTTCCTTAATAATCTTGAGTGGACTGATGGCGTAATTCATGATCTGGGACATCAGGTTAAAGCACATATTGATTGTTTTAGGGGCATATTTCTGCGCGAGCAGCGTGACCCAATCCTGTATGTCAAGTGCCGTGATCTTCCGGATGTCCATGTCGTCAAAGACGCTTAAATATGTATCGCAATAATTGCGGTCACGGTCTGCAGTCGCTTTTTCTTTGTGGATACGCGTTTTTATCCATGAGCTTCGTACTTCCTTAAATGTAATGTCCTCCCGAAAGCGTTTTGCAAGAGGTGACTTCTCAAGGGAAGATTTCATTTTTGCTTCTTCCAATACAGCATCGCTTTTTTTCAGAAATCCGGGGCCCCATATGGGGGTCTTGCTTTTGTCGATCTTATACGTGGATATGACAGGGTAATAGTAAGTTACATCTTTCCCGTTGACTTTTCGTATCTTTGTCTGTATGCTCATAAGCTTCTTATCCTTTCATTGAATGTACCGGATTCCGGTACGATTATCATTTATAATGTATCATTAACGGAAAAGTTTGTCTTTAATTAATTTTCCTAAAATGAAAAAGTAAATTCTATATCTCCAATATTAAAAGTTTATGTAAGAAAATAAGTGACATAAATATATCCTCCTGATTTTATTGATGTAATCAAGATTAGTACATCTTTTGTTGGAAAAAGTACAGAGAGTTTTGATTATTTAAATTATTAAAGGATATCCTGAAAATTTCTTACACAATGGAAGATTCAAGCGAAAATAAAAATGCCTATCCTGTCAGCCAACGGGATAGGTGATGCCTATAAGGACAATAAATATATATAATGGAAACATAATTATCTACGATATATTCCAGTAATTCCCAATGGATTATGTATTGCCGTAAGATTATAATAAGTGCATGAAACTCTTACTTTGTGAAATAATGCACAACCGAAATCTATCAGATCGACAGGTTGCAAGAATGACGGGAGTGTCAAAATCGGCCATCCACAAACTGATGAACGAATCGGCAAATCCGACATTAGCAACTTTGGAGAAGATTGCAAAAGGTCTTCATGTTCACATTTCCGACCTATATGACTCCGACTACAAATAAGTGTCCACTATAGTGGACGATTTCAAAAATTTGGTTAGTTATTAATTTACGTCTTGTTAATTGAGTAAGAACGGATAAAGCCATCTGCTATTATCCACACACTTAACAATATAAAAAAATCAAACGAAGGTTTGTGGTCGGAGGTAGTACATATGACGAGTGAAGAGAACAAAAAGGAACAGGATGTAAAATTGATTACTGAGTTACTCCAGAAAGAATCTCCGGAAAGAGTACGAGAAATCCTGGCATTTATCCGGAGCTATCTTTCTAAATAAAGCTAGTATGATCCACCCTAAATACCGTACTGTTTCGCTGGTCTGTTTTCCCGATAGCACAGTTGTAAAAGCCTCAGCGTAGCCCGCTACGCCTGCGTTTTTACAACTGCACTCTCGAAAAAGCATTCT
>SFGN01000028.1 GCA_004556565.1 Lachnospiraceae bacterium | reverse complement strand
CTCCATCCAGCACTCAAAGCGGCATAAATCACTATTTTGTTAGCTGAAATATTGAATTTTCAAGGTGCGAAGCCTATTTTAGGTATGGGAAGTCTTAGTAATTGACACAAAGGAGGGACATGAGAGGAGTGACGATAGATATGGATTTGAGCAAAATAAAGTGTGAATATCTAAATGGTGCTTACAACGATTTCGCAAATTTATTAGGAATTGATGCAGTGCTAAAAATCCATTCAGCATATCGGGGTCAACAGATTACTTTTCCAGTGGAACTTTTCAGTAAAGAGTTCATAGCTTTACAGATTGTAAATGAATATGATGGTTACAATGTGAAACAGCTTGCGACTAAGTTCGGATATAGTGAAAAGTGGATAAGAAAAATACTGAAAGACCATATAGATAAAGCTGACAATGATTAAGAAAAATACAAGAAAAGAGGAAAGAAAAATGAAGAGATTAAAAAAAGCAATCGTATGTATGATGTTAGTGTTGACTATGGGATGTCTGTTTACAGGATGTGGGAAAAAAGTTCCGACACAAAAGGATGTTGAAAAGGCATATGAGAAGATGGAGGCAGGGAAAATAAGTCCTGCGGAATATTACGAAATAGCGGATGCCTATAACAATAACGAACCATTAAAATCTGGAGGTTTTTTCTCTATGGTTGGAGATATCGTTATTATTGGCTGTGTAGGTGTTGGTGTAGTAGTTATTGTGAAGAGGTATAAGGATAAAAAATGATTACATTAGTAGCAAAGATATTAGCAGTTGTAGCAGTTATAGTTGGATTTAGGATAAGTGCAAAACACTGGGACGGAAGACAGTTGATAACATTAATTGTGAATGGATTTGTCATTTCCTATCTGCTGATGATTCCAGTGGGAATTGTTGTGATCCTACTTAGAGGATTAAGCAGTGTGATTGGCTTTATTGCAATCGTTGGAGGAATTTTGACCGTTGCTTATTTTATATGGAAAAAATTAACAAGTTAAGGAGGGAGAATCATGCTTGTTAAAGAAATCATTGAAGGATATAACGAAAGTGTCTCTTTTACTAACCAAATCGGAACTTTTACCGTTTCGCCGAACAGAGTAAAATATACAATGTTAAGGAATAAGTATTATCTGATAGCGAAAGAAGTCTATGATAATTATGTAAGTGAATGGGGACGTTATCAATCTTGTAATGCATTTAGAAATTTATCCGACAGAAAAATGCAAAGAGTTTTTGAAGAAAAAATGGAAGAAGTCAAAAATGATTTGATAAGTGTCGGGATATTTGATGTTGATACCAAGAGTCTAATGGGGTATGCTGACCAATCAGGATATCTTGCAGAATATCAAATGGCATATGATGCTTTTGAACAAAAAGTAGAGCAGATTAACGGAAACTTGCAATATGAAAAAGCAAAAAGAGAGTACAGAAAAGAGAACAGAGCACGTTGGGTAGGCGGAAGTATCAGCAGTAGACCGAATTATGTTGATGAATATTTACATCAGGCTGAACTTGGTATGCGGAATATGGCTGAAGGTGCAGGACACTCCATTGTCAATGCTGTTGGTAATGCAATGAGTACATCAAATGCAAATAGGCAGTTGAACCAGTTGTTTACCAATCAAGGCGTAAGAGATATGCTGAATGAGAGTGTATTACAGTCGGTATGGAATCTACACTTTGTGCTGATGGATTTTTTGCTTGATAAGTTAAATATCTGTGCTTGGGATTTCCCAAGAAAAGAAGAGATAGAAAAAGCGGAAAGAATGTTGGGGAATATAGGAAGTAGTGTACTTACAGATGAGGAACGCAAACATATTATCCTGGAATCTTTTGAATTAAATCCATATTCAGACCAGTTGTACAAAGCGATGTTTGATTACTTTACGGATGATGTAGATAATATCAGTGAACTGGCGGAATATTTCGGTTGTGATATCAACGGTGAGAAAGAGAAGAAAGCCTATGCATTTCTGATGGAGAATATAGGAACAACCGAAGAAGAAGCTAAATCTGCGAAAGAAAGCCTGCTGGAATATTATAAAAAGGTTGGCTTGTATGAGTATGAGAATCTTCCGTCATATCAGCATATTATAAGTACATTGGAAAAATTCGATATTGAATATCGGACGGTAGATGGTGTACTGATTGACACAAGAGAAGATGCCGATATAGCAAAAGAGGAATTACCAGATATCCAAGCATTTATGAGTACGATCAAACAGCCGACCAAAGAAGACACTCTAAAATACGAAGAAGAGCTAAAGGCAAAACGTGATGAGTTTGAAGAGAAATTCCATTCCAAGTTAAAAGATAAATATTTAGCTGTAATTGATAAATATTTACTTGATTTTGATAAGCTGTTCTGCACGATTTCCTTATTCAAGAAAGGTACAAGGAAAGAAGCGGCACAAGCCAAAGCGGTTAACTTTTTGAAGAAGCAGGATACTTCTACAAAAGAAAAGAGGGAAGAAGCACTTAGATTATTGAGAGAATATCTTCCTGATATAGGAATTATAGAAGCAGAAGCTACTGATGCAATGGAATACTTAAAGAAAAAAGAATATGAAGAATACTATGGAAAGGAATCTTCATTTTCTAAAATAAGTAAAGGCTTAGGTAGTCTGTTTAAAAAGTAATAACGTGCATATTATATGTATTCAAAGTCGAAAAGATAAAATACTGAAAAAGATCAAAAAACGAGATGAAATTGATAAAAGTGCGTTCATATAAAGTGGACGCACTTTTGTTCGTGATTTGATACATAATATTTGAGAAAGATTATATGCTGTAATATTATAAAATTGAGTTTTGAAATACATAATTATGTGCTATACTATAAATAGATATCATGTAGTGGAAAAAAGAGGAAAAGAATATGGTGGAAGTTAAAACATCAAAATGTTGTTGTGGTAAATGTAAAAATGAGTTTTTGGTAGATTGGGATTTGGAGATTACAAACGTTACAGAACATGGTATGGGAGAAAGAATAGAATATATGAGCGATATTGAGTATGAATGTCCAAATTGTGGAAATGTTATTAGTGGTACATTATATGTGTCTGAATATCCGGTAGGAGCATTAGAGATTGCGGAAGTACAAAGAGTATATGATTCAAAAAATACGAATGAAAGTAACATAGAAAAGCCAGTAATTGCTTTTTTTGATTTATAGAAAGAGGAAGAAAATGAAAATAGAGATAGCGAATTGGGGACCAATACAAAAATGTGAATATGATTTAAATAAATCACTTATTGTTACTTATGGTGAAAACAATATTGGAAAATCTTATGCTATGCAAGTGATGTATTTACTTTTAAAGAAGCTGAGATATTTTTCTGACTTTTACACATATATGACAATGTATTATCCCCAAATAGATGAAAATAGAAGTGAAATCGAGGAAATCGTAAAAAAATTTGTACTTAATGATAGCTTACCAGTTCAAGATATTACAGAGGAAATAGTTTCTAATTATAAAAAAATTTAGAGAATATGTTGCTTGTGGAATTTGGCGAATCACTAAAGAATACGTTCGGAACATATGATAAAATTTTAGAACAAAAACCTATTATTACCTTGTATGTAAATGAAGAAGCTAAATATATTTTTTTGTTGCATGAAAATAAAATGGAAGTGAATATTAAGATAAAAAGCGTCTTTTTGAGAAAGACAACATCTGATTTTCATAAATCAAGAAATAATAAAAATCACTATGATATATATGTTTATGAAAATCATATTGATACACCTACACGATTGGTACTAGACAAAATACATGAAATGAGCCGTGATTTTGCACGTGACATTAGAAAATGGATGATAGATGTTTATTTTCTTCCTGCTTCTCGTTCTGGGATATATACAGGAATGAGTTCGTTTGGACCAATTATGGCTCAATTGTCGCAAAATAGAGCCTATTTTAACCGTTCATTTCAAATTCCGAGTATTCCAGAACCAATTTCTGATTATTATATGGCATTATCAAGTATTAAGTTGGATAGAAGTGTTCGCTTTGAGGAAATTGCACATGAGATAGAGGAAACGATACTAAATGGAGAAGTAAAGTTTGATTCTAGACAAAAAGCACTTACTTATCATGGGAAAACGATGGAACATGCTTCTGAAATGAATGATGTTTCTTCAATGGTTTCTGAAATTTCCCCGATAGTAGCATATTTAAAATATATTGTGAGAGCTGGAAATGCTAGGACAAGAGGGAAAAAAGCGGCTTCAATCATTTTTATTGAAGAGCCAGAAGCACATTTGCATCCATTCAATCAAATTAAGTTGATGAAAATATTTACAACACTCTCAAAGTTAAACATAAAGCTGATAATGGCATCACATAGCAATTATGTTTTTAACGAATTGAATAATAGAGTGCTCGCTGGAGAATTAGATAAGGATACGTATAGTCCAGTACTGATGAAATGGGAAGATGGGAAAAGTAATACTTATTATATGAATATGGATGAGTTTGGCGTGCAAGATAGCAATTTTGCAGATGCGTCAGAGTTGCTGTATGATGAACGTGAAGGACTTGTTCTCAGATTGATGGAAAGAATGGAGAATGAAAATAAATAGATGATACAGCAGATAAAAGATACGAGTGAATTAAAGGATTATTTAACCCAGCAAATAGAAGATGCAGGTTTGGCAGTTGATGTAGATTCTAATTTGTTAAAGGATGAATATATAGGTATAAAAATAGATGAGTATTACATGGGACTACATCTTGGTGGAGAGACACCAAAAGCAGTGAACTTCATTGTTTCAGTAGATTGTCAGTGTGATGCGTATGTTTTATATATTTTAGAATTAAAAAATGTAAAAAGTCCAAAGTCTTATACTACAGATGACATTATAGAGAAATTTGAAACCACAATAGAGCGGTTTATGAAAGAAGAGTTTAAAGATATCTTTTTGAACGACAAATATAAGTATAAAGATATTAAGTTATATTTAGTCACAAGTGCATACGGAAATGCAATGGGACAGAAAAATTTTGAGGATTATGTTAAATTACTGGATAAAATCAATCAAAAGGATACTTTGGTGAACGATAGTAAACTTTCAAGAAAATTTTTCTGTTTTCGAAAGCGAGTATATCGTATAGAACGAGAAATACCACCGAACCCTTTGATAAAAAGAGTTGTTTAGGATATCTATATTTGGGATGGCTTAAAAGTTTATGATTTTTTCGGGAAGTACTTGAATGATATTAAGCAGTGTATCTCCATCCATCCGAAACCCCACAGGCAGCTATCGCAAATAAATAAGCGAAAAAATTTCGGATTTACATCGAAGACTTTGCGGGTCTGAAGTTTCTTCAGGACTCACGGAGCAAGTCTTGAACTGAATAATTATAAGCGTATCATTAGAAATAGTGGTACGCTTATTTTATTTGTGATAAGTTAGTTACAGTGTCAGGCATAACATAAATTTTAATTAAGTACCCATAAATCCTATATTTGATTGACACTGGGCTTAAAATTATTTAAAATTGAAGATATAAGATTATCTAAATATTTTAGTGATGTAACGGTTGGTTTCGTGCATATTGCTCAGGCTTATACAGTTTTATCATGCTGCGGAATCCCGGCTCATGGCCGGACAGTTACTCAATAATAGTAAAGGATGGTGAATACAATGTATTTGGATGATTACAAACGCTGGGCCAAAACAGAGCTTGAAGATGCTGACCTGACAGCAGAGCTGGAGTCAATAGCCGGCAATGATGAAGAAATCAAGGAACGTTTCGCTGTTTCTCTGAAGTTTGGTACTGCAGGTTTGAGAGGTGTCCTGGGTGTCGGTTCTAACCGTATGAATATTTATGTTGTCCGCCAGGCTACACAGGGGCTGGCAAACTGGGTAAAGACACAAGGTGGAAATCAGTTGGTGGCAATCAGCTACGACAGCCGTATTAAGAGTGATGTTTTTGCAAAGGAAGCGGCATGTGTTCTGGCTGCCAACGGAATTAAGGTTCGCATTTATGATGCATTGATGCCGGTTCCGGCATTGAGCTTTGCGACACGTTATTATGAAGCAAATGCAGGTATCATGATCACGGCTTCGCATAATCCGGCGAAATATAACGGTTATAAGGCATATGGACCGGATGGATGCCAGATGACAGATGAAGCAGCGAATATTGTATATGCTGAGATTCAGAAGACAGATATTCTGGAAGGCGCCAAGAAGATGGGCTTTGAGGAGGGCATGGCAGCAGGATTGATCGAGTATGTGGGAGACGACTGTAAAGAGGCTCTCTATGCGGCAATCGAGGCACGAAGTGTCCGTCCGGGTCTGTGCAAGACAGCAGGTCTGAAGCTGGTTTATTCCCCACTTAACGGAAGCGGGCTTGTGCCGGTTATGCGTGTTTTGAATGATATTGGCATCGATGACATTACAATCGTCCCGGAACAGAAGAATCCGGACGGCAATTTCCCGACCTGTCCGTATCCGAATCCGGAGATTTTTGAGGCGCTCCGCCTGGGACTTGAGCTGGCTGAAAAATCAGGAGCTGACCTGATGCTGGCTACTGACCCGGATGCAGACCGTGTCGGCATCGCAATCAAATGCCCGGATGGAACTTATGAGCTGGTATCCGGCAATGAAGTAGGAGTACTTCTTCTGGATTACATATGTGCAGGACGCATTGAGAATGGAACAATGCCTGAAAATCCGGTTGCAGTGAAATCTATCGTATCAACACCTCTTGCTGATGCAGTTGCTGCACACTATGGGGTTGAACTCAGGAGCGTCCTGACAGGATTTAAATGGATCGGAGACCAGATTGCAACGCTGGAGGCAGCTGGTGAAGTGGATCGCTTCATCTTTGGGTTTGAGGAAAGCTATGGATATCTGGCAGGCCCGTATGTACGTGATAAAGATGCAATCATCGGTTCTATGCTGATCTGTGAAATGGCAGCATATTACCGCAGTATCGGATCATCGATCAAGCAGCGTCTGGAAGAGATTTATGCAGAATATGGACGTTACCTTAATAAGGTTGACAGCTATGAATTCCCGGGTCTGTCAGGAATGGACAAGATGACGGGAATCATGGAAGAATTGCGTAAGAATCCTCCGGCAGAAATAGGCGGTTATGCCGTGGTGAAAGCAACTGATTATATGAAACCGGAAGAAACAGGACTCCCGGCAGCCAATGTTCTGATCTACAGCCTGGATGGAGGCGCAGCCGTTATTGTACGTCCGTCCGGAACTGAGCCGAAGATCAAGACTTATTTCACTACACTCGGCAAAGATCTGGCGGAGGCTCAGGCACAGAAAGATAAACTTGCCGCAGCTCTGAAACCGATTCTGGCATAAAAGGTAAAAAAATATATAAAATAACAGAAACCTTGGGTCAAGTTATACCGGCTTGCTCCGAGGCTTCTGTTGTTAATAAAAGAAGGGAAATAAAGAATGAAAAGAATATTTAAAACAACAGGAAAAAAATGCTTGCCTGGATGCTCAGTGTTACCATGCTGGCTTCCGGAAGCATCCTTGTTTCCGCACAGGAACCGTCAACAGATGATCTTGCGTTGAACAAGGCAGTTACAGCAAGTGCACAATATTCAACGATGCCGGCGTCTTATCTGACAGATGGAGATGAAGATAGCCGCTGGTCTACAGAGAGCAATGCAACGCAGTGGGCATATGTGGATCTGGGAGAAACCCTGACTATGAATTACTTTTCCATGATCTGGGAAAGCGCAAGCGTATATGCCTCATCTTATAATATATATGTGTCCGACAGCACGGATGACTGGGGCAGTCCGGTTGTGGCAAGAACAGGCAATACTGCTGCAAGATCCGAAGAGACTTTGAGCACGCAGTAAGCGGCCGTTATGTCAAACTGGAGGTAACCGGAGTATATGGATATCCGAGTGTTTCCTGCCGGGATTTTAAAGTGAAGTATTTAAGCGGTGATATGCAGGACCCGAATGAAAATGTTGCACGTGGAAAAACTGCAGTGGCAAGTTCTGAGGAGGCATCAACAGTGACAGCATCCAATGCTGTGGACGGAGATACTTCAAGCAGGACTTCACGCTGGGGAAGCGATATAGGAGACGGACCGCACTGGATTTATGTAGACCTGGGCAAAGAAATGAATGTCCAGACGATTAAGATTTTCTGGGAGAACAGAAAAGCAACAGCATATAAAGTGCAGCTTGCAGATACGCTCAGCAGTCCGATGGCAGATTCTGACTGGACGGATGCGAAGGTTTTCACTGAGCGTCCGGCAAGTATCAAAGAGACGGTGACGCTGGACAGTGTACAGAAGGCGAGATATGTCAGACTTTATATCGATTCATTCACAGCGGAAGATCCGGACGGAGGCATTGAATGGAATACTGTTTCGATTTATGAGCTGGAAGTATACGGCGGTATACCAGCTTCAACTGAGACAATGGATTCATTTGCAGAAGGCATAACTGTTGATGCTCCGTCCGCGGATGACGAAAAATTGACTGTACATATTCCTGAATCCGATACTTATACAGCAGTATATAACGGCACGGATTATGAGCAGGTGGTGGACGATGACCTGACAATCCACAGACCTCTTGTAGATACAAAGGTAAAAGTATCTTTTAAAATAACGGAAAAAGACACGGAGGACTGGACAGAGAACTATTCCTTTAAAGAGGTGGAAGTTACTGTTCCGGGAATCTACATTGTTGAGGAAAGTGACAACACGGCACCTTCCATTCTTCCGGAGCTGAGAGAATGGAAAGGCGGCAGCGGCGAGTTTAAACCGACAGACAGCAGCAAAATCATAATTGCAGATGAAAGCTACAGAGATGTGGCAGAAGAGCTTGCTTCTGATTATGAAGAACTTTTTGGAAAGAACCTGCAGATTTCAGTCGGAACGAAATCTTCTGCAGCTGCAGGAGACTTCTACTTTGGCGATGCCAAAGAGACAACGATTACCGGTCTGAAGGATGAAGGCTATTATATGGAAATCGAAGATTCTGTCGCAGTTTATTCTGAGACAACGACGGGTGCGTACTGGGCAACAAGGACGATTCTCCAGAGTCTGAAACAGACAGGTACGATTCCGAAAGGAAAAACAAGGGATTATCCTCTTTACGAAGTGCGCGGGTTCATTCTGGATGTCGGAAGAAAGACATTTACAATGGATTATCTGAAACAGGTAGTAAAAGAAATGTCCTGGTACAAAATGAATGATTTCCAGGTACACTTGAATGATAACCTTATTCCGCTGGAAAACTACACAAATGCAGGGGAGGACGCAATGCAGGCATATTCCGGATTCCGTCTGGAATCAGATATTAAGGAAGGCGGCAACGGCGGACTGAACCAGGCAGATCTTACCAGCACGGACGTATTCTATACAAAAGATGAATTCAGGGCATTTATCAAGGAATCTCGTGTTTGTGGTGTAAATATTGTTCCGGAGATCGATACCCCGGCACATTCACTTGCTTTGACCAAGGTAAGACCTGATCTTCGTCACGGGACATATGGACGTGACAATGACCATTTGAATCTGACAACAAAGTATGACGAAAGTTTTGCATTTGTAAAAAGTATTTTTGACGAATACATGGGTACAGACCTTGCAGATCCGGTATTCGACGAAGATACCATCGTTCACATCGGTGCAGATGAATATAGTGCAGACGGAAATGCTTACAGAAGATTCAGCAATGATATGATTTCTTATGTAAAAGCAAGCGGCAGGACACCGCGTATCTGGGGAAGTCTCACTTCTATCAAAGGCGACGGTTCTGTGGATGTTCCGGGCGAAGGTGTACAGATGAACCTGTGGAACTTTGGATGGGCGAACATGGATCAGATGTATGAAGAAGGCTTCGACCTGATCAACTGTAATGACGGAAATTATTATATTGTTCCAAACGCAGGGTATTATTATGATTATCTGAATGACGGTACTCTGTACAATCTGCCGCTCAACTCTATCGGAGGTGTTACCATTCCGGCAGGAGACAGCCAGATGCTCGGCGGTGCATTTGCAGTATGGAATGATATGACAGACTATTTGAACAACGGTGTCAGTGAATATGATGTGTTTGACCGTATTGAAAATGCAATTCCTCTGATGGGTGCAAAACTCTGGGGCAAGAGTGAAGATGCGATGAGCCTGAACGAAGCGAAGGCATTGGATGAAGAACTCGGGGATGCACCGGGAACGAATTTTGGTTACGAGGTTGAGAGCATTGATGAAGAAGGTGCAATTGTCAACCTTCCGATGGATGATAAGACAGATGCTTCTGCAAATTCCTATGATATTACAGAATTGAAGAATGCTTCTATTGAAGCTGTCGACGGAAGAAATGCACTGAAGCTTAACGGAGATGAAAGCTACGCTTCAACACCTCTTACAACTGCAGGTCTTGGAAATGACTTAAGAGTAAAAGTAAAGAGAACTTCAGACAGTACAGACGAACAGATCCTGTTTGAGAGCAGTTACGGAAGTATCAAAGCAGTTCAGAAAGAAACAGGAAAAGTAGGACTGTCCAGAGAGAATTTTGATTATTCCTTTAATTATGAGCTTCCGGTTAATGAATGGGTTGAACTGGAAATCAAGAATCAGCAGAATGTGGTACAGCTTTATGTGAACGGAAAGCTTATAGATACGCTTGGCGATGATGAGAGGATCGAAGGAAGGCCAATGCTGGCAACAATGATGATCCCGATGGAAAGAGTCGGAAGTGAGACGAATGCATTTATCGGATATGTGGATGATGTACGTCTTGGTGGAAATGATGACTTTGCTTCAACAATGGAACTCGATTACGCAGTGCTGACAGCAGAAGCACTTTTGAAAGAGAATGAAAACACGACTCTTGCAGGATATGTTAAACAGGCGGAGGAAATCTTCATTCAGTATTCGGCGGACGCATCGGCTGTTGAGGAACTGACAGAGATGATAAGTGCTGAAATTGAAAAGACAGATTATGAGAAAGCGGATTACAGCCGTGTGAATGCATATAAAGATCTGGTTCTTGAAGATATGTCATCGTTTACGGATGAATCTGTGGAAAACCTGAATCGTGTGCTTTCTTCTGTCAGGGAAGATCTTCCGGCATCAATGCAGAGTACGGTAGACGGATATGAAGCACAGCTTGCCGAGGCACTTGCAGCTTTGGAAGTAAAAACAAAAGCAAATGTTAACTATGTTGATAATACTACAATTACTGCGACAGCATCATCCTATCAGGATGGTGGTTCCGCGCCAGGCAAGGTTCTGGACGATGATCTGACTACTATGTGGCATTCTCAGTGGTCTATTGAAACTATGCCGCACTGGATTGACCTGGAAATGGCACAGCCGACGGCGATAAACGGAATTACCTACGTTACCCGTCAGACAGGGACAAACGGAAATCCGAGCAAATATGAAATTCAGGTCAGTGATGACGGTCAGACCTATACGACAGTAAAAGAAGGAACAGGCCTGACAGGTACAGGAACATATGAACTTACATTTGATACAGTAACAACAAAACATGTGCGCCTTGTTTATCTGGAAGCGGTAAATAATAATGGTTCTGCGGCAGAGTTAAAAATACATCTGGCAAGTGTTACTGCTGATGTCGAAGGTCTTCAGGCAAAAATCAGTCAGGCTGAGACAATAGAGAACAACAATTATACAGAAGGTTCATGGAATGCGCTGCAGGATAAGATTCAGGAAGCAAAAACCCTGACAGCATCAGAAAATCCGGATGCAAATGATGTTGAAATTATGAAGAGAGCACTTGATGCGGCAATGGTATCCCTGAAGCTCGTTGAGAAGACGACGGATCCGGGAACAGACCCAGATCCAGGAACAGATCCGGAACCGACCGTACCGGATAAGACTGCACTTCAAGCAAAGATTAAGGAAGCTGCAAAAGCAGAAGCAGATAAAGATCTTTATACAGAAGAATCTTACAAGGCATTTGAAACAGCTTTGCTTGCCGCAAAGAAGGTTTCCGCAGACCCTGATGCGACAGAAGAGCAGATTGCATCTGCGCTGGAGGATCTGACCAAGGCACTGGAAGGCTTAAGTAAGAAGCCTGATGAACCGATAGAAATAGAGCTTCCATATGAGGATGTCAGTGAAGGTGAGTGGTTCTATGATTACGTATATGATGTATACGTAAAAGAACTCATGACCGGTCTGGATGAAAAAACCTTCGGACCGGATCAGAATCTTGCAAGGGCACAGTTTGCAGTTATTCTTTATCGTATGGAGGGCGAGCCGAAGGTTGAATATTCCGATAAGTTCCCGGATGTGCAGGACAATATCTGGTATACGGATGCAATCCTCTGGGCTGCAGAAAAAGGTATCGTAACCGGCTATTCTGATACTGGTAAATTTGGTCCGTCAGATAATATCACGCGTGAACAGATGGCTGTCATGATGTACAGATATGCAAATTACAAGGAACTGGATACATCAGAGTCAAAGAGCCTGAGTGGATTCCCAGATGGGGATAAGGTTCAGAAATTCGCGGTAGACGGAATGGAATGGTGCACAGCAAAAGGCATTATCAGCGGTAAAGGCGAAGAACCGAAGGTGCTTGACCCTCAGGGCAGTACAAACCGTGCAGAGTGTGCAACAATCATCAGCCGCTACACGGAGATTGATGAATAAATTGTGCTGAATATATGGCAGAATATGCAAGGGGCAGCGATTGCTGTCCCTTGTTTCTTAGGACGATTTCGCATTAAAACGATTCCGTATGCAGGCGGTCCGATAATTGTGGCGCACAGAAAAGTTTTTGATGCCGGTTCTTTGTATAAAAACAATAAAGGGAAGGAAAAAAGCATGATATTACATCCGATTGCGATAATTGAAAATGGTTTTCCGGAGAAATTCGGCATTCCAAGGCAGAGCTGCCTGGCAGATACTCTGGCGAGAATTATTTTTGAGCCGGAATACCGGAATCCGGATGCACTTAAAGGTTTGGAAGAGTATTCTCATATCTGGCTTTTGTGGGAATTTTCAGAATCGGTACGGGATAAATGGTCTCCTACGGTCCGACCGCCAAGACTTGGCGGGAATAAAAGAAAGGGAGTGTTCGCAACGAGGTCTCCGTTCCGTCCGAACCCGATCGGGCTGTCAGTGGTGGAATTGACCCGGATAGAATGGCAGACGCCGAAAGGTCCTGTGCTGCATATAAAAGGGGCCGATTTGATGAACGGAACACCGATTTATGATATCAAGCCATATCTCCCGCATATAGACAGCAGGTCTGAGGCTTCAGGTGGCTTTTCTGCTGTTGTAAAAGAGGACAGATTGAAGGTGGAATTTCCCGGGCATCTGCGGAACATTATGAAATCGGAGGATGAAAAGGTACTCTGCCAGATTCTCCGGCAGGATCCGAGACCATCCTATCAGAACGACCCGGAACGGATATATGGAATGCAGTTTGAAGGCTGGGAGATTAAGTTTCGTGTGGAAGAAGATGAGCTATATGTGTGCGGGATAGAACCTGTAACGTGACAGAGTGATTAATCAGAAGAGTTTTAAAAAGTGGCTGATACAAAATGCCGCCGTTTTATCGGTACAGATAATCGGGCGGCATTTTCAATTGCCTGTTTAAATCAGGAATCCGGCGATAAAGGTTATAGCCGGAATAGTGATAATTGATAGCACTGTTGTAAACGAAAATATTTCTGATGCGTAAGTATAATTTTTATTATAACGAATGGCCATCATCGTGGCAGTGGTTGCCGACGGACATGCTGCCGCAACCAGGACAGTGTACGCAACATTTCTGTCAATCCGGCAGACAGACAAAAGAACCAAAACAGCAAGCGGAACAGCCAGAAGCTTCAGAATACATACTTTGTATATCTGCAGTTTGCGGAACACTTTTTTAAAATCTGTCTGTGCCACAGAGAATCCTGCTACCATCATCGCCAGAGGTGTATTCATGTCAGCAACATAGGTCATAGCGTCCAGCAGGGTCTGCGGAAGACGGATCTGTAAAAAGAACAGAATCAGGGAGCCCACCGTTGCAAGAATCATCGGGGAAGTCAGGATTTCCCTGAACTGTTTGCCGGAAATTTTTCCGGAATGTTCTCCGTTCATCAGCCCCAGACCATGTGTCCAGACCAGAAGATTGAATACGGTAATATATGCGGAGAGATAAAACACTCCTTTGCTTCCGAGAATGCTGTTGATCAGAGGGATGCCGATGAACCCACAGTTGGAGTATATGGCAGTGAACCGCTCAATATTAAAATCCGGATTTCCTTTTTCACGGATAAATATCCGTGCGATCAGAATAGCGACGCCATGTGCGGCGAAAGCAGTACACAGCGTCAGCAAGAGTTCTTTTATCAGCTCTGTGTCGTAGTCGACCTGATATACTGTGATGATCAGGCATGGATTGACGACCAGAAGAAGCAGGTTGGAAAAACTGCGGTTCCCTTCCTGATTCACCAGTTTTACCCGATAACAGATAAAAGCCAGCAGCATGATGAAAAGCATTTTCAGCATCTGGTTGAATATTAATGCGAACATAAGTTTACTCCATGAAAGATGCAACGATCTCGCTTACAAGCTTACCGTCAGCTTTGCCTTTTACCTTTGGCATAAGCTCTTTCATAATCTTTCCTTTATCCTTCGGAGTCGGGGAATCAATTCCGAGGCTGTTAAGAACTTCCTGAACGACAGCTTTGATTTCTTCTTCGCCCATCATCTTCGGGGCAAATTCCTCGATAACGGAAATGCGAAGCTTACATTCTTCAATAATGTCGGTCCTGTCCGTCGGGGTCATGTCCAGCGTTTCTTTCAGCTGCTTGATTTCCTTGAGGATCACCTGTCCTTCTTCTTCTTCTGTCAGGTCAGCACGTTTATCAATGGCTTTGTTCTTCAGAGAGGAAAGCAGAAAAGACAGAGCTGCTTTCCGTTCTTTTTCGCCGGCTTTCATGGCGGCGATCATTGCACTTCTTACTTCATCGATTTTACTCATTATAAATCCCTCCTGTAATTATAGAAATTGTGCTTGTAAATTAATTAGTTGTATTGTTAATTTAAAAATGGATTGACGGAAGATTTCAAAAACCGGCCGGCAATCATTTTATTCTGCCAGTTACAATGAAGCCCGTTATCGATTGATTCCTGACTGTAGTTCTTCTGCCCAGAGCTGCAGATTATATGTGTGCCCGTCAAATAATTTCAGGATAACACCGGTCGGGTTGTCTTCATTTGCAAATGCATTCGCCTCATCAGTATCCACATGCATTGCAAGGGAAAAGGAAGGGCTGACACGTACCACTACATCGGAAAAGATGAGGGAACGTTCGTAGCTTGTTGTGATGACAAATACAATATCATTATCTTTTACACGGGCACGCATGGCATCGATCGGCGTCATGTGTATGTGACGTTTTGCGACGATTACGCCCTCTTTTAACTCAAGACTGCCGGCAGGACCGATAAGTGTACATCCGGGGGTTCCGGCAGTTTCCCCTGATTGGCGAATGACCCCCGGAATACCAAGTTTTCTTGCGTCTGTCACGGAAATCTCTACCTGGGTTTTGGAACGGAAAGGCCCCAGGATAACTACCTTATCAAAACGGCCTTTCGGACCTACGACTGCCACACGTTCCCGGCAGGCATATTGCCCTGGCTGGCTCAATTCTTTTACATAAGTGAGTTTCGCATCAGGACCAAATAATATTTTGAAATCTTCTTCACAGAGATGGATATGTCTGGCAGAAGTTTCAATTGGTATTGTTAAACTCATAGCATTCTCCCTATCTTTCATCTTTATTCGGACTTTCTCAATTTTAGCAGAATAAAGTGTATTTTTCAATAGCTGATAAAATGGGTTTCACAGCATTCTGTCATATGAACATGTCCCAAGAGCTTTTTATTGAACATGGTATAGCTGAATGTATAAAATACATCCATTTACAGATACTATTTCCAGAAATGTTTAGTACAGTAAATGGAGGAATTCATATATGAAAGCTACAGGAATCGTTCGTAGAATAGATGAGCTTGGCCGCGTAGTGATTCCGAAGGAAATCAGACGTACACTGCGTATAAGGGAAGGAGACCCGCTGGAGATATTTACCGACCGGGAAGGAGAAGTGATTTTAAAGAAGTATTCTCCTATCGGAGAACTTGGGACGCTGGCAGGTCAGTATGCGGAAAGCCTTGCTCAGACGATGGGGTGCACCGTGTGCATCACAGATAACGATCAGGTGATTGCGGCGGCGGGAGCCGGGAAACGTGATTTTCAGGAAAAATATATAGGCAAAGATATGGAAAAGACCATGAGGATGAGGGAACAGGTTATTGCAGAACAGGGAACAAATAGATTCGTCGATGTCGTTGATAATATGAGCGGGTATCAGTCGGAGATTATTTCACCGATACTTTGTGAGGGAGATATCATCGGTTCGGTGATTCTGCTCAATAAAGGGGAAAAGAATAAATTTGGCGAGGCGGAGTGCAAGGTGGTGATGTGTGCGGCGGCATTTCTCGGAAAACAGATGGAGCAGTAAACTCAGCAACAGTAAAACAGAAGCAGCAGTAAAACAGACATAATCGCAACCGGAGGTTCATAAAATATCTCAGTAACGGCTGACATGCAATGTGAACAGGGGGACGGTTATGGAAAATCATACAGTACGCACACAGGAAGCTGAGATTAAAATCGTATGGATAATCAAGGCTCTTCTGTGTGCATTTGTTTTGTCGGCATTCCTGCTGATGCTTCTGGCAATGCTGCTGTATAAAATGAACCTTGATGAAAAAAAGGTCGCAGCGGGGATTATTGTAATTTATGTTCTGTCAACATTCCTGGGAGGTTTTTTTATCGGTAAAAAGGCAGGAAAGAGAAAGTTCATATGGGGGCTGATCGTAGGAATCCTTTATTTTGCGCTTCTGCTCCTGATTTCCTTTGGGATTTACCACTCGTTACAGGCAAACGGAGCAAATGTACTGGCAACATTTCTGATGTGCGCTGGGGGAGGAACTCTTGGAGGGATGTTTTCATAAAAAAGTTCTTTTAAAACGGAAGGTGTTATGTTATAATAGGTCGCAGTGGAAGCACTATAGCACGAAACAGTAGGAGGACGAATCATGAAACATATCAAGACTTTGAACACTCAGACGCTGAACAATACAGTTAAGAAGGGTGGATGCGGTGAATGTCAGACATCCTGCCAGTCAGCATGCAAGACATCCTGCACAGTTGGAAATCAGGTTTGTGAACAGAAGAAGTAAGAGAAATCAGGAAAAGTAAGAGCAAGCAGCAACAGCGGAGATGCCATCCGCTTTATGGGCAGCGGCTTTGGCCGCTGCCTTATCCTTGTTAGAACAAGTTAGAAAGAGAGGTAACTGCTGTGATTCATCAGTACCAGAATAATGGGTACAATATTGTCCTTGATGTGAACAGCGGATCTGTTCATGTGGTGGACAAGACGGCATATGATGTAATCGCCTGCCTGGAGAAGCAGAATCCGTTTCACACGGCTGAGACACTTAAGGAAGAGAGCGTTTCTGCATATCTTGCAGAGGAGCTTGGCAATACATATCCTGAGGAAGATATCAGGGATATTCTGGAGGCAGTCATTGAGTTGACAGAAGGCGGGAAATTATTCGCCAGAGATGTCTATGAGGATTATATTGATGTCGTGAAGCAAAGGAAAACCGTGGTAAAAGCACTTTGCCTCCACATCGCACATGACTGTAATCTTGCCTGCCGGTATTGTTTTGCGGAGGAAGGAGAATATCACGGAAGAAGAGCGCTGATGTCGTATGAGGTCGGAAAGAAGGCCCTCGATTTTCTGATTAAAAATTCAGGAAGCAGGAGGAATCTTGAGGTGGATTTCTTCGGCGGTGAGCCTTTGATGAACTGGGAAGTGGTCAAAAAACTGGTCGCTTACGGAAGAGAACAGGAAAAACTGCATGACAAACATTTCCGTTTTACCCTGACGACAAATGGAGTTCTGCTGAACGACGAAGTTCAGGAATTTGTAAACCGGGAGATGGATAACGTGGTTTTAAGCCTTGACGGGCGTAAAGAAGTCAACGACCGGATGAGGCCGTTCCGTAACGGAAAGGGAAGTTATGACCTGATAGTCCCGAAGTTCCAGAAGCTTGCCCGGAGCAGGAATCAGCAGAAGTATTACATCCGTGGAACTTTTACCCGCGATAATCTAGATTTTTCCAAAGACGTGATGCATTTCGTGGATTTGGGATTTGAACAGATATCGATAGAACCCGTTGTCGGTGACGACACGGACCCTTATGCAATCAGAGAAAATGACCTTCCCCAGATTTTCCGGGAGTATGATATCCTTGCGAAGACAATGGTGGACAGGGAGCGTGAAGGGAAAGGGTTTACCTTCTTCCATTTCATGCTGGACCTTGAAGGCGGTCCCTGTGTTGCAAAACGATTATCCGGATGTGGTTCCGGAACAGAATACCTGGCTGTAACGCCGTGGGGGGATCTGTATCCCTGCCATCAGTTCGTAGGTCAGGAAGAGTTTCTTATGGGAAATGTGGATGAGGGGATTACAAAGCCTGAAATCGCAGATGAATTCAGATCCTGCAGTGTGTACTCGAAAGAGAAATGCAGGAACTGTTTCGCGAGATTTTACTGCAGCGGCGGCTGTATGGCGAATTCCTATAAGTTCCACAACACAATTCATGATACATACGACGTGAGCTGCGAGATGGAACGTAAGCGCGTGGAGTGTGCAATTATGATAAAAGCTGCATTGGCAGATGAAGTGTCAGATGAAGAAAGGAAATGAAAAAAGCAATGAAAAACATGAAGAAGAGCAGAGGTATCCTCAGCCTGATTCTTGTTGCCGCCCTGATTGTATTTCTGGGATATACGGCATTTATGGGACTGGGGAAAAACAAAACGGGCGCTGCCGAGAATATTAATCTGGGCCTTGACCTCGAAGGAGGCGTCAGCATTACATATCAGGTAAAGGGCGGTGCACCGTCCGCAGAAGATATGGCGGATACAATTTACAAACTGCAGAAACGTGTCGAGCAGTACAGCACTGAGGCGTCTGTATATCAGGAAGGTGATGACCGTATCAGCATTGAGATACCGGGTGTGACAGATGCGAACCAGATTCTGGAAGAACTCGGACAGCCGGGCTCTCTGTACTTTATCAAGGAGACAGGCAGTGACGGAAGCGAAAACTATTCTTATAGCGGTTCCTCATATCAGTTGAATAAGACGATTGAAGAATTGCAGGCAGATGGCTCCATTGTACTGACAGGAGCAGATGTGAAGACAGCTTCGGCGGCAACAACCGAAGAACAGCTTACAGGACAGAAGAAGAATGTTGTTGACCTGGAGCTGAATGATGAAGGTACAGCCAAGTTTGCAGAAGCTACAGAGGCTGCATATGCTTCCGAAGAAACAATCGGTATTTATTATGATGGGGAATTTGTAAGCGTACCGAGTGTTAATGCGGTAATCAGTGATGGTAAAGCTCAGATTTCAGGAAGCATGACATATGAAGAAGCGGACAAACTTGCTTCCACGATCCGTATCGGTGGACTGAACCTTGAACTGGAAGAACTTCGCTCTAATGTGGTAGGGGCACAGCTTGGTGAGCAGGCAATCAGCACAAGTCTGATGGCCGGAGCAATCGGACTGCTTCTTATTATCATTTTCATGTGCGTTGTATATCGCCTTCCGGGATTTGCATCAAGCCTGGCACTTCTTGTTTATACCGGACTTGTAATTGTTCTTTTGAATGCATTTGATATTACACTTACTCTTCCGGGTATTGCAGGTATCGTCCTCAATATCGGTATGGCAGTAGATGCCAACGTTATTATTTTCGCCAGAGTGAGGGAAGAAATATATGCCGGAAAGTCGGTTAAGGCAGCTCTGGGGACAGGTTTCCAGAAAGCAACATCTGCTATCGTGGACGGTAACATTACGACCCTTATTGCAGCGATCGTGCTGCTTTTGAAAGGAAGCGGTTCTGTAAAGGGATTTGCACAGACATTGATTCTTGGTATTGCTGTTTCTCTGTTTACGGCATTATTTATCACAAGGCTTATCAGCTATGCATTCTATGCAATCGGCCTTAAAAAGGAAAGCCTGTATACTGGAGCTAAGAAAGAAGAGAGAGCACCGATTAATTTCCTCGGAAAGAGAAAAGTGTTCTTTGGCATTTCTGCAGCGGTAATCGTACTTGGATTTGTGTTTATGGGAGTGAATGGCGCACAGGGTAATGGCGCGCTGAACTACAGTATGGAATTCAAGGGCGGTACATCCACAAATGTAACATTTAACGAGAATTATACTCTTGATGAAATTGACAGTGAGATCGTTCCTCTGATTGAGGATGCGACGGGGGACAATAATGTCCAGGTTCAGAAAGTAGAAGGAACCAACCAGGTTATTTTCAAGACGCAGACACTTGACCTTGACAAACGTGAAGCTTTCAACAACGCGATGGTTGAGAATTTTGATGTCAATGAAGATGAAATCACGACAGAAAACATCAGTTCAACCGTAAGCTCCGAAATGAGACAGGATGCGGCTGTAGCAGTGATCGTTGCGACAATCTGCATGCTTCTGTATATCTGGTTCAGGTTTAATGACGTTCGTTTTGCGACCAGTGCGGTTGTGGCACTTGTCCATGACGTCCTGGTTGTACTGGCGTTTTATGTGGTGTCCAGGATTTCCGTGGGAAATACATTTATCGCATGTATGCTTACGATTGTCGGTTATTCCATCAACGCGACGATCGTTATCTTCGACCGTATCCGTGAAGAGCTTAAGACAAAGAGCAGAAACGAAGGCCTGGACACTTTGGTCAACAGATGTATCACAAACACTCTGACACGAAGCATTTATACTTCGCTGACAACTTTTGTTATGGTAGCGGTATTGTATGTGCTCGGAGTAAGCTCTATCAAGGAATTTGCCCTTCCGCTTATGGTAGGTATTATATGCGGAGGATATTCTTCTGTATGCATCACAGGTGCACTGTGGTATGTCATGAAAAAGAAGTTTGGGAAAAAAGCAGCTTAAAAGAGTAATCAAAATATAATTGCAGTATGAAAGAAAAGGGGACTGTTTTCACATCAGTGAAGCTGTCACCTTTTCTTAATATAAGAATAACAGTTTGGAACGAATCGTTGTCTTCCAAATACAGAAGAATTACATGTTCGGGAGGATACAAGATGGAGAAATGGTATGTTTCCATGAAAAAGGCTGATTTCCAGGCAATCTCAAAAAAATATCATATTTCACCGATCACGGCACGCCTTTTAAGAAACAGGGATATTATCGGTGATAAAGCGATTGATTTTTATCTGAATGGGACAATTGCTGATTTATATGACGGAATGCTGATGAAGGACATGGACAAGGCCGTGGAGATCCTGGCGGAAAAAATCAGAGAGCGGATGCCGATACGTATTATTGGTGATTATGATATCGACGGGGTGAATGCCACTTATATTTTGCAGGAGGGTCTTTCAAGGCTCGGGGCGGAAGCTGACACGGATATCCCGGACCGCATCCGGGAGGGGTACGGACTGAACCGGATGCTGATAGACAGGGCGATAGAGGACGGAATCGATACGATCATTACCTGTGATAACGGCATTGCGGCGATGGATGAAATCGCATACGGAAAACAGAACGGGATGACGATTATCGTGACGGATCATCACGAAGTTCCGTTTCTGGAAGCGGGGGGTGAGCGTGAATATCTGGTGCCTCCTGCGGATGCTGTCGTAGACCCCCACAGGGTGGAATGCCCGTATCCGTTTAAAGGTCTCTGCGGCGCGGCCGTGGCATATAAGCTGGTTGAAGCACTTTATGAGGTGATGGGACATGATGCGGATGAAGTGGATGACCTGATGGAAAATGTGGCAATAGCGACCGTCGGTGATGTGATGGATTTGAAAGGAGAAAACCGGATTTTTGTCAAACAGGGGCTGGATATGCTGAAACGTACTAAGAGTCCGGGACTGAGGGCATTGATTGAATGTAACGGCATACCATTTGAAAATCTCAGCGCATATCATATCGGTTTTGTCATCGGACCGTGTATTAATGCCAGCGGCCGTCTGGATACGGCGAAGAGGGCTCTTGAGCTTTTAAATGCTTCCGGAAGGCGGGAGGCGGTGATGCTGGCGGAAGATTTAAAAGCATTAAATGACAGCCGGAAGGAGATGACGGAAAAAGGTGTGGAACAGGCTGTGGAGCTGATAGAAACCACATCATTAAAAGATGACCGTGTGTTCGTTGTTTTCCTACCGGACTGCCATGAAAGTATCGCGGGAATTATCGCGGGCCGCATCCGGGAACGCTATTACCGTCCGGTTTTTGTACTCACCAGAGGAGAACATGGGGTAAAGGGCTCAGGGCGTTCCATTGAAAGCTACAATATGTTTGAAGAGATGAATAAATGCCGCGCGTTGTTTACCAGGTTTGGCGGACATAAGCTGGCGGCGGGACTGTCCATTGAAGAGAAAAACGTAGAAAGATTCCGTGAAACCATCAATGAGCTGTGTACGCTGACAGAAGAGGATATGACGGAAAAGGTATCCATTGACATGCAGCTTCCGTTTCCTTATATAACAGAGAATCTGATTCAGGAACTGGACATCCTGGAGCCTTTTGGAAAAGGAAATGCAAAACCTTTGTTTGCGGAAAAAAATCTCCGGGTGATTCAGCCACGTATAATCGGGAAGAATCATAACGTGCTGAAATTTCAGGCGGAAGATGTAAATGGAAACAGGATGGATGCTGTTTATTTTGGCGATGTACAGGCATGCCTGAATACAATGAAACAAAAAGAAAGAATGGCATTTACATTTTACCCTTCGGTAAATGAATATCAGAGAAGACGTACCCTGCAGATTACGGTTGTGAATTATCAGTAGGGCCAAAAAAGCGATAATAACTTACAAATCGCGACAATTATGCTTTGAAAAATCGGAAAATGGTGTTATACTTTATCATATGTTTTTTAAAAGGGGGATGAGATATGGCTGGAACATGTGAATATGAACTTCTGAATCAAAACCTGGAAATTGTTGACGGTCACGCAGTGATGAATCCGGAAGATTATCAGGATCCGGATAAGCTGTATCAGGTGCTGATCGAGAAAGTCAAGAAATATCATCCGTCTGCTGATCTTTCAATGATAGAGAAAGCATATCGCCTTGCATCATCGGAGCATAAGGATCAGCGAAGAAAATCCGGAGAACCATATATTATCCATCCACTGTGGGTAGGAATCATCCTTGCAGACCTGGAGATGGATAAAGAGACGATCGTGGCAGGTATCCTGCATGATACTGTTGAGGATACGGATGCTACTGTAGAGGATGTAGCAAGAGAATTCGGAGACGAGGTCGCACTTCTCGTCGACGGTGTTACTAAGCTCGGAAAGCTTCCTTACTCACAGGATAAGCTGGAAGTACAGGCAGAGAATCTCCGTAAGATGTTTCTTGCAATGGCAAAGGATATCAGGGTTGTCATCATCAAGCTTGCAGACCGCCTGCACAATATGCGTACGCTGGAATTTATGACTCCGGAGAAACAGCTTGAGAAAGCCAGGGAGACGATGGATATTTATGCACCGATCGCCCACCGCCTCGGTATTTCCAAGCTGAAGATCGAGCTGGATGACCTGTCGTTAAAGTATTCTCAGCCTGATGTGTATTATCAGCTCGTTAAAGATCTGAACGAGAGGAAAACAAAAAGGGAAGAATTTGTCCAGCAGATCGTCGAAGAAGTGTCCACCCATATGAAAAACGCCCATATAAAAGCAAAGGTTTACGGACGTGTTAAGCATTTGTTCAGTATTTATAAAAAGATGGTTAATCAGAACAAGACTCTTGACCAGGTGTATGACCTGTTTGCCGTCCGCATTATTGTAGATTCTGTGAAAGACTGTTATGGGGCACTCGGAGTCATCCATGAGATGTATACACCTGTTCCGGGCAGGTTCAAAGACTATATTGCGATGCCGAAGGCAAATATGTACCAGTCTCTGCATACCACACTGATCGGACCTTCCGGCCAGCCGTTCGAGATCCAGATCAGGACCGAGGAGATGCATAAGACAGCGGAATACGGTATTGCCGCTCATTGGAAATATAAAGAAGGACCGAGCGCATCGAAAAATGTGAAGGCCCGTGAGGAAGAAAAGTTAAGCTGGCTGCGCCAGATACTGGAATGGCAGCGGGACATGTCCGATAACAGAGAATTTTTAAGTCTGTTAAAAGGCGATTTCGATTTATTTGCAGAAGAAGTATACTGTTTCACCCCGAACGGGGATGTGAAGAGCCTGCCGAACGGTTCCACGCCGGTGGATTTTGCATATGCGATCCACAGTGCCGTAGGAAATAAGATGGTAGGGGCAAGAGTGAACGGAAAGCTGGTTAATATTGATTACAAGATTCAGAACGGGGACCGTATTGAAATCCTGACATCCCAGAATTCAAAAGGACCGAGCAGGGACTGGCTGAATATTGTTAAGAGTACACAGGCAAAGTCAAAGATTAATCAGTGGTTTAAACGTCAATATAAAGAAGATAATATAATCAAGGGACGGGAGCTGATCAATGCCTACTGTAAGGCAAAAGGTATTTCCGTATCTGATATTACAAAACCAAAGTACCAGCAGATTGTACAGCACAAATACGGCTTTCGTGACTGGGATGCCGTGCTGGCGGCGATCGGGCACGGCGGCCTGAAGGAAGGGCAGGTCGTGAACCGCCTGCTGGAAGAATATGAAAAAGAGCATGCAAAAGAGCTGACAGATGAAGCAATTCTGGAGAAAATTTCCGAAGCATCGAAGCAGACGGTCCACATCGCAAGATCCACCAGCGGTATTGTAGTCAAAGGAATTGATGATATGGCAGTGCGTTTTTCCAAGTGCTGCAACCCGGTTCCGGGAGATGATATAGTTGGTTTCGTTACCCGTGGGCGCGGAATGTCGATTCATCGCACCGACTGCGTGAATATGATCCACCTTTCTGATGAAGAACGGCAGCGTCTGATTCCCGCTGAGTGGGAAAGAAGTGTGGAAAAAGAAGGAAACGGCCAGTATCTGGCAGAGCTTAAGATGTACGCGTACGACCAGGTAGGGCTTTTGATGGAAATCAGTAAGATTTTTACGGAAGCTAAGATTGATGTGAAGTCTATGAATATCAGGACAAGTAAGAAGGGAACTGCGACCATCGAGGTCGGGTTTATTGTCAAGGGGCGTTCTGAGCTGAATCATGTGATTGAAAAACTGCGCCAGGTACAGTGCATACTTGATATTGAAAGGACAGTGGGGTGACACGTAATGGAGATCAAACAGTTTATTATCGGAATGATGCAGACAAATTGCTATCTGGCAGTGAATAATGACACAAAAGAATGTTTCATGGTTGATGCTCCGTATTATGATGCACGAGTGACAGAATATATCAGGGAGAACGGTCTGAAGCTTCAGGCAATTCTCCTGACCCACGGGCATTTTGACCATATTATGGGGATAGACGGGTTTTTAAAGGAGTTTCCGGTACCGGTTTATGCCCATGAGGAGGAAAAGGCACTTTTGGAAAATGCAGTATATAACCTGACGGATGGTCTTACCTGCGGGTATGTGTTTAAAGATGCGGTATATGTGGCGGACGGTCAGGAGATTGACGCTGCCGGGATAAAGGTCAGAGTTGTTTTTACACCGGGGCATACGCAGGGCGGATGCTGCTACTATCTTGAAAAAGAGAAGGTATTGTTCAGCGGGGATACACTGTTCTGCCAGAGTGTGGGACGGACCGATCTTCCCACAGGAAGTATGGCGAAACTGGTGCATTCTGTCAGAGAAAAATTATTTACACTTCCGGAAGAGACAGTTGTCTATCCCGGTCATATGGAAGCAACTACAATAGGACACGAAAGATTATATAATGAGGAAGTCTGATGCCGGCAGCAGCCGGCAGGACTGCCGGTGCGGAGAAGAATGAGACATGATAACGATAACATGTAAAGAAACACTGTTTACGTACAGTTTATATCATATTGTGAAGGCTTTTTTTCCAAAGTCGGAAATTGAGCAAAAAGTGGATCCTGAGCAAGAACCTCTCGTAACCCTTAGGCTGGACGAGGACTCTTGCTTTTCCATTGCAGAGAAAGATGTCGTTGAGATGGGAGACGCCGAGGAATGCAGGCAGGAACGCAAAAAATGGGTGACAGGACTTGTATATCAATATCTCACACGTATGACGGGGCATTTTCAGGCTTGGGGGATGCTTACGGGAGTGCGGCCGACTAAGCTTGCCATGCAGAAGCTGGAGGAAAAAATGCCTCCTCATGAAGTAATACAATATTTGATCAATGAATTTGGAGTTTCGGAAGAAAAAGCAGATCTTGCAACCGGAATCGCGCTTCGGGAGCATGCTTTGCTGAAAAAGCTGGACTGCAGGGATGGATTCAGTTTATATGTCGGGATACCGTTCTGTCCAAGCATATGCTCTTATTGTTCGTTCAGCTCTTCTCCGGCAGATGTGTGGGCGGGGAAGATGGATGCCTATCTGGACGCGTTATGCCTTGAGATTGAAGCTATCGGGAAAATGGCTGCAGATAAAAAATTGAATACGATTTATATCGGCGGCGGCACGCCGACTACCCTTTCCGCTGCACAACTTGACCGGCTTCTCTCAAAGATTGAGCAGACCTTTTCAAGAAAATTCCTGTTAGAATATACAGTGGAAGCAGGGAGGCCGGACAGCATCACCAGAGAAAAACTGGAAGTAATCCGAAAATATCCTGTGACGAGGATTTCCATTAATCCTCAGACCATGCAGCAGAAAACACTTGATCTCGTCGGGAGAAAGCATACGGTGCAGCAGGTAAAGGATGCTTTCCATGCGGCGCGGGAAATGGGGTTTGATAATATTAATATGGATCTGATAGCAGGGCTGCCCGGTGAAACAGCGGCAGATATGCGGGATACGCTGCGCCAGATCCGTGCACTGAAGCCGGACAGCCTGACGGTACATTCGCTGGCAATCAAACGTGCGGCGAGGATGAACAGGGAAGAACATGGGGAAAGCATTTCCACGGAAATATCACGGATGGTCGAGGACAGTGCCGGGATGGCGAAGCTTCTCGGGCTTACCCCATATTATCTCTACCGCCAGAAAAATATTGCCGGAAATTTTGAAAATGTTGGTTATGCAAAGGTTGACAAAGCCGGAATTTACAATATACTGATTATGGAAGAAAAGCAGACGATCCTGGCTGCCGGCGCGGGGGCGACGACTAAGCTGGTGCTTCCCGGGAAAGTGAGGCTTAAGAACGGGAAAGAAACGAATCTCATCCGTATAGAGAATGTGAAGGATATTACAGAGTATATCAGCCGTATCGGTGAAATGATAGAGAGAAAAGGAGAAGTGCTATGGCATTAAAGAAGAAACCGGTTACCGGAATGAAGGACATGATGCCGGAAGAAATGGAAATCCGGGATTATGTGATTGGATTGATTAAAGAGACTTATAAGGCATTTGGGTTTTCTTCCATTGAGACACCCTGCGTGGAGCACATCGAGAATTTGTGCAGCAAGCAGGGTGGAGACAATGAAAAGCTGATTTTTAAAATATTAAAGCGTGGAGAGAAGCTGAAACTTGAAACGGCAAAAGAAGAAGCCGATCTGGTGGACGGAGGCCTGCGTTACGATCTTACTGTTCCGCTTTCCCGTTATTATTCCAATAATGCGAACGTGCTACCGTCTCCTTTTAAAGCTCTCCAGATGGGAAATGTGTGGAGGGCAGACCGCCCGCAGAGGGGGCGCTTCCGTCAGTTTATGCAGTGCGACATTGATATTCTGGGTGAACCGTCCAATCTGGCGGAGATCGAGCTTATTCTGGCAACCACGACGCTGCTGGGAAAGTTGGATTTCCACAATTTTACTATCCGCATCAATGACAGGCGCATCCTGAAGGCGATGGCGGCATACAGCGGATTTGCGGAAGAAGACTATGACAGCATTTTCATTACGCTTGATAAGATGGACAAGATCGGTCTGGACGGTGTACAGGCCGAATTGGAGGATAACGGATACGCAAAAGAATCCATTGAAAAATATCTCCGGATATTTAAAGAGATTACGAATGATGTGGCGGGTGTCCGCTGGTGTAAAGAGACACTGAAAGGATTTCTCCCGGAAGGTGCGGCAGATTCTCTCGAAATGATTATCACAAGCGTGGAAAGTGCGAAAGAGGCGGATTTCAAAATCAGCTTCGACCCGACGCTGGTGCGCGGAATGTCTTATTATACAGGAACTATTTTTGAAATTTCCATGGACGAGTTCGGCGGTTCTGTCGGCGGCGGCGGACGTTATGACAAGATGATCGGAAAGTTCACCGGACAGGATACGCCTGCAGTCGGATTTTCCATCGGTTTTGAACGGATAGTTATGCTACTCCTTGAGCGCGGATACAAGATTCCGTCAAGTCGCGAGAAAAAGGCATATCTGCTTGACAAGAATCTTACACAGGATGAGATCCTTGAGGTATTGGAAATGGCGAAGGCTGACCGGGCAGAAGGAAAGCAGGTGCAGATTGCCAATATGAAGAAAAATAAAAAATTCCAGAAAGACCAGCTGATACAGCAGGGGTATACGGATATTACAGAAATTTTCCGGAAATAAAGATTGTTAAAGAATTGCGTCGATTTCTCCCAGATAAAAATTCAGGAGAACAGAGGATTTGATAAATCGAAATCGTAAAGTCAGGAAGAGAGGATACAATTATGGCAGAATCAATGAAAGGACTGCATCGGACACACCGCTGCGCGGAGCTTTCCGCTGCAAATGTGGGTGAGACAGTGACCATCATGGGATGGGTGCAGAAAAATCGTAATAAGGGAGGACTGGTCTTTGTTGATGTCAGAGACCGTTCCGGTATTATTCAGGTAGTGTTTGAAGAAGGCAAATCTGAAGCGTCTTTGATTGAAAAGGCTGCAAAACTTCGTGCAGAATATGTAGTTGCAGTTGTAGGTAAGGTGGAGAGACGGTCAGGCGCGGTAAATGATAACCTGGCTACGGGAGAGATAGAGATTATTCCGCAGCAGCTGCGCGTTTTATCAGAGTCTGAAACACCGCCGTTTCCGATCGAGGAAAATTCCAAGACTAAGGAAGAAGTGCGCCTGAAATACCGTTATCTGGATCTGAGAAGACCGGATCTGCAGCGCAATCTTATGATGAGAAGCAAGGTGGCAACTTTAACAAGACAGTTTCTTGCAGAGGAAGGATTTCTGGAAATAGAGACACCGATCCTGATCGGAAGTACCCCGGAAGGTGCCAGAGATTATCTCGTGCCAAGCCGTATTCATCAGGGACATTTTTATGCGCTGCCGCAGTCACCGCAGCTTTTCAAACAGCTTTTGATGTGCTCCGGGTATGACCGCTATTTCCAGATTGCAAAATGTTTCCGTGATGAGGACTTACGTGCAGACCGTCAGCCGGAGTTTACGCAGATAGACATGGAACTGTCTTTTGTTGATGTAGACGATGTGATAGATGTAAATGAAAGGCTTCTGGCCAAAATATTCAAGGAGGTCCTCGGAATTGAGGTATCTCTTCCTATTCCGAGAATGACCTGGCAGGAAGCAATGGACCGATATGGCTCTGACAAGCCGGATACCCGTTTTGGTATGGAACTTAACAATGTAACGGAAGTGGTAAAAGACTGTGAATTTGTCGTGTTTAAGAATGCGATTGAAAATGGAGGAACTGTCCGTGGCATCAATGCAAAAGGGCAGGGGGAGATGCCGAGAAAGAAGATTGATAAACTTGTGTCCTTTGCAAAGGATTACGGTGCAAAAGGACTGGCTTATATTGCAATCCAGGGGGACGGAACTGTAAAATCTTCCTTTTCAAAATTCATGACAGAAGATGAGATGAAAGCGCTGATTGAAGCTATGGGAGGCGGGAACGGAGATCTTCTTCTGTTTGCTGCCGATAAGAATAAAGTGGTATGGGATGTGCTCGGCGCACTGCGTCTTGAGCTTGCCCGCCAGATGGATCTTCTTGACAAGAGTGAGTATAAATTCCTCTGGATCACGGAATTCCCGCTTCTTGAGTGGAGTGAAGAACAGAATCGTTTTACGGCGATGCATCATCCGTTTACCATGCCGATGGAAGAAGATTTACAGTACATTGACAGTGATCCGGGACGTGTACGTGCAAAAGCCTATGATATTACTTTGAATGGAAATGAGATCGGCGGCGGAAGTGTGCGTATCTTTAATCCTGAGATTCAGAGCAAGATGTTTGAGGTGCTTGGATTTACTCCGGAACAGGCACAGGAACAGTTCGGTTTCCTGCTTACGGCTTTCAAATATGGTGTACCGCCTCACGCAGGACTTGCATACGGACTGGACCGCCTGGTAATGCTGATGGCAAAGCAGGACAGTATTCGTGATGTTATCGCATTCCCGAAGGTAAAAGATGCGTCAGACCTGATGACAGAAGCACCTACCAGAGTTGACCAAAAACAGCTCGATGAGCTTGGGCTTTCTGTTGTGACGGACGAAGAATAGTCGGTTTTTCTGAAAAAGCAATAGAGCAGCGTACTGCGGGGAAACTTATTATTGGTGATAGTGTCCTGATATGTTTCTCCGCGGATATAAAGTACCTTGTTATAGTGTTTATATTTTGATTAATATAAAAAATTAAAAAATTTAAAAAAATTGTGTCAAGCATTTTTGAAAATGTCCTAAAATAAGTGAAACATTAGCCCCGTCAATTCGGGGCTGTTTTATTTTGGGAATCCTACTCGGTGATGATTAA
>SFGN01000141.1 GCA_004556565.1 Lachnospiraceae bacterium | reverse complement strand
TATGGAGATCGTAAATGCAGAACTGATTTTCGCATAAGGATATATGACCAAGGGCGGCAGGGAGTACCAACTCTCTGCCGCCTTTTCTTGTATTCGCAGCAATTATGTAAGAATATTCCAAGCACAGCGGAAGCACCGAAGCCCGATGGGGAACAGGAGAATCAGTACACAGCACACAATCCCGAAGCAGCAAACGATAATTGCACATGGGAGTTTAATGCAGAGCCATATTATTGCCGCAAGCAGCGCACCCGTGATGTGATATCCGATCCATAGTAGTATGGTTAGGATTGTCAAACAAAGTATTATCATACTATGTCGGAAAGTTGCCAACGGCAGATGCCAAGATAATTGAGTCATCAGAGAACGCTGGTATTGACTTAAAGCTTCCCGGAGAAGTAGAAAAGACTATTGTCACTGTAAATGAAGTCCGAGCCAAAATACAGGAAATTGGCGAACTGACCTCTTGCGAAGGCAGTTACATAGTGACGAAGGGACAGGATTTTACCCGTTATATGCTGGATGATATTCCGGTTCCGGGAACCACAAATCACATTGAGCTTACCTGCGCTGGCATCGTCAAGGCAGGGTACGACCTAGAGGATATTGTGGTTAAGGTAGACAATGACAGTCAAAAAATCTATGTGTCCCTACCGGAGGCTAAAATCAACAGCAATCAGCTTATGTGGGACAGCAGTATGGAGTGTAATGAGAAAAACAACATTTTGAACCCTATTGATTTCGAGCAGTACCAGACGTTGATTTCTGATATCAAAGCAGAGGGACTACGAGAGGCTGAGAAGAATGGCCTTTATCCTGCGCCAAACACTGCTGCAGCAATTATGACTACAGCAACAGTATTTTTGACAACCTTCCAGAAACGTTTCATCTTGCCCTCCTTACAGCCATGCTGTAACTAACACAAGCAGGTAGAAGGCAGCAGCTGCGCCAACAATGACCAAAGCGATTTTTCCAAACTTTTTCATTTTTTCTTTCTCCTTTTCTCTCTTTTACGATTTACGATTTTGCGTTATTTGCAGTTTTGTCCGTTTTTTGGTATGAGGAGTCAAAAAAGCCTGCATGACGCCGCTTTCCAACTGCGTTCCCATGACCAATGAATACGAAAGGCCGATACGATCTGCATATGCAGTATTCTGCCTTGCTTTCTCAACTACTCTGGAGGCACGGACCCTTTCATTGACCGTCATAGGAACACCTCCTTCAGAAAGTCCTTATCTCCTTTGTGTGATTATATTATAAAGCCTCACCAGTTCTGGAAAAATGACTGCAAGTGCAAAATACGATGCCGTATTTCCTCTATTACAGCAAAAACCACTTCGGCTAATTGACCGAAGTGGTTTTCAACGACTATGTTTACCTATTTGCTCTTAGCCGCATTGTAATCATCGATATCAATCGATCCATTGGCCAGCATCTGCTCTGACCAAAGCTGAAGCGTTTCCACAGTGATAGAGATTTTTTCAAGTTCCTCCTGGATATGTATGAAGTCCTGAATCTCATCGCCGGTAATCTGTCCGTCAGATGTTATTTCGATCAGCCGCTCCTGCTTTTTGTGCATGGCATTCAAAGATGCCAGCATTTCAAGGACTATCTGTGAAAGGTCTTTGATCTTTACCTCGGGGACATATTGCTGGCCTATCGGACATTCCTTGGCGCAGTAATGGTTACAAAGATTGGGGTTCTTATAGCCGATGGACATCTCCAAAACCTCATCAGAGCGAGGGGTAGACTTTTCATTTTCGATTTTCTCAATTCGTTCCGGGGAAATCCATCCCAGCACTTCGCTGGCTTTTTCTCTGGAATAGCCAAGCGCCTCTCGGCTAATCTGATAGACGGTTTTATTTTCTTTTGTAGATATTCGTCCCATAAATACGATCCTCTTTTGAGTTACAATTCGATATATTCCGCCAATGACCCGCAGAGTTTTCGAGGCTTTATATGAGGCGCTGTTTGATAAACGGCCCCACTTTTGTCCTGCCATAGAACAATACCGTCGATATTGGCCTGCTCCAGCACATACCAATCCAACGGAACAGTAGTGTTGCTGCGTTCCTCTAAGGTAACAGGCACAACATTCAACCGTTTGGACCCGCAAACGCCTGTTAGCTCATGCCCAGCAAAAGATGCCGCTCCAAAGGCAGCGACATATTCCCGATAGTCTTGTGCAAATTGAAGGCCAAGTGTAATCTCTGCATTTTGAATGTTTTTATCGGAAGCTCCATTTAATGCGCAGAAATTCTCTTTGCGTTGCATTTTCGTTGCAATGTCGTTCATAGTTATGTGGTACCTCCCATCATTTTCGCTAACTGTTTCCAGAATTGCTGGCGTTGTAAATCCCAGGTATTTCCTACGCCATGCACCTCGGTAGGCTCACCAAACACATGCCATATCTTGTTGTTACCGCCCTGCATATGTTCGGCCTTGGTTAACACTGCCAAAGTTGAGTCTGCATGCTGACCGATGTGATGTAATTCATACGGTGTCCCGGATGGATCAAGTGCTGCGATTCCTTGCTCCATTCTCTGTAGATTTGTCCTCCCCATATCATCGACATAATTTAAATCTATTTTCCGGATGAGAGCCATGTTACCATTGACCATATGTGGAGACAGACCAGCTGATTGACAAATCTGATACTGTTCTATACTGGAAAATTGCTTGATGACATCCAGCGGATATCCAGACTCTTTTTGGATCAAGGCAGCCTCATTCATTGTCAAGCCATTCAGTGTAGCACCCTTTAATGCAATCGCTTCGCCGGCACCTCCGGCAATCGTGCCTGAAATTGCGCCCCATTTGAAGCCTTCGCTGCCTGCCAATGCTGCAGCCTTCATAGATTCATTTAGATCACCGGTTTCAATTCCTTTGACAACACCTGCGGATACGCCACTGAACACACCGGATGAGAGTGCCATAATTGTGCCCGTTTTGGCAGAGGCCGCAAAAATCATACTGACAGCCGGTGCACCTGCGCCATAGGTCACAATAGAAACCGTAACACAAACTAGAATAACGCCTGTTCCGATCGCAACATTCTTGAGTATCTGATCGTAGGTATCGTCGTATTTCTGGAATTCTGTGACAACGGTTTGCCCATCGTCGCCAAGGGTAAACACATATCTTGTTCCCTGAAAGTAAGAATCCAGTTCTGATAGCGTATAGCCGAAGTAGATGTTTTCCTGCGAATTGTATGCCACCTCTTCCAAATACTCTTTTGAGATATATATGGCATTTACATTTTCTACGAAATAGTCTTCGCTATTGAGTGTCGTTACAAGCTCGGAATAGATGCTATCCTCCAAATATGGCAGAAGATTCACATCATTAAGGTCAGAAAATTCTGGCGGTTCTTCTTCAGTAAAAGAGTATGACGATTCCGGTTGACTCGTCGCTGGGGCAGTCGTCTCCTCTTGAATGCCATCGCTATTCGTTTGCGGTGCACACCCGGTTAATAAAGCACACACAAGAATCAAGGCAATTAATCGCTTCATTAAACATCACCCCCATTATCGGCTTTGTCTGCTGAATCTATTCGTGAGATGTTTTTCGCACGGCGCTTTTTCTTGCGTTGGGCTATTGCGATTGCCGACCCAATAAATGCCGCTAAAAGTGTAGCACCTCCTGCATACAGCCACATGCCAGCTGGCATGTGGTTTTTTGATGCATCGTCGGATGAAGAAACCTCACTGTTAGGCTGCTCGCTGTGATTATCTTCGTCTTTTGTCGTTGTATCATTTTCTTCATTTGGGTTCGTAGGCTCAGCCGGTGGTAGCGACTGCTCAGATGCCGGAATCAGCGTACCATCTGCCGCAACAGTTGCTCCCATTGACAGTTGATATTCTACATCCGAAATGGAAAGTCCTGTTGCAACGTGAGCTTTGAGTACATCATCCGTTCCGACATAGATAACTTTCGTAGTTGTTTGATTTGTATATTGATTACTTACGGTAATTGTATAGATGCCCTCATCTGTATACTTCTCGCCATCTTTGGCAGGCTTATTGAAGCGGACATCTTCGGTTAGTCCCTCTGCACCATCCTTGCGTACTTCTTTCTTAATATCAATGTTAAGGTATCTGGATTTTGCAAGATCAAGGTAGAAACCGTTTTCGGTAATCGAACTGTTTGTTAATTCGGCTCCTGTAACAACATCAAATGGATAAACCATACAATTACCATTGCGGACGGAAAAGCGGAAGAAAATCCGGTAGTCATTGTATGATGGAAACGGATTCCAACCGAACAAATCGAGATTGTTTTTACGCAACTCATAATCCAAAGCAACCTCATAATCCCCTTCCTCACAGAGCTTTACCTCCACGGCAGCATTCTGTGATGCAGTTGCCGCCAAATAATCAGTGTAGATTACAGGGTCGCCGGCATGATTTTGGTAATCTGTATGGCGAATAATCAATGTGCCACGCCCCATATCAGTCTTTTCAATACCGAAATACTCGTCGTGGCCGTTGGCATCATCGTTGATCGAAAGCGTCTCATCTCCATTGAGCTTTGTAATGTCCTGCTCCAGTTTAAACCACAGTGTGACTGTATCACCGACTGTTTTCAAAAATACTGGAGTGCCATTCTTATCTTCTGTGACACGTGTGTATCCATTTACGTAGAACTCACCAAGTTTCCACCCGAAATGAGGATCGTTCTCAGAGATTGCATTGTTTTCGGAAAAACCGGTATCGTGGCCTGCATTCACAACAGTACCCAAGTAGTGTTTGGATTCATTCGATTCTTCGGTTGCATACGCAATAGGTGGCGAAATCGCCATCATTGCTATCACAATGGAAAACAGCAGCGCAAAGAACGGTTTAGAAGATTGTACGACTTTTCTCATAATCTTCACCCAGTCATCCGGGCAAGTGCCGGACCTCTTTCTTTAAGTAATAGGAGAAATGCTGTTTGAGGGTAGCGCAGAATCACATTGGAATGCTTTTTACAACGCAAGGATCTCTTTCTTTTTGGCATCAAACTCATCCTGAGACAGAATGCCCTCATCGACAAGCTGCTTCAATTTACGCAGCGTTTCGAT
>SFGN01000140.1 GCA_004556565.1 Lachnospiraceae bacterium | reverse complement strand
GTTATTGACAGTATTTCAATGAACTTTTATATAGCGGAACCGGTCACCCGGCTTCCATTGTTTAACTTTTTAGTACGGTATATTTTTACCGAAGTATTGTAATCAACAAAGTTACAAATTATTTCACAAACTTGTGTCAAAAAGCCCCTTCGTCATTCAAATATTTTCATTTGTGTTCATTTGTTTGCATCAAAACTGCCGATGAATCATTGAAATTGAAATGGAGCCTACCTGAAATCTATCCCATATCTTTGATCGTAAATCGGCTTGAATATCGCCGTATCAAGGTGTTATAAGGTGTCAGCCAGCAGTCCCTGCATGAGCAGGTCCAGCTCGCTGACCTTTCTCATTTGCCACGCGCAGTGAGACTGATTGCGTATTCCCTGCGCTGGCGCTGCGGATGCTCACCTTGCTTGGTCTATGATGCTCCATGATGTCGGCGGAGCCGCCACCATCGAGCAGGTTAATATCAAGAAGGTATGGGAGACTGTGACTTCCAGTACGCTCCGTTCCTCCGCTCCCTTACGGTTGCAGACAGTTGTCCGATAATTTCGGACATCTTAAGCCACCAGATCTCGTAATCTGCCAAGCTGCGCTATACGTAATCCACCGCGCTCCTGTTTATCGAGGGCTTCCCTACCTTCTCCGACCGCCACCTATCGTGTGTTTGGCACAATACTCCATCGCGTCCCTTTCAATCTCTTCATCTGTCTTATTGCGCGTATCGGACATCCGGGTCTCAATCTCTGACCGTTTGAAAAAAAGATGCTTTCCCCTCTTGTAGTAAGGGATTAAGTTCTCCCTGACCCACCCATAAATCGTAGGCGCAGCAGGATGCGTCGGCATAAAGGCCGTCAGGTCCTTGATGTTCAACCATTCCGGAAATGCGCTTGCAGGTTCCGGCTCTGCAGTCAGTTTGTCCAGCTTCGTGTTAATGCTGCGAAGCAACTCAGCAATCTCGCCAATCAGGCCGGGAATCATCTCGAATGTGTACTTGTCCATAGTCTCTAATTTTGATGTTGTAAGTTGTTAATTTAAGTTGCAAATAACATATTATAGATTATTGATTATCAAATAAATAACTCTTTCGGAAACTTTAACAATTTTTAGTAGAAAAAGTTTGGCGAACTGCTATTTCCAGCCTTATCTTTGTCACCGTAATTGTTGCGCGTAACTAGTTAATTTACAATTATTTATTAACTAATTTTTCTAATACAATTTATGGAAAACAAAGAAAAATCAAAGTACACCGCTGAGGAGATAAAGAACGCTCCAAAGGCTGGTGGAAAAGAGCTGGATAATGCCCAATTTCCGTGCTATGGAGTCAAAGTCATCTATCATGACGGACGCGTTGTTGAAGAGGTCTATCCCGACGGAATGGAGAAGCCCCGGCTTCCATGGGAGTCCGATGAAGAGTACAATGAAGTAGAACCACCTTTTGATGAGTAATGCGATGGTAAATGAGGAATGCAACAACATGGTGTACTTCTCAGGTCTCATGCCAGAACGTTGTTATAAGACGTTCAAAGGACTGGAAGATATTCTCGCCAGATACGGTGTGAAAAGCGAACTTATTGAAGGCACTAAGGACATCTGGTGCCGAGATTATATGCCTGTCCAAATTATGGGCAACAGGTTCACCCTGTTCAGATATGAGCCGGACTACCTGCTGGATACGGACGAGCATAAGGCGTCTATCACTGACAACAGCCTTGCATCACGGTACATCGGCACATCATACCTTCATGATTGCCGACACATCAAACTTGACGGCGGCAACATCATTTCTGGCTATGGCAAGGTAATCATGACATCAAAGGTATTCGAAGAGAATTTCAATTATGCTCCGTTAAAACTGCTGGAGCAGCTTACAAGGATCTTCGGCGCCGAGATCATCATACTTCCATGGGATGCAAACGAAATCTATGGCCACACAGACGGCATAGTACGCATCATCGATGAAGACACAGTTCTTATGACCAACTATACCCAGTTTGATTCAGATATGGCAGCAAGGTTCAGACGCATCCTGGAGGCCCATTTCGAGAACGTGCATGAGCTCAGTTTCAAAGCCGTCAAACCGCACAAGTACAGCTGGGCCTACATCAACTGGCTGCAGACAGACAGGGTGCTGATTCTCCCGAAATTCGGCGCTCCCGAAGACCAGGAAGCGTACGATCAGATATCAAGGCTCATGCCCCACTACAAGAGTCGCATTGAGATGGTGGACGCAACTGATCTCATCCGCTACGAAGGTGGTCTAAACTGTGCAAGCTGGACCGTCTACGATACCCCGAACCGTGACCTGCCTTAGGCCTGCATTTATTCTTCTACTCTGATAAACTGCCATTTCTTCTGGCATTGTGTCTGGGGAATCTTCTTGTTGTGCTCATCGTATAGAGGAACATTCTGACGCACATCCCGACCGACACTGCGTTTCTCGGTTTGTTCGTACGGAATATCCTCAATCCATGTAAGCTGCTTCATTGTCGCTTCGTTGATGCCATTGGGAAAGAACCAATCGAAAGCATGAGTTGAATACGGATCTGCCTTGATTTTGGATATCACCCCGCCATTCTTGGTATCATATACAGTGAAGTCCCTGATAAGGAAAGACGCCCTGTACTGCTTTGACTCGTTCTCGAAGCATACATCAATACCGGAAGTATGAAGATTGAGCGCTCCGAATTCGTAGTATGGATAAGTCTTGATGCCACGATCCTTCAGGTAGTAAGGCGTATGCAGATTGGTGTGGTACATAATTGGGTCAATGTGACCACCCTCAATCTCATCATGGTAGTACAGTTCAATTTTGTTGAACTTGATATCATAGCCAAACCAATCATCACCTTTCACACATTCAACATGAAAATGACCGCCATATATGACATATTTGGCTATCGGCAAGAATACATCGGCAATCATTGCCGCACCCTTCTCATCAGGAGTGAATACTGCTGATTCGGAAGGTCCGAGTTTCTCTGTCCTACGTGCATCAAATTTCTTAAGGGCCTGTCTAAGTGCGTAATCCATAACGAATGTCCGATTAATTGTCCATAGCAAAGATACGAATCTATTCCGAGGCGACGACTATCTTTTCTGTTAAAAGATATTAAAAGCAGTCAAGTTCAGCATCCTCCGCTATCGCTACGGTTGCTCAGCTTGGTATATGGAATACCGAGATATTTGCTGAGAAGCCTGGCATAATTCCCCCTTGTAACAGGATTTACAAACAAGCTGAAATGGAGGAGAAACCAGAGCTCGAATGATTCATTACTATAGGCAACGTTGAAGCCATTATTCTCCGCATAAGAAATGGATTCATCAAAATCCTGGTAATCGTCTTTATCAAATACCACCCAGCAGTAGTCAAACGACTTGCCCATATTCTTCTCTCGATCCCTTATGATGATGGCCTCCTTTACGAGATTCATTGTTCCAAGACCTTTGCCGACAGCCTTGACTGTAGCTGAGGAGAGGCGGAATGCATTGAAATAGTCCGGTTCTGTATTCTCCCCCTCGCAAATAATCAAGAATGACTTCTTGGGATTCTTGAAGCCGTATCTCTTCCTGATAGAATGTTCCTTCCTGGGATTATAATTTGCTCTCATATCTCAATGCTTTGGAAAGATCCTCAATGATTGGCGTTGCTCCATACTTGCCCAAAAGGTAGTCCTTCTCATAGGAGGCGTCGCTGCGCACCTTATAATCGGACAGAGAATACAGCTCGCTTTCCCCACGACCATTCTTCTGTGTGAACCATATCTGGTCGCGTCTCAAAAGACTGTTATTGAGTATATTGGTGTCGTGAAGCGTCACCATCAACTGAGCTTTGTTCGGGTTTCCTGCCTTTGTATTGAATAAAGAAATCACCCTCGTTATCAGTAGAGTATGCAGTTTTGAGCCGAATTCGTCAACGATGAGACGCTTGCCGTGCTCCAGAGTGTCAAGAATTGGATATGCCAGGGAGAAATACTTCACCGTTCCCTCTGACTCACTCTCCTTCATTGAAAAAGTCACCGACGCAGTCTCCCGGCCTTCATCATCATACTGGGTATGCGATGTGAGCACACCTAGTTCGCTCAAACTGATATCTTCGATTCCCAGGTCAGCATATCGGGAGAATTCTACCATTCTATTCCTGGTTTCCGGATTCTCCATTGCTTTCAAAGCTATTGCCCATATTTCCGTCTCGGAGTTTGCAGTTATGATGGTCGTATCATTAAGCCAGTTCATTATTGTCTTGGCGTATGGATCATTGAACTGTCCGGCCAGTGATAACAGTAAGGCATTGTCCCTCACCATATTCTTATCCGCAAGTTCCTTTCCGATCGAGAACTTGGGATGAATCTCAAAACGCTTGCCGTCTCGGTAGAACAGTTCTATTTCCTTTGACCTTTTCTTATCGCTTTTGATATACAGCCACTCGCGACACACCTCTTTCGTGTTAACCTCAAAGCCATATCTGTAGGTGTTGCCGTCAGCAAAGAGCATTATCTCGAACAGGCTAGGCTCGGCTGCAGAAACGCTTGACAGGACATAATTCCTGACAGGAATCTCTTCGCCGGCCTGCACATCCTTCGAAGAATTCATAGTAAACCATTTGAAAAATGCCAATGCCTTGACAACATTGGACTTGCCGGATGCATTGGCCCCGAACAAGGTGCAGCACCTGTTCAAGGAAATGGCGGAATCTTCTCCAACACCGAATGTAGCATCGCCTATATCAGCCTTTCTGTCCCTTAAGGCCGTTGCAACCATTGAGATGGTAACCTTGTCTCTAAAAGATAGAAAATTTGCGAATGAGAACTCCAAAAGCATAGCCAAACAACTTTATTTGTGAAATTTTCACAAATATAAAAGTTAAATTGAAATAATGCAAGGTTAATCACACTGGAATTGATTCGATTATTTCAATTCACGTCAATTTTATCTATATTTGTCCAGCCTTGCCGCTGACTGTTTTCCGGCGCGGGATTGTGGTCCTTCGGTATCGATGGTCATCACAGGCAGGTCTCGCCATTATTGCGTAAGTTCTTCGCAATCAATCTGTTATAAGTTGGTGTATCGGAAAATA
>SFGN01000139.1 GCA_004556565.1 Lachnospiraceae bacterium | reverse complement strand
GCTGCACGTAATCAGCAAGCGATATACGCAGCGAATTGAGCGGCATAACCTGAATCTGAGGCAGCACCTGGCACGGCTGGGACGGAAGTCGCTGTCGTTTTCAAAATCGGTGGAGCTGCATGACAAAGTCATCGGGCATTATCTGAACATAAAACACTATCAATAAGTTGGAGTCATTACCGCCTTGACCATCAGATAGTTATTTTGGTGCTAGGGATACTGAGTGTGAACAGTTAGCGCGCGTCCTCGCCAGTTAGCTCGCTACGCTCGGTTACACGACGGCTACGAGTACTAGTGATAATTATTGACTGAGGTATGTGCTCTTCCTGTTTCCTTTTTTGATGTGTTGCTCTCATTTTAAACAACTTTGCGGTTTTTTGACTACTTTGCAATTTTGTTGTTGCTTTGCAATAAAATGCAAGATTAAATGAAAATATGCAAAGCAATGATTAAAGGATGTTCAGAATGAGACTCATGGAAACACTTAACCAGTGCATAAACGCTGGTCATGAAATGACGAAGGCTATCGCCATTGCACAGTTTAATGATGACAGCCCGGAAGCGAGGAAAATCACCCGACGCTGGAGAATAGGTGAAGCAGCGGATTTAGTTGGAGTATCTTCTCAGGCTATCAGGGATGCCGAGAAAGCAGGCCGGCTACCGCACCCGGATATGGAAATACGAGGACGGGTTGAGCAACGTGTTGGTTATACAATTGAACAAATTAATCATATGCGTGACGTGTTTGGTACGAGACTACGACGTGCTGAAGACGTATTTCCGCCGGTGATTGGAGTTGCTGCTCATAAAGGGGGCGTTTACAAAACCTCTGTTTCTGTTCATCTTGCTCAGGATCTGGCTCTGAAGGGATTACGTGTTCTGCTCGTGGAAGGTAACGACCCCCAGGGAACAGCATCGATGTATCACGGCTGGGTGCCAGATCTTCATATTCATGCAGAGGATACTCTCCTTCCCTTCTATCTTGGGGAAAAGGACGATGTCACTTATGCAATAAAGCCTACTTGCTGGCCTGGGCTTGACATTATTCCTTCCTGTTTGGCTCTGCACCGCATTGAAACTGAGCTAATGGGCAAATTTGATGAAGGTAAATTGCCCACCGATCCACACCTGATGCTCCGACTGGCCATTGAAACCGTCGCTCATGACTATGATGTCATTGTCATTGACAGCGCGCCTAACCTAGGTATCGGCACGATTAATGTTGTATGTGCTGCTGATGTGTTGATTGTCCCCACGCCTGCTGAGTTGTTCGACTACACTTCCGCTCTGCAGTTTTTCGATATGCTTCGTGATCTGCTCAAAAACGTAGATCTTAAAGGATTCGAGCCTGATGTACGTATTTTGCTTACCAAATACAGTAATAGTAATGGTTCTCAGTCCCCGTGGATGGAGGAGCAAATTCGGGACGCCTGGGGAAGCATGGTCCTAAAAAATGTTGTGCGTGAAACGGATGAAGTTGGTAAAGGTCAGATCCGGATGAGAACTGTTTTTGAACAGGCTATTGATCAACGCTCTTCAACAGGTGCCTGGAGAAATGCCCTTTCTATTTGGGAACCTGTCTGCAATGAAATTTTCGATCGTTTGATTAAACCACGCTGGGAGATTAGATAATGAAGCGTGCGCCTGTCATTCCAAAACATACGATTAAGACTCAACCGCTTGAAGATACTCCGTCATCGGCACCAGCTGCACCGATGGTGGATTCGTTAATTGCGCGCGTAGGAGCTATGGCTCGTGGCAATGCTATTACTTTGCCTGTATGTGGTAGGGACGTGAAATTTACCCTTGAGGTGCTCCGGGGAGATAGTGTTGAGAAGACCTCTCGGGTATGGTCAGGTAATGAACGTGACCAGGAACTGCTTACCGAAGACGCCCTGGATGATCTTATCCCTTCTTTTCTACTGACAGGTCAGCAGACACCAGCATTCGGTCGAAGAGTGTCTGGGGTCATAGAAATTGCCGATGGGAGCCGCCGTCGTAAAGCTGCTGCACTTACAGAAAGTGATTATCGAGTTCTGGTTGGTGAGCTGGATGATGAGCAGATGGCTGCATTGTCCAGATTGGGTAACGATTATAGGCCAACAAGTGCTTATGAACGTGGTCAGCGTTATGCAAGCCGATTGCAGAATGAATTTGCTGGAAATATTTCTGCGCTGGCTGATGCAGAAAATATTTCACGTAAGATTATTACCCGCTGTATCAACACAGCTAAACTGCCTAAATCAGTTGTTGCTCTTTTTTCTCATCCCGGTGAACTATCTGCCCGGTCAGGTGATGCACTTCAAAGAGCTTTTACAGATAAAGAAGAATTACTTAAGCAGCAGGCATCTAACCTTCACGAGCAGAAAAAAGCAGGAGTGATATTTGAAGCTGAAGAAGTCATCACTCTTTTAACGTCTGTGCTTAAAACGTCATCTGCCTCAAGAACTAGCTTAAGCTCACGACATCAGTTTGCTCCTGGAGCGACAGTGTTGTACAAGGGCGATAAAATGGTGTTAAACCTAGATAGATCTCGTATTCCAACTGAGTGTATAGAGAGAATTGAAGCCATTCTTAAGGAACTTGAAAAAGCGGCACTTTGATGCGGCACGTTTTAGTCTACATTTATCTGTCTTTACTTAATTTCCTTTAGCACAGGCTAGAAAACATAACTAACTGGCCTGAATATTATATCTGGGACCACGGTCCCAGTTGTATTGTCGGTCTGATAATCAGTCTGGGACCACGGTCCCACTCATATTGTCGGTCTGATAATCAGTCTGGGACCACGGTCCCACTCATATTGTCGGTCTGATTATCGGTCTGGGACCACGGGCCCACTCATATTGTTAGTCTGCTAATCAGTCTGGGACCGCGGTCCCACTCGTATTGTTGGTCTGCTAATCAGTCTGGGACCACGGTCCCACTCATATTGTCGGTCTGCTAATCAGTCTGGGACCACGGTCCCACTCATATTGTCGGTCTGCTAATCAGTCTGGGACCACGGTCCCACTCATATTGTTGGTCTGATTATCGGTCTGGGACCACGGTCCCACTCATATTGTTAGTCTGATAATCAGTCTGGGACCGCGGTCCCACTCGTATTGTTGGTCTGCTAATCAGTCTGGGACCACGGTCTCACTTGTATTGTCGATCTGATTATCAGCGTGAGACTACGATTCCATTAATGCCTGCCAGTGAGTGTGTGGAACATATCTTGGCCAGTGGCTTGGTCTGTGATGTGCTGCGTATACCGGGTGAACCGCCCCGCCGCTTGTTTGACCGCTATATTCTGCGGGAGTTTTCTTGGAGGCACGGGATGAAATCCGCAGCATGGCGGATGCCCTGGCAAAAATCCGGAAATGATGACGATGGCGGGGAAAATCCCCGCCTTTTTCCTGCCGGTCCCCGGACAGAGCACAAAGGAAGTCGCCGCCGGCTCCGCTTTACCCGGCCATGCGGAGCATGGCCTTGTGGGGGTTCAGTTATGTGGACGTCGAGTCGTGTGCGGGCTGTGCCGTGCCTCCATCTTAGCCGGGCTGGCGTTGATGCAAGCAACTGTCTTAATGGGAGGCGGTTATCTGAAAAAAGTACGGGATAATATTATGGAATCGCCCATCTCAAGCAAAAAACTGACTCGCTTCGATACTACGCTGACAGGCTGTTTTGAGCGAGATATCTCTCGTGTCGGGCATCGACATTTTAAATGATTCTAAATAATATGAGCAGGGTCAGTCTTATTAAAGATTAAAACACCGGATAACAAGTTTTATTGATTATGGATGAAGAGAAAACTCGTGCTGAAGTGGCACACATAGAATTTATTTCATATGGTACGTCTCGAATTTTTGATAGGCGTATGAGATCCTTAGACTGGAAGCGTAAGGTTGTCACCTTCCTTGGGGTCTTTGTTCCACTGATGATAGGTTGTGCAGTTTTATCATTCGGACTTGAAGCTCCATTTCTGCCGCTTTGCATCACAATTGCCGGTGTGGCAAGTATCATGCAATTGGGGTTCTCGCTGTGGTCTTTGGTTTCCGGATGGGATCGCTCATATAGTGATTGCATGGCTTCCGTTAAGGAAAATACAGCCATTTATAACCTAGCTGGTAGTGTTCGCAAGAAAATAGGTAAGCTTGACGAAGCCAAATTGGAAATTTTGATAGACGATTTGACGGAAAAATTTGAGCGAAGGGAGCAGGAAGACTTAACTTTGTGTGTGAGTGATAAAGAACTTCGTTATGCAAACCGTATGTCCTGTTTCTACTTCAAAAAAAAATGCCATATTTGTAATGTCGTTCCTCTAACTTTGAAACCGGGAAAATGTGTTTGTGATGGTTGTGGGAAATTTTAACAAGGAGAACATATGAGTAGTGCAAAAATTCTTAACGCTTACTTCGAGGCTTCTGAAGAAGATCGAAAGGAGTTCCTACGGGTTCTTAGTCATTTTTATAAGGATAACCGAAGAGTACCTCTGCAAGAGGGCATGGAGAGCTTTGCCGTCAATGAAAGCATCCGTAAATCGCAGTCAATTAACTTTGCCCCTATGCAAGGTGGGTGTCCACTCTGCGGCAAGTAACGACCAAAGCCGCTTGACTAGCGGCTTGATAGATTTCTTTATATTGTAACTAGCATCTTTACATCCTGTTAAAAAAGTGGCTATTGCCCGCTATCTTGCAATTCTCCGTATTTGGTACAAAAACAGCCGAAAGCTGCACTATCAGCAGCTATGAGCAGCGGCCCCACTGACATCGCGGATGCTTTGTCCGTGGGAGGGCGGATCACAACAGGCCTGCGGGATAAGTTGTTCTTTCTGTCATTATGTAAAATGACCGGCAGTCATGAGATTACCTGTGATTGAAATGAGGCGTTCCACTCTTCCCCTTTTCTGAGCATGGTATTCAGAATGGTGATGAGTTTGCGCATGCAGGCGACCAGAGCAAGTTTTTTGGGTTTTCCGGCGGCAAGCAAACGCTGGTAGAACGTAACCGGCTCATTTAAACCGTCTGGTCTGTTTCCTCCGGCTCTACAAAAATAATGTCCATCATTTTTAATGGACACTATCGTATGAAACACCGGACC
>SFGN01000027.1 GCA_004556565.1 Lachnospiraceae bacterium | reverse complement strand
AGGGGAAACGTGCACCTATTCCTACCAAAAGAAAAGGTAAGGAACAGAATCAGGATTGTTACACAGAATCATAAAGTTAATTAATGTGGCTTATACTAGGTCAAAAATTTTACAGAGGTTTGCAGACAATAAAACATAGCTCTGATAGAATGATCAAGTAACTAAGACTTCCCATACCCCAAATGGGCTTCGCACCTTATCGGTGTGGGAAGTTTGAGTAAATAATTATAAAATAATCAAAGGGAACCGCATGCGATTCTGCAAATCAGAATCCGGGAGAAGAAAATGCTTTCCGGAAGCTTCGGTTGAACCAGTGGGTAAAGCAGGCTGTTCGTTGGATGCCGACATTGCCTGTGAACAGTAGCGCAACGTTTGCTACGCAGCAGGATTTTGCCCGCTTTTGATTGAGAATTTGTCCCTTTTGTAGTATGATTATTCTCGTGGGCAGATGCTCACGAGAACTTGTTTAATCGCTGTGACGATACACAATTTATTTGGTTTGCATGAGAATTGCAGTAACATTTGACAATGGAAAAGTATTTCAGCATTTTGGAAGAACGGAGAATTTCAAGATATATGAAGTAGAGGATAAGAAAGTGGTTTCCAGTGAAGTGAGATTATGAGGGGAGAGGCTTGCTCTGATGAAAGTCTTTTAATATGATGTCCTGATAATTCAACGAAGAATAACAGCTTACCACAGTAAATCCTTTTCAGCGGAAATAATAAAAATACCAGGGAGGTTTGAAAATGTTAGAAGTGGGAGTAAAGGCACCGGCAATTGAACTGCCGGATCAAAACGGAGTGATCCACACGTTGGAAGAGTATAAGGGAAAAAAAGTGATTCTGTATTTTTATCCGAAAGATAATACACCGGGCTGTACAAAGCAGGCCTGTGGATTCGCGCAGAGATATCCGCAGTTTTTGGAGAAAGGTGCGGAAGTGATTGGTATCAGCAAGGATTCTGTTGCTTCTCATAAGCGATTTGAAGAGAAATATTCCCTTCCGTTTACCATACTTTCAGATCCGGAGCTGAAAGCAATACAGGCATATGATGTGTGGAAAGAGAAGAAGAATTATGGAAAGGTGTCGATGGGGGTCGTGCGTACAACGTATCTGATTGATGAAGAAGGGATCATTATCCGGGCAAATGATAAAGTGAAAGCGGCAGATGATCCGGAGAGAATGCTGGGGGAAGTCTGATGAAGATTATACTTTCTCCCGCTAAGAAAATGAATGTGAATATGGAAATTCTGCAGTATATGGATCTTCCGGAATATTTGTCTCAGACAGAGGAAATCCTGTCGTGGCTACGGTCGAAATCTTACGAAGAACTTAAAAAGCTATGGTGCTGTAATGAAAAGATCGCACAACAGAATTATGAACGCCTGCAACATATGAATCTTTACCGGCAGCTGACTCCGGCAGTTCTTTCTTATGAGGGGATTGCGTATCAGTATATGGCACCGGCAATTTTTGAGGACGGGCAATTCGATTATGTACAGGAGCATCTGAGGATTCTGTCGGCATTTTATGGAGTATTACGGCCAATGGACGGAGTCACCCCTTATCGCCTGGAAATGCAGGCGAAAGCGTCAATAGGCAGTTTCAGTGATCTTTATCATCTGTGGGGGAGCAGACTGTATGAAGCAGTGAGAGACGACGATGGCGTGATTTTGAATCTGGCGTCAAAAGAATATTCAAAATGTATTGAAAAGTATTTGACAGAGAATGATACATATATCACCTGTGTGTTCGGAGAAATTATCAACGACAAAGTCGTGCAGAAGGGTACATATGCGAAAATGGCAAGAGGTGAGATGGTGCGTTTTATGGCGGAGCACAGAGTGGAAGATCCTGCAGAGATTCAGGCATTTGACAGACTGGGCTATCGGTTCAGTGAAAAATTGTCATCAAAGACGGAATATGTGTTTATAAAGTCAAATTAATCCCGAAAAATATGCCGGTACGGGTTACTTTTCGTCGGTGTTCCTACGCAAAAATAACAGGTGTTATTGAAATATGGTATCAAAATGTATTTTTTTCTTTCATATTGGAATGAGATAATATATAATAGAAAAAAATTCAAAAGAGTAGGAGAAAATCTATGGATAACAAAAGAATTATTCAGGTTGAGGAAAAGGTTCCTGTAAAAATGCTGATTCCGTTGAGCGTTCAGCATATGTTTGCCATGTTCGGCGCTTCCGTGCTGGTTCCGTTTATTTTTGGGATTAACCCGGCAGTCGTATTGTTCATGAATGGTTTGGGCACATTATTATTTATTCTGATTACTAAGGGCAAGGCACCTGCATATCTGGGTTCGAGCTTTGCATTTCTTGCACCTGCGGGAATTGTTATCAGCAAATGGGGATACAGTTATGCTTTGGGCGGTTTCGTCGTCGTTGGTCTATGCGGATGTATCTTGGCTTTGATTATTTACAAATTCGGTTCTTCGTGGATCGATGTGGTGCTCCCTCCGGCAGCTATGGGTCCTGTAGTTGCACTGATCGGTCTTGAACTGGCCGGAACAGCAGCTTCCAGTGCGGGCCTGCTGGATGAAGTGATCAGTCCTCAGAATATGATCGTCTTTCTTGTGACATTACTGACAGCGGTTATCGGCTCTGTGGTATTCAGAGGTTTCCTGTCGGTGATTCCGATTTTGATTGCTATTATTGCGGGGTATGTAGCTTCACTTGCCTGTGGCCTTGTGAATTTTGCAGATGTTGCTGCGGCACCGTTATTTGCTATACCGAACTTTTCTACGCCTAAGTTTAAATGGGAGGCAATCGTTATCATACTTCCTGTGCTGTTGGTTATTGCTTCAGAGCATATCGGTCATCAGATCGTTACGAGTAAGATTGTGGACAGAGATCTGCTGAAAGATCCGGGGCTGCATCGTTCCCTGTTTGCGGACAACTTCTCTACCATGATTTCAGGTCTGATCGGTTCTGTGCCGACTACGACATATGGCGAAAATATTGGTGTTATGGCGATGACAAAAGTATACAGTGTCTATGTTATCGGCGGAGCAGCGGTGCTTTCCATCATCTGTTCATTTATCGGAAAGATGACAACATTGATCAGTACGATCCCGGGACCGGTAATCGGCGGTATATCCTTCCTGCTTTACGGTATGATCGGGGCATCCGGTATCAGGATTCTGGTAGATGCACAGGTGGATTACAGTAAATCAAGAAATCAGGCTATGACAGCAATCGTATTTGTCACGGGCTTGTCAGGAATCTCCATTCAGCTTGGCAGTGTCCAGCTGACAGGTATGGTGCTGGCATGTGTTGTCGGTATGATCATGGGTCTTGTATTCTTTATATTGGATAAATTAAAGCTTACAAATGACAGGGACGAATAGAATTAATGAAGATTATTAGTTTCTAAAATTAAAAATGCGGGTCAACTTTGTTAGATAGAAGTTGGCCCGTATTTTTAGATTTTTTAATAAGCAGGAAAGCTGCAGATTCCTGTTTTTTATTTCGTACCGAAGATTCTGTCACCGGCATCACCAAGACCGGGGCAGATATAAGCGTGCTCATTCAGACAGCGGTCCAGATGACCGATATAAATCTGGACATCCGGATGTGCTTCATGCAGGCGGTTTACACCTTCCGGTGCAGCGATAATGCACATGAATTTGATATTCTTACCTCCATGCTTTTTGATCATGGTAATGGCGTCTACGGCAGAGCCGCCAGTGGCAAGCATCGGATCACAGACAACTATGGTACGCTCTTCGATCGGCTTTGGCAGTTTGCAGTAATATTCCTGTGGTTCAAAAGTTACTTCATCACGGTACAGACCGATATGACCGATTTTAGCGGAGGGTACGAGTGAGAGAATGCCTTCTACCATGCCCAGTCCTGCACGAAGGATAGGAACAATGGCAAGTTTACGTCCGGAAATCATCGGTGTCAGACATTTTTCAATCGGGGTCTCCACTTCCACATTTTCCAGCGGCAGGTCATTTAATGCTTCAAAACCTTCCAGCATGGCAATTTCTGCTACAAGCTGTCTGAATTCATTGGTTCCGGTATCTTTGCTTCTAAGGATAGAAATCTTGTGCTGGATCAGAGGATGGTTGAGATAAGTAACATTTTCTAATTTTTCCATGGTAAATTCTCCTTTATTTCCCTGATGGGTTTCAATATTTTCTCTAAATAATAATGTACGGTAAAAATCTGCTTTTTTCAATAGTTTATTTCAGGTATTCGACATAATAGCTTTTCGCCAGGGGGCTTTTTTATTTAGGAAGATGTCCATACGGATTTAAGTATCAATTTGATTGTCATAACATAAAAAAGAGGCAAAACCGGGTGATGGCTTTGCCCTTAAAAATACTTTTATTTTTCATTTCTGAGATAATCCGGTGTCACATCTCTTCCGAGTGCCTGAAGCATTTGCTTGTCACTGCGGATTGTGGCACAGGCAGCCGTTGTCAGCATATTGCCGGTAATAGTGGCGGAGGCGCCCGACCGGAAGGCAAGCTCACCGTCATTTGTCAGCAATGCGCGTCCTGCGGCAAGGCGGATATTTGCCTCCGGGTTTATATACCGGAAGAATGCGATGGTTCTTAAAATGTCATCTTCTGTAAGCCGGGGAAGATGCTCCAGCGGAGTACCGGGAATCGGCATCAATGCGTTGATGGGGATGGAGTCAATGCCAAGCTCTGAAAGGCTTATCGCCATATCAAGCCGGTCTTCCCATGTTTCTCCCATGCCGATGTTACCGCCGGAGCAGGCACACATTCCCTCAGCCTTGACCAGCTTTAAAGTCTCAATCTTTTGTTCATAAGTGTGCGTTGTACAAATATTCGGGAAGTTGCGCCTTGATGTTTCTATATTATGGTGGTAGCTGGTGACTCCGGCTTCATGAAGCCGGTGAAGCTGATCTGCTGAGAGAAATCCCATAGATGCACACAGGTCAATTTTACATTCTTCATGCATGGCTTTAAATGCATGGATTGCCTTTTCAAATTCTGCACCGGTCAGAGCCCTGCCCGCAGTCACGATTGAAAAACGGTCAACACCTTCACTTTCATTCATTTTGCAGGCTTCCATGATGGTTTCTTCCGGAAGAAAATCATAAACATCACAGTTGGTATGATTATGTGCCGATTGTGCACAGAATTTGCAGTTTTCCGGGCAGCGGCCGCTGCGGCCGTTGATGATAGAACAAAGATCTACCTTTTCACCGATAAAATATGTACGGATACGGTCAGCGCCTTCACAAAGCTCTTTCAGATCACAGGTCAGGAACAGATTCAGGTCATCCTGCCGGCTGATGCGCCGGCCTGTGATAATCTCTTCTGCCAGTGTTATCATGTTCAAAATAAATCCCTCCTTATTTTTGTACGGTCAGCAGGTTTGATTTTATCAGCGCATTGCGGATCAATTTTCCCAATGCAGTTGCAATGATGATTTTTATGATATCAAAAGGAACGAATGGAAATACGCAGACGGTTAATGCGTACCATACGTCGCACTGCATCTGCAGAACAAACCATACCGTGCCGAAGAAATAGGCAACAAAGGTTGCTGCAATCATGCCGATGATAGTAATCACCGCATTGGCATGAGATTTTTCCATGACAAAGCCGCAGATCAGTGCCATAAGAATGAAACCGATCAGATATCCGCCGGTAGGGCCTGCCAGTTTAGCCAGACCTCCTGCATACCCTGAAAAGACGGGAAGTCCTACCGCACCCAAAATCAGATAAATAAGGTAACTGATGGCTGCACCTTTCATGCCGAGAAGGTAAACAGCCAGATAAATGACAAGGTTTGTAAAAGATACCGGAATCGGACCGATTGGAATGGACATAGGCCCGAGTACGCACATCAGAGCCGCCATTAATGCACAGGTAGTAAGCTGGTAAATGGATGAGCGATTTTTCATAATGTATTCCTCCAAATGTTATTTTCCTCACATAGAATACACATTTAAAAGTTGTTTGTCAACCTAAAAATTAAAATGGTTTACATTCGTCCGCATTCCAATATTAACAATAAAGAAAAAGACTTTGACATGATGAAGCATGACTTCTTATTGTTTTTCACAGGATGGTATGGTAAAATTCACTCAAAACAGATTTTATCGGATTGGATTTTGCGGAGTCTCAAATCTGGTTCTGTCGGGAATCAATCCCAATCAAAATCTTTAAAATGAAAAGAGGTAAGAGGTAATCATGGAAATAAGAAGTCTTTTAATTAAGGATACAACACGGGAGGAAAGAATTCAGATTGTACAGCACGGGCTTTATCAGTGCGGAGGTGCCTGTGATTTTTGCAATGGCTGTGATAACCTCGGAGGTGGACGGGTGGATACCTTCTATCAGCCATATATCGACGGGGAAAAAGAATTGCGCGAATTGAATATGGAATATAGAAGCAATGCAGGGCTGGTGCGCTGATGAGACCTCCGGAAATCGAAAAATCAACCGTGGAAGAACGAGAAAGATATGTACATGAGACTTTTCAATGTAAAGGAGACTGCGATTATTGTGGATTTTGTGCCATGTACCATGGAAAAACGCCGGAAGTGGTGTATGATGAATACATTAAAGGCAAGCGTTCCTTCCTGGAAATAGCGCAAATGTACAGATAAAGGAGTCAGACATGAAGAGGATTTCGCTTGAAGAATTATTGCTTTCAAAATCAGGGCTTTCTTATGATAAACAGTATGATTATATAAGAAGCCTTCTGGACAGCGGCAGAATACGTCCAGTGAAAGCATCGGGGACAAACGGAAAGAAGCCCGCTCTATATCGGGAATACTGGATGCAGGAAAAGAAGAAGGATTACAGTGCAGTGGAGGAAGAACTGAAATATCAGATTACTCCACTGCTTTCTGTTGATTATTATCTGTCTCATCCTGACATTTATGAGCAGGACAGGCATTGGGTACTTCTGCTGAACGATTATCTGAAAACAAGGCTGGGACAGCTTGAATATGCGGAATCTCTTAATGAGCGGAGTTTTGAGATCTGGTGCAGAGAAAAATTTTTGTCGAAAGAGCAGGGCAAGAGAATTCTGAAGCACTGTGGTATCCGGGAGGAATTCCTGAATATGTATGGGACTACCGAGCCGCTTGCCTATTATTCTCACACAAGGAACGTACCGCAGAATCTTCTGATTCTTGAAAATAAGGATACATTTTATAGTATGAGACGGCATTTGCTTGAGGGAAACGAAGGAATCCTGGGTGTTAAAACAGGTACATTGATTTACGGAGCAGGGAAAGGGATTCTTCGTTCTTTCCGGGATTTTGACCTCTGCGTGGAACCGTATATGAAGGAGCAGGCAAACAGAATTTATTATTTCGGGGATTTAGATTATGAGGGAATAGGAATTTACGAGAATCTTGCAGGAATGTTCCGTAACCGGTGGGAGATACTCCCCTTTTGCCCGGCATACGCGGCGATGCTTGACAAGGGCGGCAGAGTGAGTGAGCTTCCGGACACAAAAGAGCATCAGAACAGGAATATTTCGCAGACATTCTTTTCATATTTTACACCCGGACAGGTTCAGAGAATGAGGGAGATTTTGGAAGCAGGGAAATATATTCCTCAGGAAATATTGAATATTACGGATTTTTAGTTGCCAAGCATATGAAAAAATGTTCGGTGGATCTTTTTTGAGTTGCCAAGCATATGAAAAAATGGTCCGGTGGACCATTTTTGAGTATCAGTTCAGCCACAATCGAAATTGTGGGCAAATGGCGCGGGATGAACGGTTACGATTAAAAAAGGCGGGAGCGGCATTATGCAGTATGATTTTTTAAAAGACTTTCCTAAGAGAATGAAAAATGTTGGGCTGTATGCAATACTGATTCAGAACAGCAGCCAGAAAACGACATGGAAGCAGTATGGTTTTCTGAAACAAGACGAACAGCTGAATATGATATTTGCCGTGATGCTTTATATCATGGAACAGTCCCTGAAAGAAGAAAACTGTACGATGGATGATATTGGGGCGTATATAGATACGCTTAACGTGCAGTATTTTGAGAAAAATATGTCTTATGAGGACTGCCGGAGGATGGGAGATTTTATTGTTAATGTGATTCTGTCTGATGAAGGAAAGGTCATGTATTTTGACGGGTACAATTTTGAGCGGAAGGCTTATGAGATTATGCATGTCAGTTATGTGGCCAATAAGATTGTCTATATCGATCAGGAACTTAAAAGAACATCCTATTATCTGACGGATGACGGTTACAATTTGCTTCTTGGAACTCTTGAGATAGAGAATAATATGAAGCTGACCATACATGAAATGATTTTTCAGATGCATCTGGAAAAACAGAGTTACGATAAAGCAGTCGATGAGATAAAAAATGTCTTTAACCTGTTGAAAATCCAGCTTCAGAAGATTCAGGAAGCGATGGGCAGAATCCGCCGGAATGCGTTGAATTATTCTGTAAAGGATTATGAAGAGATCCTGACGGAGAATCTGGAAACTATCAGTGACACCAAACAGAAATTCCAGAATTACCGGGAAATGGTGAAGAGCAGGGCAAGAGAGCTTGAAGAAGAGAATATTAACGTAAAACGACTCACGGAAAAGGAAGAAAAGAAGCTTTCATATCTCAGGGAGATTGAGCAGTATCTGAACCGGACAATTGATGAGCACCAGAAAATATTAAGCAGTCATTTTGATCTGAAGGCACTCTATACGAAGGAGTTGGAACAACTGGCGCAGATGTCATTAATAAAACGTTTTCCACTTCGCACAGCGTTGTATGACAAGGTACTTTTACAGCCGTCTGCCCTGGAGAACATGATTTATTTTCTGCGGCCTCTTTTTAATCAGGATACAGAGAAGGTCTATAATCTGAATAAGGCATTCCAGTATCAGAAACCGATGCGGAAGAAGGAAGAAGAGGACAGCGGGGAGACACTGGATTTTGATGAAGATGCATGGCAAAAGGAACAGGAAAGGCTTCGCAGCAAAAAATTGAAAAAGTATGAAGATAGTCTGGCAGGACTGCTTCATTTTGCATCTGAAACAGGGGAAATATCTCTGGTGGACATAGAGAAAAGGCTGGGAGAAAATGATGAAGAGAAAGACCTGCTGCTTCCAAATGTAGAGATTTTCAAGGAAATTATGGTAGAGCTGATCAAGAACCGGGAAATTGATATTAATGCACTCAAAAGAGAGCGAAGTGAGTATATTCAGGACAGACAGGCAGAGTTCCAGCTTAATGATATGCTTCTGAAGCTTGTAGAAGAAAGAACAGATAATCAAAATATCAGAAGAATCGAGACGTACCGGATCACGGACGGTACAACGGTTGTCTTTGAAAATGTTCCGGATGAGAACGGGAGAAGAAAGAGTATCCGATGTTCTAATGTGTTGATCAGAGTGATACGGGAGGAATAGACAGATATGGCATATGAATTAGAAGAAATCAGAACCAGCCAGGAGATTTTTTATTATCTGCTGGAGCATCATGAACTTCGCGAAGAAGAAGAGACAATGCTCTACAGAGCCTATGCGGAACGGGAAGAAATCCAGAATCTGGTCAAATCCCAGGGAGAGATTGCGGAAAGCTCCATTGAACGATACGGAAACGTGATTTATCTGATTCCGAAAGAAGAGAATAATTTCCTCGGATTTTCCAAGGCACAACTGAAGGCGGCACTTTGCAGGTCAAATGCGACAGACAAGGATTATTATTTGTCCCAGTTTGTCATACTGACGCTTCTGGTGGAATTTTATGACGGGCAGGGGAGCAGCAGTAAAGCAAGAGAATATATCCGGGTCGGTGAACTGCAGAATTGTATATCAAAACGGCTGAAAGAGGGCTCAGAACAGACCGAAGAGGAAGAAGAAAACGGAATCGCATTTTCCAATATGACGGAAGCATATGAGGCACTTAAGTCGGATGAAAAAGGATCACGTGCACGGACTACGAAGGAAGGATTTCTTCATTATATTCTTATTTTCCTGCAGAAACAGGGACTGATTGAGTATGTGGAGCAGGATGAGATGATTATGACAACCAAAAAGCTGGACAATTTTATGGACTGGAATCTGCTGAACCAGAATAATTACCGGAGAGTGCTCCGGGTGTTGGGGGTGAAGGAAGATGAGTAAAATCAATGCCGTGCGGCTGATCAACGTGAATTATAACAATAATGCTATCCGTATCAGCGATGAATGTTTTCATTTTAATGGGGAAAGTACACTTATATCGCTTCGCAACGGCGGAGGAAAATCGGTTCTGGTACAGATGATGACGGCACCTTTTGTGCATAAGAGATACCGAGATGCAAAAGACCGTCCGTTTGAGAGTTATTTTACGACAGGAAAGCCTTCGTTTATTATGGTGGAGTGGGTGCTTGACCAGGGGGCAGGCTATGTGCTTACCGGTATGATGGTGCGCAGAAGCCAGGATGTGGCAGAAGAAAACGCGAACAGCCTGGACATGATTAATTTTATCACTGAATATCGGAAACCCTGTGTTCAGGATATCCGTCATCTGTCTGTCGTGGAGAAGGGGAAAAAAGAGATGACGCTCAAAAATTTCTCCGCCTGCAGGCAGATGTTTGAAACATATAAAAAAGACAGGTCCATGCAGTTCTTTTATTATGATATGAATAATTCTGCACAGTCGAGACAGTACTTTGACAAACTGATGGAGTATCAGATTAATTATAAAGAATGGGAGTCCATTATAAAAAAGGTGAATCTTAAGGAATCCGGTCTTTCAGAATTGTTTGCGGATTGCCGGGATGAAAAAGGCCTTGTAGAAAAATGGTTTCTGGATGCGGTGGAAAGCAAGTTGAATAAAGACAGAAACCGGATGAAGGAATTTCAGGTGATACTGGAAAAGTATGTAGGCCAGTATAAAGAGAACCGTTCCAAGATTCAACGGCGGGATACGATACGTGCATTTAAAGAGGAAGCCCTCAGAATTCAGGAAAAAGCAGGGGTATATCAGAGCGCGGACGAGGCAAGACAGGCACAGGAGAATCTGGTGGCTAATTTTATTTCAGAGCTTACCGGGCTGCGGGAAACGGCAGAAGAGGCGTACAGAGAAAATCAGAAGCGCCTGGAAGAAATTCGCCGGTCCATTGCACGGGTGGAATATGAAAAGCTTTCCGGAGAGATTTACGCGCTTGAAGACGACCTGCGCTTTCATACCAGTAACCGGGATATGCTTGAAATAGAGAGGGATACCCTTGAGAAAGAGGCCAAAGAGATAGAAAACCGGCTGCATCTGTTGATGTGTGCAAAGCAGCAGGAATCCGTGGAGAACGAAAAGGGGGAGCTGGATGTTATCCGGCAGAAACTTTTACTTTCTCAGAAAAAAGATGAGGAACTGGAGCCGGAGAGGCGAAGGCTGGGATTTGGGCTTCGGTGTTGTTACGAAAAACTGTCGGCAGATAATCAGGAGAATCTGAAGGACAACCGGAGCAGATATCGTGAAACAGAGGAACAGATCGGTGAGTTAAAAGAGAAAACAGCATTGCTGGAGAATCAAATCAGAGATACTATATCCAGAGAAGGTGCTTTGAAGAGCCGGGTGCAGATTTATGACAACCATGAGGAACAGTATAACGGCCGATATAAAGCCGAACTTGCGCGCAACATCCTTGGAGAGTATGAGCCGGGCACATTAGAGATATTGAAAGAAACCTATGCCCGTGAGTCGGAAGAGGAAGTACGGCAGCGTCTCAGAAAGAGAAAGCAGCAGGAAACTTCCCTGGAAAATAAAAAACGACTGGAGCGAAACCGGGATGATATCCGTACAGAGCTGATAAAAAGAGGGATGGAAAAGAATCAGCTGGAAGGATTGCGGAAGAAATACGATGAAGAGCTGAAAGCGCGTCGAGTGGTTCTGAAATATCTGAATCTGGATGACAAATCGCTTTTTGACACAGAGAAGATACTTCGTACTTCTGAAAGTAAGCTTCAGGAAATTGCAGGGATGAGACGCAGGCTTGAGAAAGAGGAAGATGTTCTTCAGAAGGAATATCAGAGGCTTACCCAGGGAAAGGTCCTGGAACTGCCCGGAGAATTCGAGGAAGAGCTGGAACGCCTGGGAATTCATGTTGTTTATGGAATGGAATGGCTTCAGAAGAATGGGTGTACGGAAGAGAAGAATCTGGAGCTGGTGCGCCGGCATCCATTTCTGCCATATGCGCTGATTTTGTCCGGTCAGGAGATGGAAAAGCTGGAGCATGCGAAGGGGGAAATCTATACTTCTTTTCCTGTGCCCATTGTTGTCCGTGAATCACTGGCCGGTGATGGAAAGGAAAAACAGGGAAATATCATTTCCCTCCCGGACGTGAGCTTCTATGTGCTTTTCAATGAAAATCTGCTGAATGAAGAAAAGCTTCGTCTCCTGGTACAGGATAAAGAGCAGCAGATCAAGAAGAAAAAAGAGGCAATCCACACGCGCCAGACAGAATATGAGGAATATTTTAAACGGCAGGAGCTGATAGAAAATCAGGAAGTGAATAAAGAGTTATATGACAGCAATGAAGCAATGCTGAACGAACTTACCGGCAGAATTGCCGGACTGGAAGATAACCAGAGGAAAAATTCAGAGGAACTGGCCGAGACAGAGAAAGACCTTGAAGCTCTTGAGCAGGATATCAGGGAAGCGGATAAAAGAATTGAGTACCACAAGCGAAGGGCAGAAGATTTTGAACAGCTTAGGATATACTATGCGGAATATGAGCAAAGCCGACAGGAACTTTCTGTTTGCAGAAAGGAGGCGGCAAAGCTGGCACAGCAGCAGGAACTGACCAGAAGCTGTTTACACAAACTGGAGGATTTAAGAAGGACGCTGGAGACAGAGGCGGATGTGCTTGACCGCCGAAAAGAAGAATTTCAGGAAAAATTACGTGTTTTCAGTAAATATGATATACCGGAAGATTTGCAAGAAGCATCAGGGAAAAGATCGGCTGAAGTATCAGGTAAAGAAATGGACGAGAGCTTTTTCCATGAGATGACGGAGATGGAAAACAGGTATAAAGCCATTACCGGAAATATGTCTCTGGAACTTCAGGAGCTGGAGGAACGGGAAAGGAGTGCAGCCAAACGATATGAAGAAGCGATGGATGAACTGGAACATCTGCGTTTAAAATTCCGCCTTGAAGCAAAGGCGTGGAAAGAGATCAGGTACAGCAGGAAAGAAGAGTCTCATCAGGAGATTATGCTTGAGGACTGCCGCAGAAAAGCGGAGAACAGGGAGAATCTCTGGAGAGAGGAAGATAAGAAGATTGCAGTCATCAGCCAGCAGAGAAAAGACCGCCTTAAACAAATGAAAAGTGACTGCGGGCAGGATGAGCCGCTGCCAAAGAGCGAGATTCAGGATCAGGATTTTGAAGCGAGAAAGAATCAGCTCCGCTATCAGGAGAAGGAGACGCAAAAAGAGGGAGACAGAACGAGGAATCATCTGCAAGGCTACGATGAGAATCTGACAGCACTGTCAGAATACACTGATTTTGCACTGAGAGAACCGGCAGAGTGGGAGCAGGATTTTTCGGAGATGGATGCCGCTGCACTGAGGAATTTCAAAGGGATTCTGATCCGGGATTATAATCAGAGACTGCGTGACAGGCAGCAGGCAAAGGAGCGGTTGATCCAGGTGTTGAATCAGATTGTGCGCCTTGATGCATTTCAGGAGGATTTTTACAAAAAGCCGCTGGAAGCTATGATTGAGCTGAGCGAGGATGCCTCACAGGTGCTTCGCCAGTTAAGTACGACAATACAGTCCTATGACAACCTGATGGAAAAACTGGAAGTGGACATTTCTATGGTTGAAAAAGAGAAAAGTAAAATCGTTGAACTGCTGGAGGATTACATTAAGGAAGTTCATCAGAATCTTGGGAAAATAGACCATAATTCGACAATTACCATCCGTGAACGTCCGGTGAAGATGTTGAAAATCCAGCTTCCTGCCTGGGAAGAAAATGAAAACCTGTACCAGGTCCGTCTGCAGGATATGATTGACGAAGTGACTCTGAAAGGAATTGAAATTTTCGAGAAAAATGAGAATGCACAGGAGTATTTCGGTACAAGGATCACCACACGGAATCTGTACGATACGGTCGTGGGAATCGGAAATGTACAGATACGTCTGTACAAAATAGAGGAACAAAGAGAATACCCGATTACCTGGGCGGAAGTGGCAAAGAATTCCGGCGGTGAAGGCTTTCTTTCAGCATTCGTGATTCTGTCAAGTCTACTGTATTATATGAGAAAAGACGAGTCGGACCTTTTTGCTGACAGAAATGAAGGAAAAGTCCTACTTATGGATAATCCGTTTGCCCAGACGAATGCCTCACATCTTCTTAAGCCTTTGATGGATATGGCGAAAAAAACAAATACACAGCTTATCTGTCTTACCGGCCTCGGAGGGGAGTCCATCTATAACCGCTTTGATAATATCTATGTGCTAAATCTGATTGCCGCCAGTCTTAGAAACGGAATGCAGTACCTGAAAGCAGATCATCTTAGGGGAAATGAGCCGGAAACGATGGTTGTATCGCAGATAGAGGTGGTTGAGCAGCAGGAACTCGTGTTTTGAAATGGCGGACAATTTCCGCGGCCGATGCCGTTGTATTGAGCGGAAATTGCCTGATGATGCAGAGGATTATCATAGTAATATTTTCCTTCCTTAATAGGGTGTTGACAAAACACAAAAGTTAGTATAAGCTAACCTGGAAACAAAACACACTTACGAGGAGGCAGAATATGAAGAAGAGAAAAATGATAACTGCAGTTAACCGGATGATGTTGGTTTCTCTGATTATTGTTTTTACAACGGGGATACTATTGAAAGCTATGCCGGGTATGTGGCTGGGCATCGCACATGGCATTTCGGGGCTGGTGCTGGTAATCGGTGCTGTGATACATTGTATCCAGCATAAAATTATGGACAGAAAAGTAATGAGCTGATATAATGCAAGTAAACACTTGCGTACAGGAGAAGATATGTTTGACGAAACACAGTCTAAAATAATCAATGCGGCTATGGAGCTGGTAATGGAACGTGGATATACAGCTACGACAACAAAGGATATTGCAGGCAGGGCAGGAATCAATGAGTGCACGATTTTCCGCAGGTTCAAAGGAAAGAAAGAAATCATTTTGTCAGCAATGACTTTGCCGGAGTGGAATCCGTGTCTGAAAAAAGAAGATTTTTCGCATATCGGGGATTTGGAGACAGATTTGATTTCTTTTTCTAAAATGTATATGAAAAAAGTTACTCCCCGAATGGTAAAAGTATCTATAGGACTTCGTACACCGGAGCTTTTTCCTGAGACAGCTGACGGAATTTTGAAAGTGCCTCAGGTGTTTAAGGAGGTGCTGATAGAATACTTCAGTGAAATGTACAGAAGAGGAAAGCTTCTTAATGATCATTTTGAGAGTATGGCGATGACAGTACTGTCGATGAACTTCGGATTTGTGTTCCTTAGTGCTTCATTTGGACAGAAATTGACGGAACTGGATATGGAACAGTATATCACGGACAGTGTCCGTTCATTCATATTCGGAATTAGCAAAGAACAGATGGAGCAATACCGACTGTAACCGGCTTTGGAATCAAATATAATTACGAAAGTTTACAAAAGTTTAACATTATTACTACAGACGGTCTGAGTACTTGACAAACGTGTCATTTTACTGTATTATTTTGTGAAAAATAAAAGAACAGAGTACGCTCTGTTTATAGGGAGGACAAAAAATGAAAAAGATGAAAAAAGCGTTATCCATCGTAATGACAGCAGCTTTGACGATGTCTTTGGCTGTCGGCTGTGGTTCAAAAGATGCAGGCGGAAGCAGCACAGGCGATGCCGAGACAATTAAGATAGGAGGTATCGGACCTCTGACAGGCGGAGCGGCTATTTACGGACAGGATGTTAAAGGCGGAGCTGAGATTGCTGTTCAGGAAATCAACGAAGCCGGCGGTATCAATGGGTATCAGGTGGAACTGAATTTCCAGGATGACGAGCATGATGCAGAGAAAGCAGTCAATGCATACAATAACCTGAAGGACTGGGGAATGCAGGCACTCCTCGGAACTGTAACATCTGCTCCGTGTATCGCAGTAGGTGAAGTTGCATATGAGGACAATATGTTCCTTCTTACACCGTCAGGAACAGCTGTTGACTGTGTAAAATATGACAATGCATTCCGTGTATGCTTCTCAGATCCTACACAGGGTGTTGAATCAGCAAAATACATAGGCGACAACGGACTTGCATCAAAGGTAGCGGTTATCTATGATAACTCTGACGTATATTCATCAGGTATCTATGAAGCATTTGCAAAAGAAGCAGAAAACCAGGATTTTGAAATCGTTTCAACAGCTACATTCACAGGAGAGAGCAACACAGACTTCTCTGTACAGATTCAGAAAGCAAAAGATGCCGGCGCTGAATTAGTATTCCTTCCGTTCTATTATTCACAGGCTGCACTTGTATTGCAGCAGGCGGCAGGAATGGGATACAGCCCGATCTTCTTCGGATGTGACGGTATGGACGGTATCCTCGGAGTAGAAGGATTTGAAGCAGAACTTGCAAATAATCTGATGTTCTTAAGCCCGTTTACACCTACCGCAGAAGATCCGAAGGTTCAGGATTTCGTTAAGAAGTTTGAAGAAGAATACGGACATACGCCGAACCAGTTTGCGGCAGATGCATATGATGGTATCTATGCAATCAAAGCTGCAATGGAAGAAGCTGATATCAAACCGGACGCATCATCTTCTGATGTATGTGACGCTATGAAAGAAGCGATAGTAAAAATCGAAATCGAAGGCGTAACCGCAAAGAGCCTTACATGGGATGCAAGCGGAGAGCCGAGCAAGGAACCGATGGTTGTTAAGATTGCTGACGGCGATTACGCAGTTGTAGAGTAAAAGCAGGCAAGATTAAGCAGGGGGTTATCTATGGCAGATAACCTTCTGTTTTGTTGGATTGGGGGTCATTTATGAGTTTTATATCTTATCTGATTAATGGAATCAGTCTTGGAAGTGTGTATGCACTTATAGCCCTTGGATATACGATGGTATATGGTATCGCAAAAATGCTGAATTTTGCCCACGGTGATGTAATTATGATCGGTGCTTATGTGGCTTTGACGGCAATGACCGGCGCAGGACTTCCGCCTTTAGCGGCAGTTCTGGCCGCGATGGTATTTTGTACTGTGCTTGGTGTAACAATTGAGCGTATCGCATATCGTCCTCTGCGGAATGCTGCATCTTCACTTGCAGTTCTGATCACGGCTATCGGCGTAAGTTATCTGCTTCAGAATGTGGCACTTTTGATTTTTGGGGCAAATACAAAATCTTTTACTTCTGTTGTCTCCCTGAAACCGATTTCTCTCGCAGGAGGGAAGCTTATTATTTCAGGAGAAACTATAGTAACGATTGCCTGCTGTATTATCATCATGATCGCGCTTACATTGTTTATTAAGAAGACAAAAGCAGGACAGGCAATGCGCGCTGTATCAGAAGATAAGGGTGCTGCACAGTTGATGGGAATCAATGTGAACGGAACGATTGCACTTACATTTGCAATCGGCTCAGCTTTAGCTGCAATTGCCGGCGTGCTGCTGTGTTCTGCCTATCCGACGCTGACACCTTATACGGGCTCTATGCCTGGTATTAAAGCGTTTGTCGCGGCAGTATTTGGCGGAATCGGTTCTATTCCGGGAGCGATGATCGGAGGTATTCTGCTTGGTATCATTGAAATATTCGGGAAAGCCTATATTTCTACGCAGATGGCTGATGCAATCGTGTTCGCAGTGCTGATTGTTGTCCTGATCGTGAAACCTACCGGTATTCTCGGCAAAAACATTCAGGAGAAAGTGTAGGTGGGCGGCATGAAGAAGATAAAGAAAATGAATAAGACAACAAAAAGCAATTTTATTACATATTTAATGGTGATCGTAATCTATCTTGCAGTGCAGGCAATGTCCATGACCGGAAATCTTTCCAGCCTCATGAAGGGACTTCTGATTCCACTTTGCGCCTATGTGATTCTGGCAGTTTCTCTCAATCTGACTGTCGGTATTCTTGGAGAATTGAGCCTCGGGCATGCAGGGTTCATGTGCGTCGGGGCATTCAGCAGTGCATTTTTCTCAAAATGCATGGTAGATGTGATTCCGTCATCCGGACTTCGGTTCTTTCTTGCCATTCTTCTTGGCACAGCAATGGCAGGGCTGTTTGGTTTCCTGATTGGAATCCCGGTTCTTCGCCTGAAAGGTGATTATCTTGCGATTGTAACCCTTGCCTTTGGCGAGATTATTAAAAACATTATGAATCTTTTGTTTATCGGAAAGGATTCTGCAGGATTCCATTTTTCTACAAAAGATTCCATGTCTCTGGGACTGAAAGAAGGCGGAACTGTTATCATTAACGGTCCTCAGGGAATTACAGGGACTCCGAGAGATTCCACATTTACGATCGGTGTGATCCTGATTCTGATTACACTTTTTATTGTGTTAAATCTGATTAATTCCAGGAGCGGGCGTGCGATCATGGCAATCCGTGATAACCGTATTGCCGCGGAATCTGTCGGCATTGATATCACAAAGTATAAACTGATGGCATTTTCTATATCGGCTGCCCTTGCAGGTTCGGCGGGCGTTCTTTATGCACATAACCTGGCGACCCTGAACGCACAGCCAAAGAACTTCGGCTACAATATGTCTATCATGATACTCGTATTTGTAGTGCTTGGAGGAATAGGAAATATCAGAGGCTCGATTATCGCGGCAATTGTACTTACTCTGCTTCCGGAACTGCTCCGTGGCCTGAATGATTACCGTATGCTGATTTATGCTGTTGTCCTGATTGTCATGATGCTCTTCAACTGGAGTCCGAAAGCAATCGAATGGAGGAAGAGGATAATGGTAAAGATAAGGCCGGGCAAGAAAAAAGATGAGAAGGAGGCTGCATAGATATGGCATTATTGGAAGTAAAAAATCTTGGAATCTCCTTTGGTGGTCTGAAAGCGGTAAATGAATTTCAGGTGACAATTGAAAAAGGAAGCCTCTATGGCCTTATCGGACCTAACGGTGCCGGAAAAACGACGATATTCAATCTCCTGACAGGGGTATATAAACCGGATGAAGGCATAATCCTGTTGGACGGTGAAAATATCGTGGGAAAGAAAACGATTGATATTAATAAAGCCGGAATTGCAAGGACATTTCAGAATATCCGACTGTTCAAAGATCTGTCTGTGTTGGATAATGTAAAGGCAGGGCTTCATAACCATTATAATTATTCTACGTTGGAAGGTATTTTCCGTCTGCCGAAATACTACAAAGTGGAAAAGGCGATGGATGAGAAGGCGATGGAGCTTCTGGATGTATTCGGGCTTGCGGAAGAAGCACATACGCTGGCATCCAATCTTCCATATGGAAAGCAGCGTAAGCTTGAGATTACCAGGGCACTGGCGACAGAGCCGAAGCTTCTGCTCCTGGATGAGCCTGCAGCGGGAATGAATCCAAACGAGACAAAGGAATTGATGGATACGATTTCTTTTGTCAGAGATAAATTTGATATGACAATACTTCTGATTGAACATGATATGAAGCTTGTATCAGGTATCTGTGAACAGCTTACTGTCCTGAACTTCGGGCAGGTGCTGGCAGAGGGCAGGACAAGCGAAGTCCTGAACAATCCGGAAGTAATCAAGGCATATCTTGGTGAATAGGAGGGATGACGGACATGGCAATGCTTGAGATAAAAGATATTGAAGTATATTATGGCATGATTCAGGCTATCAAAGGTGTTTCTTTTGAAGTCAATGAAGGCGAAGTCGTTTCTCTGATCGGCGCCAACGGTGCAGGCAAAACAACTATACTGCATACCATTACAGGATTGATCTCCCCGAAAAAAGGTTCTGTAATTTTTGAAGGAAAAGATATCACAAAAATACCGGCGCATAAGATCGTATCGCTGGGAATGGCCCATGTGCCGGAAGGCAGAAGAGTGTTTGCGGAGCTTAGTGTGTATGAAAACCTCAGGATGGGAGCTTATACCAGAAAAGATAAAGCGGAAATTGCGAAGACACTGGAGATGGTCTACAAAAGATTTCCACGTTTGGAAGAAAGAAAGAATCAGCTTGCAGGAACATTGAGCGGAGGTGAACAGCAGATGCTTGCTATGGGGCGTGCCCTGATGTCACATCCGAAGATTATCGTGATGGATGAGCCGTCGATGGGTCTGTCCCCGATTTTTGTAAATGAAGTTTTTGATATTATCAAAGAAGTAAGTGCAAGCGGAACTACAGTACTTCTGGTTGAACAGAATGCAAAAAAAGCACTTTCTATCGCAGACAGGGCATACGTTCTTGAGACCGGAAAAATCGTTCTGGAAGGTGACGCTAAAGTACTTATGAATGATGAGTCGATTAAAAAGGCATATCTTGGGGAATAGGGGGATGCGAAATGGAGAATATTGTAGTAACAATTGCCAGACAGTATGGAAGCGGCGGTAAGACAATCGGAGAAATGCTCGCAAAGGATCTGGGGATTCCTTGTTATAACGTAAATCTTCTGAAAATGGCTTCCGAAGAAAGTGGAATCAATGAACAGTTGTTTATGCAGATGGATGAAAAACTCCGAAACAGCCCGATCCTTAGAATGACTACAGATGTCTATACCGGAGATGTCATTCCGCCGGAAAGCAGTGAATTTGTGTCCGCAAAGAATCTGTTTAACTATCAGGCAAAGGTCATGAAACGCCTTGCAGAGACAGAAAGCTGCGTCATCATAGGGAGAGCTGCAGATTTTGTCCTGAAAGATTACCCGAATGTTATCAGCGTGTTTGTACATGCATCAGAGGAATTTAATCTTGCAAGAGCGATGGAACGCAACAGTATGACAGAGGCGGAGATGAAGAAGTTTATTGCAAAAACAGACCGATACCGTGCGGATTATTATAAACACTATACCGGGCGTGAATGGACGGATGCAAGGAACTATGATTTGTGCCTCAACAGCGGAAAAATGGGATTTGAAAAATGCGTACAGGAAATCAAAGGATACATGAAAGTACGTTTTGAGTAAAATGATTGATTCCTGTACAAAGATGAAAAACACCTTTATATATCGGAGAGAAGATAACTTTCAGCAGATATATAGAGGTGTTTTATTATACGTTTTATTCCGATGCCTGATACAGAAATTCCATATGCATACATATCGATGGGGTATTTTTAACCAACCGGGTAATCATTGCGGTATCACGATAGCTTACAGACATCAACCCAGCTTATAAAATCGGAGTATTTCTCTAATTCTTCTAATGTGAGTTCTATCGCACTGTTGGAGCTGCCGCATGCAGGAAAGACAGTGTCAAAGCGTTTGAGCGACACATCCAGGTAGGTTTCCACTCCTTCATTTACGGCAAAAGGGCAGACGCCTCCGACAGCATGTCCGATTAAAGGTTCTGCTTCGTCAAAAGAGAGCATTTTAGCCTTGTTCTTAAACTGTGCTTTATACTTTGGATTATCAATTTTTGCATCGCCGGCTGCAACAATAAGTACAACTCGTTCTCCGACATGAAAGGATAATGTTTTGGCAATCCGGCTTTCTTCGCACTGCAAAGCTTTTGCTGCGAGAGCGACAGTCGCACTTGAAATCTCAAATTCCTGAATTTTCTCATCAATCCCTATCGTTTCAAAATATTTTCTTACTTTTTCAATCGACATCTTATTAACCTCCGGGTCATGAACTTTTTAATAGTAATATAACATCCCTGCGAGGTCTGTTTATGTATTGCAGAAATCGCTTTCGGGACAATTTCCGTGATATCATAACATATTTATGCAGGAGGTTCAAGCTGCCGCAAACTTCAGACCGCCGGAGATCTTTTATGCTTAGGCAGATCGTCTGTTAGAGATGCTGATTGCGCCACTCTCTCGGAGATACCCCGTAAATTGATTTAAATGCACGTGAAAAATGAAGCTGATTTTCATATCCGACAGCAGAGCCTATTTCTGCAATGGACAGGGAGGTCAGCTTTAATAATTCCGTGGCTTTAACCATCCGGTAGTTCATTAAAAACTGCTGGGGTGAACGGCCGATGGATTTCCGGAAAATTTTACCGAAATAACTGCGGTTGATTCCGCAGACAGCAGCGATATCCTCTATAGTAATGTTATTCTGAAAATTCTGTTCAATGAAATTGATTGCTTCTTTGATATAATAATCGCTCATTTTGCTGCTCTGTACCAGCTTCGTTGATTTCGCAGACTGGGTAAGATAATCAAAAAAGAGATATAGATGCCCTATGAGATGAAATGGCGATTCTTTTGCATGATGGACTATATAAAGCATTTCATTTATCATTTGTTCCCGAAGATCTTTGGAGTGAGAGTGATATACAGGTGTATCAATAGACAGCTCAGTTAAAGCAAGTGCCTCTTTCACCCGCAGTCCGTCAAATTCAATCCATACATACTTCCAGGGAAGAACAGTATCTGCATAATAGGTGGTAATCTGTCCCGGAAAAATCAGGAAGCCCTGTCCGCTTTTTATGGAGTAGGTTTTAGGCTCACCTTTAGCATCATCAGCTACGAGAGTGCCTGTACCTGAAATAATATAGTGGAACAGATAATGATTTCTGGCTGCAGGGCCGAAAGAATGTCCGGGACCGCATTGTTCGTATCCGTACTGATACATACTGAGATCAATGAAATTTTCGTTCGGGAATATGTTAAAAAAGATATTGCTCATTTCAAACTCCTTCTTATATACCTAAATGCGTCATTATTTAATATTATATCATAAAAGAAAGCATTATGATATATAAAATGAAAAACAGTGCTATTTATTGTTAGCAAATGGGTATGTTATAATTGACTTGTCAAAAATAAATTATACTTGAAATGTTATTTCGGATATGTTGCTTTTTGTTCTTCTTGAATAAAAACATAATGGGGAAAGGAAATCAGAGTATGGCTATAACAGTGGAAAACAATGTGTTTAGTTTAGAGACGGAAAATACACTTTATCAAATGAAGGCAGATGCTTTCGGTGTGTTAAATCATTTATGGTATGGTGCAAAAACAGGCTGTTGTATGGATTATCTTCTGGATTATCCGGATGTCGGATTTGCGGGTAATATTTATGAAGCGGGAGATCTGAGAACGTATTCATTAAATACGCTGCCTCTGGAATATGCGGCGGCCGGCACGGGTGACTTCCGCATACCTGCTGTTTCTGTAACACATGAGGATGGAAGCAGCGCGCTTGACCTTAGATTTAAAGAATATCATATCAAGAAGGGTAAGTATGGAATTCCGGGGCTTCCTGCGGTATATGCGGATGAAAATGAGGCTGAAACGTTGGAAATCATGTTAAAAGACACTGCGTCTGAGACGGAAGTGATTCTGCTGTACGGCGTATTTTCGCAGGCGGATGTGATCACAAGAAGCGTAATCGTCAAAAACCGGGGGAATTCTCCCATAGTTATTAACCGGGTGCATAGCCTGTGTCTGGATATGCCATATGGAGACTGGGAGTGGATTCATTTTCATGGCAGGCATACAATGGAGCGTCAGGCAGAAAGGACATCTCTGATACATGGGATTCAGGAGAGCAGCAGCACCAGAGGGACATCCAGCCACCAGCAGAATCCCGCCGTGCTGTTATGTGAACGAGGATGTACGGAAACACAGGGATTTTGTATAGGAGCCGCGCTTATGTATAGCGGAGGATTTCAGACACAGGTCGAGAAGGATCAGTTAGATCAGGTACGTGTTGTGATGGGAATAAATCCGGATACATTTGCGTGGACACTGGAAGCAGGCGGGAGCTTCTATGCGCCGGAAGTGATTTTATCCTGTTCCGGTCACGGTATGGGAGAGCTTTCTCATCATTTTCATGATATTATCCGCAATCATGTGTGCAGAGGTAAATATAAACTGGCAAAGCGCCCGGTTCTGATTAACAACTGGGAGGCAACGTATTTTGATTTTGATGATAAAAAAATTGAAAAAATTGCGAAGCAGGCGTCAGAACTTGGCATCGATATGATGGTTCTGGATGATGGATGGTTCGGGAAACGGGATTCAGACACATCGGGGCTTGGGGACTGGTTTGTAAATGAAGAAAAAATCCGGGGCGGGCTCAAAAGCCTTGTGGAACGAATCAACAAAATGGGAATGAAGTTTGGAATATGGTTTGAACCGGAAATGGTTTCTGAAGACAGTGGGTTGTTTCAAAAACATCCGGAGTGGGCGATAAGGATTCCCGGCAGAAATCCGATGAGGAGCAGATATCAGCTTGTTCTGGATATGTCCAATACAGAAGTTGTAGAATATTTATATCAGGTTATCAGTAAAATTCTGAAGGAAAACAATATTGAATATGTAAAATGGGATATGAACCGGAGTATATGTGACTGGTATACTGAAACTCTGCCGAAGCACCGTCAAATGGAAATGCCTCACAGGTATGTTTTGGGCTTATATGAATTATTGGAAAGGCTGACCGGTGAATTCCCGGATGTATTATTTGAAGGCTGCAGCGGGGGCGGGGGAAGATTTGATGCAGGTATGCTGTACTATTGCCCGCAGATATGGTGCAGTGATGATACGGACGCACATGAGAGAACCTTTATCCAATATGGGACGAGCTTCTTCTATCCGATTTCAGCTGTCGGCTCCCATGTTTCAGCCGTTCCGAATCATCAGACAGGCAGAAGTACTTCCATTCAGACGAGAGGAACAGTAGCGATGGCAGGCAGTTTCGGCTATGAGCTTGACCTGAATAAATTAAGTTCAGAAGAAAAGGCGGAGATAGCCGCACAGGTAAGTGTTTATAAAGAATATCAAAGTCTGATTTATAACGGCTTGTATTACCGGTTAAGCAATCCACATGATGACAATATGTCCGTATGGGCCTTTGTTTCCGAAAAAAAGGCAGATGTGTTGGTGCAGGGCGTGGTATTTCGGGCGGCGTCGAATACTTTGCGCCGGAGAATCAGGCTTTCCGGTCTTGATACAGTTGCAAAATATCAGAATGTAAAAAATGGATATGTCTATACAGGGCAGGCACTGATGTCAGGAGGAATATTGTTGCCTGAGATAAAAGGAGATGATGTGTCCGTTGAAATTCATTTGAAAAAGATTGAATTATAACAGAGAGTATTCTTGGATTGATTAAGTCATTTTCACAAATGTAGAACCAAAAAGACGGTCAGTTTGTGGCTAACATAATACAGCCACCGCTGACCGCCTTTTTCTAATTCATCATTTATTCTGCCCATTAAACCAGAGAGCAGAGCGAGACTATCATCAGTCGAGTCTTTGATTTTCTCAATTGCTTTACGTTTGATTGGTGATAAGTCGTTCCCTGGTTGGAAGAATTTCTCCGGTGTTATATCCGAATATTTACAAACGTATAGAACGTCACACAGAGAGGGAAAAGCGGAGGCGCCGGGTATACGGAGAATCCGGTTGATCAATTGCTCGATATCGATTTTAACTGGTGCACAACGAACCGTGAAGCAATTCTTGAACAGTGGACAGAGCTGTTTTATGCAAAAAGCACAGAGTAATTGAAAGCAATATGAAAACGGGCAATATCTTAGCAGAAATATTGTCCGTTTTTATAATAAATTAGTTTTAAATTTTTAAATCATAGGAATGAAGAAGAACGCATTGTTCGTTAAGAATTTAAGAAGAAATGGAGAAAATCGTTATATGAATACGGCGATTCGCTTAGAACATGTCACAAAACAATATGGCAGACAGGTTGTATTAGATGACATGTAACTATTCAGAACCACCCTTATTCAAAGATGAAATCAGGGTGACCTGAGATCGCATTTTTGATTGCTTTGTAAGCATTGTATCCCTGCTTATGTGCCGTACCAATGTAAGACATGATTTTCAGATAATCTCTGGCACCTTCCTCAGTTCGGAAGCATCCGGATACTTTTGTCTTGACTTTTATCATCCGAAGATCACGTTCCGCCTGGTTGTTATCAAACGGAACCATGAAGTTATGGATAAAAAGGCAGACTGAGGCCTTGTAATTCGCAAGGCGCTCTACAAGGGCAAGGATTTTTCCTTTTTTCTTCCGACCACGTTTTTTCTTAGTGGTTTCGGGAAGGGGATTTTCCTTCCGAGCCTGTTCGATGAGTTCATCATACTTCTTATCGAACTTATGATAGTGATAATAGCTCAGAGAGTCCTTACCTTTTTCTATGGCTTTATCTTTGACCTTTTTCATTTCCAGTAAAAGGTCTATAAATGCAGATGCCCACTTCTGCTCAGGATGATTTTCATCAATCCCTGTTAATTCACGGAGAAGATGGGCACAGCAGACCGCATGCTGAATATCCGGATAATTCCAGTAGGAAGCCCAGCAGTCATGCATGGCAATCCCTTTGAATTCCGGGAGAACACCGCATTGCTCCATGCCTGCAGTTCCACGTTTGGGACTGATAGCAAGATAGGTGTATTCACAGTTTGAGGCATCATGAACCCACCAGAGTTTTTTATCCACTCTGGTTCCGGTTTCATCGAAATGTCCAAGTGCGGAACCGATCATCTTATCCTTGATCTTACCTATTGTTTCACTCAGACTGTCAGCGCATCTTTTTACCATGCTGCTGATCGTTCCTGTTGCAATCGGAATGTTAAATACTCCGGAAAGAATCTCATGGGTGCGTTTGACGCTGACCGCACCTACGGTATTTAGTGCAACAGCTAATGCCTGCAGGTTTTCACCATACTGTACGGTTGCTTTTATGTCAGAAGGGAAAGCTCCTCTGCGGGTATCTCCATACAGCATACAGATTGGAAGCTCCAGTGCCTGATGCTCCGTTATATTGACTGTAACAACCGCATCAATAACATGGCGTTTCTCTGCGATACATGCAGTGCCTTTGCATAACTGATAATGCGGGCATCCTTCGCATGAGGATGGCATATGCTTGACGATTTCATCCGGAGCTGTTATTACCGCCAGATGTGTCCCCTGGTGTCCGCTCTGACCGCCAACCTTTTTACCGGATGGTTTTCGCAGACTCTTAGGGGCAGACTTTTTGAAACCATCACTGGAAGGTGGTTTGGAACTGTTTTGGGAGTTCTTATTAAGCTGTTCCTTTAGTTCCTGTATCGTCTGATTGAGTTGAGCGATTAACTGTGTTTGCGCATTGATTGTAGCATTCAGGGAATCTACGGTTGATGTTAATGAATTAACCTGCTGTAATAATTGCTTATTCATTTCATCTTTTGTCAATCAGACCACCTTCTTCCGTTAAAATTTGATACTTCTATTTTAACGGAAAATGGGATAAAAAGCGAATCGTAAGGTTTTGGTGTATTGTCAAAATGACGGTGGATAACCAGAAAAAATCAGAGATTAAATGCTGCTAACACCCGGATAAAATGCACAAATACGCTGTTATCTGGATAAAACTAAGGAGTTATGTTTCAGTAATCCACAAACCCAAAGCACTTGGCAGGCATACTAAAAAGTTATCCACTTTTTACACTAAAATGATGACGAAACAGAAATTTTATTTTCTCTGTTTTGCCTAAAAATCAAGGTGCCCTTAACAGGGTACTGAATAGTTACGATGACATTAGTTTTAATTTATACGAAGGGGAATTCGTGTGTCTTTTAGGACCGTCCGGCTGTGGGAAGTCCACCCTGTTGCGGCTGATTGCAGGACTGGACGAGCCTACTTCCGGGAATATATATTTGAATGAAAAAGATGTGACAAATGTACCGTCTTCAAAACGAAACTTCGGCATTGTCTTTCAATCTTATGTCCTTTTCCCGAATCTGACCGCGTTTGAAAATGTGGCGTATGGATTAAGAAATAGAAAAATGAAAAAGGATGAAATCCGGGAAACGGTCATGTGTTATCTGGATATGGTCAATTTAAAATCAGCAAGTAACCGTTATCCTGCACAGCTTTCTGGCGGAGAACAGCAGCGTGTGGCATTGGCAAGGGCGATTGCTGTGAAACCGGATTTCCTGCTTTTGGATGAGCCGCTTTCCGCTTTGGATGCAAAGGTCCGTGTAAAGCTGCGTCAGGAAATCCGCAGAATTCAAAAGGAGTTAAAGTTAACGACGATTATGGTAACACATGATCAGGAAGAAGCAATGACGATGGCCGACAGAATTGTTGTAATGGACAGAGCAAAATTGATTCAGGAAGGAAATTCCTGGGAAATATATCATCATCCGGCGAACAAGTTTGTTGCTGACTTTATTGGTGCGATCAATTTTTGGAATGACGGAAAAGGAATTCAGGCAATACGACCGGAGTATATTAATGTGGACAGAACCATGGGGGAAAGTCAGGCGGTGCTGACAAACATTGAGTTCAGAGGCAATTATTGCCGGTTATCAGCGATAGCAGAGGCGTTGAACAAGGATGGCGAGCTTTTGATTGATATTTCTGCAGAACGCGTGTCAGATATGAATTTACAGGTGGGAACTCCGGTTTATTTAAGCTTTCCCCAAAAGCAGGTGCTGCATTTTGAAGGAGGAAGTATTTTGTGATGAGGAAGTGGACAAGAGAAGAAATTACAAAATTTGTGATTATATTTTGTATTTTCCTGATTTTTTGCATCTTTTTGCTGGGGCCTCTTGTTATGCTGCTCGGAAAAGCCTTTCAGGATAAAGACGGCAGCTTTGCCGGACTGATGCAGTTTCAGAAGTACATCGGCACGCCGTCAATGCTTTTGTCCCTGAATCATTCATTGACTGTTGCTGTCATTTCTACGATTCTATCGGTAACCATTGCCTTTATTCTGGCATATGTGCTGACCAGAAGGAATATTCCGGGAAAGATGTTCTTTCAGTTTATTGCAAGACTTCCTATGTTTGCACCGACAATGCTGCTCGGAATGTCTCTGATTTATCTGTTTGGGAACAAGGGAATTCTGACGGGACTTGGATTTGTGATTCCCTTGTATGGGAGAACCGGTATCATCATCTCGGAAACCATTTATGGGATTCCGGTGGCTCTTATGATCCTGATGGTTGCTTTCTCGGCGGCAGATAATCGGCTGTATGAAGCAGCAGAGGTTATGGGGACAGGCAGTTTGCGGAAAATGTTTACAATTACAATTCCGGGTATCAAATACGGTCTGATCAATGCCTTGTTTGTATGCTTTACTTACAGCTTTACGGATTTTGGCGCGCCCAGTGTAGTCGGCGGCAATTATAATGTGCTGGCAACCGATATTTATAAACAGGTCATCGGACAGCAGAATTTTAATGCAGGGGCGGTTTTGGGAATTATGATGATGATTCCGACTGTGATATCTTTTGTGGTTGACCGGATCACAAGCAGGAAGCAAACAAGTGCAATATCTTCAAGATCAGTTCCCTACAGGATCAGGAAAAACCGCTTGGCAGATATCTTCGGATTTGTATTTTGTGCAGTGATAACGCTTTTGATGCTGGGATTCTTTGGTATTTCACTTTATGGGTCACTGATAACATTTTGGCCCTACAATCTGACTCTTACGTTGTCAAATTATAATTTTTCAGCCATAAGTTCAGGGATTGGAATGAGGGCAATTCTTCAATCCTTAAAAGTATCCGTTATCGTTGCTTTCCTCGGAACGATAGTTGCATTTTTGGATGCCTATGTCGTGGAAAAAGTACGGCATTTTCCCAAATTGCGGAAGCTGTTGTATTTCTTTTCCATTGCGCCGAACGCAATTCCGGGAACGGTAATCGGTCTTGCATACATTTTGTTTTTTAATCCAAAATGGTTTGCGATTCCGGGAACAACTTATGTAATTGAAAACAGCTTTGCCTTTTTATATAATACAACGGCAATTCTTGTCTGTGTAAATATCATACATTATTTTTCGGTGCCTTTTATAACGGCATCCACTGCGTTGAAACGCCTGGACAAGGAATTTGAACTGGTTTCCGATTCCTTAAAGGTTCCTTTTGAAAAGACATTGCTGCGAATTACAATTCCGCTTAGCTGCCAGGCAATTTTAGAGATGGCTGTGTATTTTTTTATGAATTCCATGGTTACGGTATCTGCGATTGTCTTTCTTTGTACATCGGCAACACAGATGACAAGCGTACTGATCATGAATGTGCAGGGAGCCGGAAAGGATGCACAGGCGGCAGCACTCTGCATGGTGCTTTTAGGAATCAATGTTGCAGTTCGGCTTGGATATGAACTGCTGAATCATATATTTGGAAAACGGACGGAGGCATGGAAAAAGCGATGATCAGGAAAAATCATACATTGCCGATAAGAGCGATTTTGTTTGATAAAGATGATACGCTGATTGACCTGCAGGCTTTCTGGAGAAAGCCAGTTGAGAAAATGGCATTACAGATTGTTCATGAGGTTGGGGTGAGGGATAAAGAAGCAGTCATTCGCGCGATAATTTATGCAGCCGGATTTCAGGGAGATCTTCTGATGGAACAATCCCCGATTGTTTCAGGAACCAATGCAGATGTGGTCGATGCCTGGATAGATGTTTTGTCCGGAGGGCATATTTATATTAGACACGATGTACGCGGGAGATGGATTCGTGATTTGGAAGCCTTTTGCTTGAGAGAAGGAGAGGTTGTTGCAACCGGAAATTTTGAGATTTTGTTTCCGATATTGAAAGAGAAAGGGATTCATTTGGGAATCGCAACCTCGGATAGTTATGAGCTTACGTTTTACTGCCTGAAAAAATTGGGTATAGAGAAGTATTTTGACTGTATTTTAACTGCGGATACAGTTATGAGACCCAAACCCTGTCCTGATATGGCAGAACAGTTCTCAGTGCAGATCGGGATTCCCTGCGATGCTATCGCTATGGTAGGGGATTCTCTGAATGATATGCGGTTTGCAAAAAACAGCCATATGATCGGCATCTATTATCAGAGGCAAATAACTTCTCCGATTCCAAAGGAAGCAGATAGTACAATTCATCATCTTGAGGAATTAATAGAGCTGGTGATGTAATCGCAACAAAAGGTAGTGTAAAAAAGTTTGTGTTTCTGGTAAAAAATGACTCCTTTTTGGTAAGAATTCAGATATGACAATTCTTATCGAAAAGGAGTATTTTTAT
>SFGN01000004.1 GCA_004556565.1 Lachnospiraceae bacterium | reverse complement strand
GTTTGCTTCCGGTCAAGATTAACTCTAGCTAATCTATCCCTTTTTACTGTTCTGCCATCCTCTCGGATGGCGGGTGCTCCGATCACCTTCCGGTTCCATTCCTGTCACCGTCAGTAATCTTAGCTGTTCTTAAAAATCTTCTCTTAAAGAAATTTTCAAGGGTTTGTTGTCTATTGTTTAGTTATCAATGTTCGTTTCCGCTGTCGTTCCTGCGACAGCCTGTTTAGGTTATCACATCTTCCGACATTTGTCAACAGCTTTTTTTCAGGTTTTTTTGACTGCCTGCCGGCCGGAATCCCTTCCGCGGTTTCTGCTACCCGCCCCTGCATTCCTGCAGGATAACCCCTGTCTGTGCTGTTGTTTCCATGTCTTCATCAGCGACAAGTGTTATGATATCACTGAAGAATCGAATTGTCAACGTTTTTTTAGTTTTTTATTTATTTCGCACAATTCAGATAAATATAGGTTTTCACGTCTATATCCTATCTTATTTTCTTTTTATTTCAAACATTTCTGATATTTGTGTGGAATTTCTTCCTTTATGGCTTCAACATAGTTTTATAATCAACTTTTTGTGGAACAAAACATAAGTTCCGTGATTGGTACTTTTGCGATATCTCCTTTTTACGCAGGAATACTTGTTTCCGGAGATTTTGCTCCTATGAAAACACAGTTGTTTATAAAGTGACAAAATGCCCCGCACATAAATACATGTACGGGGCGTATATTCTCACAAATGGGATTTCAACACCGAATAATTTCCGGCCTGTTCACAAGCCTGTCTTTATTCCGTTTTTCAATTATCATTTTCCGTCAAAATCTATTCACCTGAAAGATATCTTAATTACAACAGCTTTCATCAACAGCTTCTATTTGCATACTGCTTCAATATAACGACTGATGATTGTTGCACATTCGGCACGATTTGTATCGCCCTGCGGGTCAAGAATCTTCGGTTCTTCTCCCTTGCCCTGAATGATCTGCTCGGCAACACACCATTTCATTGCATTATCAGCAAACGGCTGAACTTTATCGCCATCCGGGAATCCACTCACGCCAATTTCTTCCGTAAACTCCAATCCCTTCAATTCCGGATTCTTGTACTGTGCATATCTCCACATCATTGCTGCCATCTGCTCACGTGTGATATTGTCATTTGGTCCGAACAGTCCTGTATCAGTATATCCTGTTACAATTCCGTTCTGAGATGCCCATATAACTGCATCGCTGTAGAAATGTCCGTCTTTCATATCTGCAAATGTATCTTCAAACACAACTTCCGGCTCACCTTCCATACGATACAGAATTGTTGCGAAATGTGCTCTCTTGAGTTCATTAGCCGGACCAAATGTAGTCTCATCAAGACCTGTCATAAGAGCTTTTACATATACATCGTATACATAATCATAGAACCAATCGTCTGTGGAAACATCTTCATACGGAAGATCCCCGATCAATGAATTATAAGTAAGGCCATATCCACGGTTATATACAACTTCCTCTGTGTAGGAAGTTGTCGCTTCATCGAATTTCTGAACTGTTACCGGTAATTTGCCCTGTGCACCAAACACACCAAAGATCACTTCTACACCTGCTGTAATATTCGGTCCGAATGCCGCATCCGGAACAAGCCCCTCTGTCGGATCCATACCTTTATTTCCATATACTGCCACGATAGCATCTGCATTATCATAATGCTGCACATCATATGGTTTTGAAATGCTGACAATGATACACTTCTTGCCCAGTTCTGCAGAAATATGTGATACAAGCGTCGGCTGTTTTGTAATCCAGTGCTCCGGCATCATCTGTGACGCGGAACCAACTTCTGAAATGCAAATCACATAATCCGTTGCTTCAATCTTTGCTCTGAGTTCTTCTTCTGTTGTCGCACTGCTATATCTGAATGATTCATATTCTACACCCTGTGCCAGACTCTCTGCCTGTACACGGCGCATTCCGAGTTCCAGTCCCGGAAGTTCATTATCATATGCACCGAGAAGCAACACCTTTGAGCCTTCTTCCGGCTGCAGCGGAAGAAGATATCCGTCATTTTTGATTACTGTGACTGCTGCCGCTGAAATTTCTCTTTCTTCCTGTCGGTTCTGCTCAGAACCAACTGCCGCATTTGCTTTCTCCAGAGAATAATCAGAAGCATTATAATCAAGAACGCCTCGTTTCTCTTTCAATGTCAGGATTCTTCTTACGGACTCTTCCAGTCTTTCTTCTGTAAGTCTTCCCTCTGCCACCGCATTTTCAATTCCTTCAATGATAGCGTCCAGATCCTTGATATCCTCTTCATCATCATACAATACACATGGCATCAAAAGAATATCAATGCCTGCTTCGATAGAGCGGATTGAAGCCTCCACCTGCCCGAAAATATCAGAAAGACCCTGCATATTCATGGCATCTGTGATAAGAACGCCGTCGTAGTTCATATCATTTCTGACCAGATCTGTAAGAATCTTCTTAGATACTGTTGCAGGAATACCAACTTCTTCACCTGTCTTGGAAGAAATCACCTTGGTATCGTCTACTTTCGGATAGCAGATATGTGCAACCATAAACATATCCGTCCCTGCATCCATAGCTGCCTGGAAAGGCACAAGTTCACATTCTTTCAGTTCATCCAGGGTCTTATTAACTACCGGAAGTCCTGTATGAGAATCTGTTGCCGTATTTCCATGTCCCGGGAAATGCTTTGCTGATGTAATAATGTTGTAATCATTCATACCCTGAATCATAGCAACGCCCAGCTCAGCCACCATTTCCGGATCATCACCAAAGGAACGAAGTCCAATGACCGGATTATTCGGATTGTCATTAACGTCTACATCCGGTGCAAAGTTGGTGTTAATGCCAAGTGCACTCAGCTCGCGTCCGATAATCTGTCCTGCGTTTCTGGACATCTCTGTGCTGCCTGTCGCCCCGATTGCCATATTACCGGGCATAGCGCTTCCGGAGCCAAGACGGTATACAATACCGCCTTCCTGATCAATACCGATCAGAAGAGGAATACCATTGTCCTTTGTTGCCGCTTCCTGCATATCATGCACCAGATTGAAGCTCTGTTCTGTCGTCTTCACATTGTTTGCAAACAGGATAATACCGCCAAAATCATAATCTTCGATAATCTTTCCGACTTCATCGTTCATAACTGTAAAGTCTTCCGCATCACTCGTGTTGACATCCAGCGTCCATTTTCTGAAATCAGGCATGATCATCTGTGTGATTTTCTGACGCAGCGTCATATTATCAATAATTTCCTCAACGCGCGAAGATCCCTCTTCCCCTGCTGCTTTTACAGTATCTGCAGTGTTCACATTCACAGCAATCATGCTGAAACACATTACAAATGTCAGTAATGCAGCGATAATTTTTTTCATTTTCATCTCTTTTACCTCCTTTTTTATAAGTTCATTATAACATCCATATGTTTGAAGTCAATAATATTTACCATTTTCTCTTTTTTCTTCCTGTTCTTTTTGTGCACTTCGCACAGAGACGAGATACGATTCGCGAATCTCGCATGCAAATTTAAAGTATATATTTGCATATCTGTCGAATATCATAAGTGCTGACTTCCCCTTCAAATCCCCCTTGAAGCTCGAAACACTCATCTTACTCAAAAAAGGTCCACCGGACCTTTTTATCATATGCTTGGCAACTCAAAAAAGTACCACCGGATCTTTTTTTCATATGCATGGCAACCAAAAGAACGGTACAGGTATGCTGCAGCACACCTGTACCGTTTTGATGGCCCGTCATACATAGAAATCTGCCGGCAGCAGGTTTCTATGTATTCTTGTGTACCTGATATCATTCACTGTAAATATCTGTATATCTGCTTATAATCGTTGCAGCTTCTGCACGAACCGTATTTCCCTGAGGATCCAGAACTTTAGATTCTTCCCCTTTGCCGCTGATAATTCCCATGGCTGTGCACCATTCCATCGCATCCTTGGCAAATCTATTCACTTTATTTCCATCCGGAAAATCAGTTAATGCTTTTTCTTCAGCAGTATTATATTTCTTATAATTTGCATAGCGGAACATCATGGTTGCCATCTGTTCACGGGTAATGTCATCCGCAGGTCCGAAAAGACCACTGTCACTATAACCTGTAATGATTTCGTTCTCATATGCCCAGATTACTGCATTTGCAAACCAGTCATCTTTCTTCACATCCGGGAACTGATTCTTGTATTCCACTTCCGGCTGTCCTTCCATACGATACAGAATCAACGCAAATTGTGCTCTGGCAATATTTTCGGCAGGAGCAAAGATGGTTTCTGTTTTTCCTGTCATAAGACCTTTTTCATATACATCATATACAAAGTTATAGAACCATTGATCCTCTGTCACATCTATGTACGGCATGGCAGTCATAATCGGTAAATCTTTCAGTACCAGCATCTTTTCTGCTTCTTCAAGAGCTGTAAGCAGGGCAAGACCTGATTCCTCTGTAATGCTTTCCGGATCTTCCAGTGCCTTCTTCACAGTGTCCAGCTTTTCTGTATATGCCCCAAAAGACTCTTCCGTATATTTCCCTTCATCATTATTCACTGCATTATTTACTGCATCCTGCAGTTTCTTAAGAATCTCGGAATTATCATCTATTGGAGTTTCTTCTTTTGTTGTAAATGTTACTTCCGCAGCATCAGATGCATTTCCAGACTCATCATATGCTGCAACAGTGTAGGTATAGGAGGTGCCTGCAGTCAGATCTGTCAAAGAGATGCTGGTTTCATTTCCTTCAACTTCTGCTGCTTTTCCCTGTGCATCCGTAACCACATATTTGCTGATGCCGACATTGTCTGTCGAAGCGCTCCAGGTAATCACAGCTGACGCAGCGGTTATCTGTGATACTGTTACATTTTCCGGTTTGGAAGGCTTCTCTGTATCAGGAATTATTTCCGGAGCTTCCTGTCCCGTAAAGCGGATTTCCGCCGCGGAAGCATAATCATTTGCCGCCTCTAAACTCAGTCCATCCGTAACAACCAGACGAATATAACGAGTCACAACTGCATTAAATTTTGTCAGCTTCCATGAAGTGTCTGATGCCCAGGTTCCTTCCGCTATGTCACGGAAAGTCTGTCCGTCATCACTCACCTGAATCTTATATCCGGTGATAATACCATTTATTCCCCCGCTCTGGCGCGGCAGATACCGGATACCATCCACCTGGTATTCTTCTCCCAGATCGTAAGATATCCAGTGCTGGTCACGGTTATGTCCTGATGCCCACTCCGTATGCCATATTGTCTCTGTGTTATTATCCAGCGTCTTGTCAGCCCCTTCGCCTGAATGCGCTGATCCTGCCGTAGCCGTCATACCGGAAACCGGAATATCTCTGCTGTCGTCAGACGGGTCTTCCCCTATATATCCCAATTCTACTTCCATATCATTTGCACTGACTAACATGCCGCTTGCGTTTATGACAGCATTTTCTGCGTCAGATATAATCTTCGGTCCTCTGTAATTAATGAACCCTTCGTCGCCTTCCTTTACAAGATAGCTGAATACAAGTGTCCTGTTATCTTCACCGATAGATACAAAATCTGCATATTTCGCTTCTCCGTCAAGGCTGAAGCGGAACTGAGGAGTACCCTTTACTGACACATTCTGGTCAACTGTCACTGTAAATATATACGTATCACCCGGCAGTACATATTTATGATCATCCGTCTTCTCTACAGAATATGATACATCCGTGATTGTCGGGCTCAAAATGTTCACGTCACTCTTAATATAATCCAGATTGAAAGATGTAAACTTGATAGTGTTTGCATGCTCATAAAGAAGTCCCAGTGTTCCGTCTCCCATATAAGTCAGGCAGGAGTATGCATAATTGCCCGGACAGAACACTTTTGTCTCAACCCAGGTAATACTGTCATCTGCTGCTATCTCACCGATACGGAGTGTTCCGTTATTCCTTCCGGAACCGCCCGGATTAGACATGATGATGATTTCCTTCCCATCAACTGTCTCCGGATAATGGAGGACAGAGAGCTGACAGTACACTTCAGCTGCGTCTGTATAATATGGATCTTCCCAGGTAACTCCGCTGTCTGTACTTCTTGATACAGCGACTTTGCCCTGCCCGCTTCCTGTATTTCTCATAAACTGAAGCAGGTGTCCGTTATTCAGTTCAATAATCTGGCTTTCTGTAAGCTGGTCAATTCCTGATGGATTCTGAGAATCGGTAGCTGTGTCTGAGCTGTTGATTCGTCCGTCATTTGGTGATTCGCCGCGAGTCCATGTCCGGCCGCCATCATCACTGTAAATGCAGGCCGAAGACTGGAATCCGTCATTATTGGTATAATAAATCGGGAATATGAGACGTCCTTTATGCTCCCCGTTCTTTAACTCAATGCCAAATCCCGGGCCGGTTCCGCAGAACTTCATCCATTCTTCTTTGACCTGTCCGCTGATGTTCACCGGGTTACTCCAGGTCTGTCCATTATCATCACTGTAAGTAAGCCACAGATAACAAGTCTTTTTAATTGTAAGCGGAGCGGAATCATTATTTGTATTGTTGCTTAGAAGATAAATATTCCCCACATATTCGTCCCCGTCATACAGGTCGCCCTTCGTGTGGTATCTGTCTTCCCATTTTCCATTATCAACAGTATAATCCGTCTTGTTTCCGGACACATCATAAACTTCTGTTCCGCGAATGGTATATACATTTCCGGACGCATCGTAAAGCGCCTGATATTTTTCACCGCCAACTTCAACGAACCCGGTGCCCGTGCCATCAATAGAGCCAAAGCCAGTACTTTCCGGGAACATATCCACCATCATCCACACACGTCCGCTGTCTGTCGCGATCATAACCGGGTCGATAAGAAAAGCGGACCGCGTTCCGGTATCATAGGGCTGAGATTTCAGATCAATGACATCCATCGGATCTGTCCAGCTCTGTCCTTTATCTGAGCTTATCCTGACAACCGTGTCTATATTGCCCCAGTCAGACCAGTGGTCATTTCTCTGGTCTGCGGCGGCGATAACTGTCCCGTTCTTCGTTGTCACCAACGCCGGTATACGGTAATTATAAGCGTCGTAATCGCCCATATCAAAGATGCCGTATTCATCTGTTTTGATGACTCCCTCTTCATATCCCGGCTGTTCCTTTGACATCACTTCACTATGATCTTCCATTACCTGTGCTGTGGAAATTGCACCGAGATAAAGCTTCGCATTTTTAATCGTACCGGTAAACGGATAACTGTTACCGCTGATACGGTTTGCGCCTCCGAAGGTTAAAGATGTCGGAGTCCATCCCAATGTGTCGGTAAACTGCGTGGAATCGGAACTTACATTCTTCACAAGCGATCCGTCAAGATAGAATTTGTACCCCACATTCTTCTCAACGATAAATGTAATCGTATGCCAGTCCCCGTCACTCAGGTTGACGCCTGATACATCAACGTAATTATGTGTATTGGATGTCTGATTCCTGATCTCGGCACCGATCCGACTTCCTCCTGAAATATAAAGAGAAATGTACTCGTTTGCATGGGTGGTTGAATTCACCGCAGCAAGTGCCATAAGGCCGGTGGATGTTGTTTTGAATGTCACGCTGACAGATGCACTTCCCAGATTCTTGACATATTCCACATCTGAATCCGGAATTGAATACCTGTCATCAATCCCCGCATAAGTACGTTCTTCTGTCAGGTAGGTCCTGGACAGAATCTCTGTCGACTCATCAAATGCCTCTATTGCATCTGACTCGTCTGCGGGAGTCTGTGCAAATGCCGCCAACCCCGGCTGAAAAGACATAACAGCCGCCAGCAAAAATACTAATAATTCTTTCCTTTTCATCTCCTTCTTCCTTTCTTCTTGATTTAGGCGATTTTGTTGATTTTTCACAATAATCTCCTTATCTTTTTTTTAATTATAACGTTTTTCACAAAGCAGTGCAATGCATTTTAAATCAAATTCATTGCATCACTGATATTTCTGACACCGATGATTTTAATGCCGTCAATTCCATTTACCATATCAACCGAAACCTGCGGCATTACACATGTTTCAAATCCAAGCTTTTTCGCCTCCGCCACGCGCTGCTCCGGCATACTGACCGCACGTACTTCGCCGCTTAAGCCGACCTCCCCGAAGACAATCGTTTTCTCATCTATTGCTCTATTCTTATAACTTGATACTATTGCCATGATAATTCCAAGATCAATTGCAGGTTCGTTCATACGGATTCCGCCTGCAATATTTACATAGGCATCACAGTTTCCCATATGGAGTCCGAGCCTTTTCTCCAGCACAGCCATCAGCAGGTTGACGCGGTTGTAATCTGTTCCCGCCGCGGTTCTTCTGGGCATTCCGAAATTACTCTGACAGACAAGAGCCTGTATTTCTATCAAAAGCGGCCTGGTCCCCTCCATGGAACATGCCACAACAGAGCCTGAAGCATTCTCCGGCTTTCCGCTGAGCATATACTCCGAGGGATTCTTCACTTCAGCCAGCCCGCTCTGGCACATCTCAAAAACCCCAATCTCATTGGTCGAACCAAAACGGTTCTTTACCCCTCTCAAAATCCGGTATGATGCATGCCGGTCTCCCTCAAAATACAATACCGTATCCACCATATGTTCCAGGACTCTTGGTCCTGCCACGGTCCCTTCCTTAGTCACATGCCCTACGATAAAAATTGTAATCCCCAGACCTTTTGCAAGCTGCATAAAAACATTCGTAGACTCCCGTACCTGAGAAACACTCCCCGGTGCGGAAGCGACATCTTCACTGTACATTGTCTGGATTGAATCTATGACCGCCAGATCCGGCTTATTCTGCTCCAGCACATTCTTGATTATTTCAAGATTCGTCTCACACAGAAGTTTTAAAGCTTCTTCAAATTGACCCATGCGGTTTGCACGAAGTTTGATCTGTGCCAGCGATTCTTCCCCTGATATGTACAGCACCTGCTTTTCTTTTGCCAGATAACGGCAGATCTGCAGCAGAAGAGTCGACTTTCCGATTCCGGGGTCTCCGCCCACCAGAACCAGAGACCCCGGAACAATGCCGCCTCCAAGCACTCTGTCCAGTTCTTTCATTCCTGTATGTATCCTGCTTTGATCATCCGTAGCAATTTCTGAGAGGGAGACAAGTCTGACATCCCGCCCCGTCCTCACATCGGATGACTTCGTAATGCTGATTTTTTCCTCGACAAATGTATTCCACTGCCCGCAGGAAGGGCATTGTCCCAGCCATTTTGACTCTTCCTGTCCGCAGTTCTGACAATAATAAACTGATTTTTTCCCTTTCGCCACTGTATGTTCCTCTTTCTTCTATAATTGATCTGTAATTCACGCCTCAGGGGCAGAAGTTGTCTTCCATCTATTATAATATAGTAAAAATGGGAACAGATATATTCTGTCTGTTCCCGTTTTTCCCTATCGTTATATTTATAAAGAAGTTATCAGCTGCCCGCCCTCATTGCCCGCGAACCGGTATCAGCATTTTACTACTTTCACTCCGGCACTTTCATTCGCCCCAAGCTCAATGCCGACACTTAATTTACCGGTCAGATTTGTCGTCATTTTACCTGCTGAACTGCCGTTGATGAACACTTCGTAACTGCTTTCCGGTTCAAGTCCAAGCGTAAACTGGACATCTTCCGGCGCAGTAACTGTAAAAGATACTTCTGTATCTGTCTGTCTGAAATGCTCAACGGCACTTCCCGGAACGGACTCATAAACAAACATGCCATTCTTTTCAAGCTTCGTAATCTCGACAAATGTTTTTACTTTATAAAGATCGCCCTCGAATTCAAAATTGTCCAGCTTGGTTTTGGAGACAAGCGTATAATCCCCAAAACTAATTGTCCCATTTTCTTCTGCGCGTAATAATTCCTTAACTTCTGCCATTTTTTCTCCTCCTGAGTATTTCAATATGTCGGTCTGTACTGCGGCATCTTCCTCATGAAAGCTGCCGTTCATCTGAAAGTATATAATAATTTTTTAACTTTTTCTACTGTTTTGACTCTTTTACATAAAATTTTATTTCTTTTTTAGAAAGCCCCGCTTCCACCTTGTCGCCCGGTTCTATCTCTCTGTCCAGCAAAGCTTCCGCCAACTTATCCTCAAGCTCCGTCTGCATCGCACGCTTAAGCGGACGTGCCCCGAATTTTGTATCTGTTCCTTTTTCAACAAGATGAGCCTTCGCCGAATCTCTGAGTACAAGCGTGATTCCCGTCTGTTCCTGCAGCCGTTTACAGAAATCTCTGCACAACAATGATACTATCTGCTTCAGGTCATTTTTCGTCAGTGGATGGAAGACAATGATTTCGTCAATCCTGTTCAGGAATTCCGGGCGGAAAATCAGCTTCACTTCCTCCATGACATTGCTTTTCATCCTCTCATAATCGCCTTTGGCATCTTCTTTTGCCGCAAATCCGAGCTGCTTAGGTTCAATGATTGCTTTCGCTCCTGCATTGGATGTCATGATGATAACCGTATTACTGAAATCTACCTTCCGTCCCTGAGAATCGGTAATATGGCCTTCATCCAGCACCTGGAGGAGTATATTGAATACGTCCGGATGAGCCTTTTCAATCTCGTCGAAGAGGATAACAGAATACGGATGTGTACGGACCTTATCGCTGAGCTGGCCGCCTTCCTCATGTCCCACGTATCCCGGAGGCGATCCTATGATTTTGGCAACGGAATGCTTCTCCATGTATTCTGACATGTCAACCCGGATCATGGAATCTTCTGTACCGAACAGTGCTTCCGCAAGAGCTTTTGACAATTCCGTTTTTCCCACTCCGGTTGGTCCCAGGAACAAGAATGAGCCAATCGGCCTTTTCGGGTCTTTCAGACCGATGCGCCCCCGCTTCACGGCACGGGAAACAGCGCCGACTGCCTCCTCCTGGCCGATAACCCTTCTGTGCAGCGTCTGCTCCAGTTTTTTCAGACGCTGTGCATCACTTTCTTCCAGTTTCTGTACGGGGATTCCGGTCCATGCAGAAATCACGTCCGCAATATCCTTTGCCGCAATTTCAGGAGCAGTTTCTTCTCTTTTTTTGAACAGTTTCTTTCTCGCACTTTCCAACTGCTCCTCTACGATCTCCTGCTCGGTCTGCAAAATGGAAGCCTCCGTAAACGCTCTTTTTTTGATACATATTTCTTTACGGCGGATATAATCATCCCGCATTTTCTCAAGCTTATCCAGCTTATCCGGAATCTTGTATCCTTTGAGGCTAATCATGGAGCATGCCTCATCTATAACATCAATTGCCTTATCCGGCAGATTACGGTCCGTAATATATCTCTGAGAAAGTTCTACGGCCGCTGCCACAGCTTCATCAGAGATTCTCACATGATGATGTGCTTCATACTTGTCTTTAATTCCGTTCAGGATCGCAATGCATTCCTCTTTTGACGGCTCTTCTACAGCTACTGGCTGAAAACGCCTCTCGAGAGCAGCATCCTTTTCCACATGCTTCCTGTATTCGGTGATTGTCGTTGCCCCGATCAGCTGTATCCGCCCTCTCGCCAGTGCCGGCTTCAATATCCCGGATGCATCCAATGCTCCTTCCGCCGCTCCTGCTCCGATAAGCGTATGGAGCTCGTCAAGAAACAGAATGACATTGCCGTCGTTTTCCACTTCCGAAATCAAGGCCTTCATCCGCTCTTCAAATTCTCCCCGGTATTTCGATCCGGCAACTACTCCCGCAAGGTCCAGAGCATATATCCGTTTCCGTTTCATCACATTCGGGACTTCCCCGGAAGCAAGTCTCTGTGCCATGCCTTCTATCACTGCTGTCTTGCCTACCCCCGGCTCTCCTACCAGACATGGGTTATTTTTTGTCCTCCGGCTTAAAATCTGCATCAGGCGGGAAATTTCTTTTTCCCTGCCGATGACCGGATCAAATCTCCCTTCTTCTGCCTCCCGTGTCATGTCACGGCAAAACTGCTCCAGGGCGCCGCCGCGCCCTCTCCCGTCTTCACGGTAATCTTCCCGATAATTGCCGGAATTTATTTTTACCATACCCGTTAGTTCCTGAAGCAGCTTCTGTATTTCCACATTCAGTGTAGCCAGAATACGCACTGCCACACAATCTGTATCATGAATAAGCGTAATCAGGAGATGCTCTGTACCGATCTGCCTGGAATGCAATTTTTCTGCCTCTCTGGTGCTTCCCTCCAGAATCGCCTGCAGCCTCGGACTTTTTTCCGGCTGTTTTCCGCCTGCCCGCTTTGACTGCGGGGCCACAAATTTATCAATAAGCCCCAAAACCTCTTCCTTTGTAACGCCAAACTTTGAAAGTGCCTGGCCCGACACGCCTGTAAATTCCTGGCACAGCCCCAGCAGAAGATGTTCTGTTCCCACATAAGGATGATTCATACGCTTCGCTTCCGAAACGGCAAATCTTATCGCATGTTCCGCCTGTTTTGTATATTGATTTTTCATATTGCCTCCTCAAGCTACAATCTATAATTTCAAAAGAAAAGCCGGTAACGCCGCACCGGATGTCAATGTTCCTTATAACCGTCAAGAATATCATCCACCAGACCATGAACTTCCTCTCTGGTAATGTTGTGGCAGATCCCCTTTGCCAGCACAGGCAGCAGGTTCTGCCGCATCTCCTCCAGCGCCTTTATCCGATTGATATCCATGGATACAACAGCCCCTCGCCTCTTATCAAGCGTAATAAACCCCTCCTGCCGGAGTACCGCATATGCCTTATTCACCGTATGCATATTCACGCCAATCGTGCCGGCAAGCTGACGAACAGAAGGAAGAGACTCCCCCTCCCGCAGCCTGGACGTTGCTATTCCCATTATTATCTGGTTACAAAGCTGTATATAAATCGCCTCACTGCTGTTAAAATCAATTTCTATCAACATAGCATGACCTTCTCTTTCGTTTTGCTGTTACAGTCATGTTAGCACAAATATCCTACAACTGCAACATCCAGATTTTCGTTCTGCCTTACAGATATTCCCTGACTCTGTACAGGAAGCCTGTGCGGCTTCCGGCTCTGCAAAGCAGGCCGCCAAACCTCCTGCATTTCTTCATTCAGCTTCGGTCAGCAGAAGAGCGTATACCATCGGCAGACAGCACAGAACAGGCATCTCCGTGCATTTATGAATGCTCGGAGATGCCTGTTGGGCGTCCGAAACGTATTTCTATACGAGTTCCCGCATCTATGTCGCTGTCAACCGATATTTTTGCACCGTGCAGCAACGCACCATGCTTTACAATTGACAGCCCCAGCCCGGTCCCCCCTGTTTCTTTTGAATGACTCTTGTCCACTCTGTAAAAACGTTCAAAAATCCGTTCCTGATGTTCTTTTGGAATCCCGATTCCTGTGTCGCTGACCACGATTTTCGGCCCCTGCAAGGTATCTCCCGCCCACACAGTAACCGCTCCGCCTTCTATATTATATTTAACCGCATTTTCACAGAGATTATAAATCATTTCATCCAAGATCTGCCTGATGCCATAGACGGTGACATATTCCCCTTCAAGAAAGATCCGGACATTTTTCTCTTTTGCCTGAGGTGACAGCCGATTTATAATCTCCCTGGAAAGGCTGTACAGATCAACGGTTTCTCTTTCAAGTCCGACACCGCCCTCGTCCAGTTTTGAAAGCTTAATGATGTCTTCCACCAGGACAATCAGGCGTCTTGCTTCCCGATAAATTCTTTCTGAAAATTTACTGATATCCTGAGGCCGTACCAGACCGTCCATCATAATTTCCGCATAGCCCGAAATGGAAGTCAGAGGTGTTTTCAATTCATGAGAAACATTTGCGGAAAATTCCTTTCTCAAGTTAGAAACAGCATCTTTCTCTTTGTTCTGCCGATCGATTGCCTGAAGAAGCGGAGTCAGCTCTTCATAGACAGCATTTTCCAGCGGGTGTTCGAGATCCAGTTCATTGATGGGCTTGATGAGCCGCTTTGTCTGCAGATGTGAAATCCAGTATGCAACGGCCGCCATCACGGCTGCCACAAGAATCATCGGAAGCAATATCTGCAGTGCCGTTCCCACAAGACTGTCCATAGTCCTTGCGACCCTTAATATGTTCCCGTCATCCAGCTTCACAGCATAATAATACATTTCTTCTTTAAGCGAATCTGACATTCTGACTGCTTCACCCGTTCCTGATTTCATTGCGGCTTTCACTTCCTGACGATTCTTATGATTCTCCATCTCAGAGGCTGTCTGCCGAGAATCATATATCACACTTCCGTCACCTCCTATCAGCGTAACTCTTGCAGATTTGTCGGCACCGTCCATCTCTTCCACATATTCCTGCCCCCCCATTTCGATTGCCGCTCTGATATATCGCGTTTCCTGCCGAACATGCTCTTTTAATAATGACAGATTCTGATTATAGGCAATCACGGAAAACAGCGCACATGCCATCACCAGGGTAAGTGTCAGAATTATCACCATACTTTTCTGAATCCTGGCTCTCATAACTTTTCTCCTATACGGTATCCCACACCACGTACCGTCTCTATAATTGCGCCCTTTTCTCCGAGCTTCTGTCTGAGAGTCCGGATATGCACATCCACGGTTCTGGTCTCACCGTCAAAATCATATCCCCATATATCCTCCAGAAGCTGATCTCTGGTCAATACAATATTACGGTTTCGCATCAGATGTTCCAGTAATTCAAATTCTTTTAATGTCAGGATAACCGGTTTTCCTTCCACGGTCACCTCGTGTTTTTTTACATCTATCCTGATGCCCGCCATCTCCAGATCCGTTCTCTCCTGTGTCCTGCCGCTGCGGCGCAAAACCGCCTTAATCCTTGATACCAGTTCCATCATTCCAAACGGCTTCGTCACATAATCATCTGCCCCGGAATCCAGCCCTATGACTTTATCATATTCCGCCCCTTTTGCTGTTACCATAATAACCGGAATATCTCTGGTCTTCTGAGAGCCTTTCAGCCTCCGCAGCAGCGCCAGCCCATCCTCACCCGGGAGCATGATGTCCAGCAGAATCAATTCCGGCGTGTCAAAAGCCAATGCTTCCATAAATTCTCTTCCGTCGGAAAATCCTCGTGCTTTCAGTCCTGTTGTATCCAGTGTGTATACAACAAGTTCCCGGATACTGTCATCATCTTCTACACAATATATCATATGGATGCCTCCTTTTATAATCAAATAGCTTCAACAGCTTTACACATCTCATTCAAAAAAGTACGGCCGACCTTTTTATCACGTGTCCGAACATTCAAAAATGCTCCAGCGGACCACTTTTCATATGCCTGACAACTCACAAAACGCCCAACGGGCACGTTTTTTCCGAACCCGAAGGGCGTTTTGTCATAATACAAAAGTTTATCCTCTCAGCTCCGAATCCGGCGCTTTGCGATGTACGCCTGTGATGGAAAACTCCACCCACTCAGAGATATTAGTCGCATGGTCCCCGATGCGTTCCAGATACTTTGTAACCATGATCAAATCGAAAATATGCCTTCCATGCTCACCTTTTTCCTGTCGGATATAATCTATCAGTTTATCCCTGACTTCATCAAAATAATTATCGACAACATTATCCGCCTCCAGTACTTCCTGTGCCAGCCCAAGATCCTTATTTACATAAGCGGTCACACTGTCCACGACCATCCTGCTTACCTCAGCCGCCATCGCAACGATCTCATCTGAATAAGCCGGTGTATTGCTGTCGGAAGAAATAACGATCTCTGCGATATCCGAAGTCTGATCACCGATACGTTCCATATCCGTGATCATCTTCAGTGCCGCCGAAATTCTGCGGAGATCCTTTGCCACCGGCTGCTGCTGAAGAAGCAGTTTCAGGCAAAGCCTCTCTATATCCTTCTCCATCTGGTCAATCTCTTCGTCCGCCTCGATTACTGACCTCGCCATCTGAGCATTGCCATCCTTAATCGCATTTGTCGCGTTTGTAATCGCGACTTCACACAGCTCACCCATATGAGTAAGCATTTCTTCCAAAAGTTGTAACTCACTGTCAAATCTATTACGCATAAATCAGCCGAACCTCCCTGTAATATAGTCTTCTGTTCTTTTATCTGCCGGTATTGAGAATAATTTCTCTGTGTCGTTATATTCGACCACCTCTCCAAGAAGAAAGAAGGCTGTGTTATCAGATATGCGGACTGCCTGCTGCATATTGTGTGTTACCATAACGATAGTATAATTCTTTTTCAATTCCATTGCAAGGTCTTCAATCTTCGAAGTTGAAATCGGGTCAAGCGCCGATGTCGGCTCATCCATCAACAGAACTTCCGGCTCCACTGCCAGAGCCCTTGCGATACAAAGCCTCTGCTGCTGTCCGCCCGACATTCCGAGAGCACTTGATTTCAGACGGTCTTTACACTCATCCCAGATTGCTGCATTTCTGAGAGATTTTTCTACGATATCATCCAGCTTTGCTTTTGAGCGGATTCCGTGTGTACGCGGTCCATATGCAATATTGTCATAAATGCTCATCGGAAACGGATTTGGCTTCTGAAATACCATTCCCACGCGTTTCCGAAGGTTATTCACATCCATTCCATTAAAAATATTCTCTCCGTCCAGAAGAATTTCCCCTTCAATCCGGCATCCTTCCACAAGGTCATTCATTCTGTTGATGGATTTGAGAAGCGTGGATTTGCCGCACCCGCTCGGACCGATAAAAGCAGTAATTTTATTTGCTTCGATTTCAAGATTCACATCTTTCAGTGCTTTGAAATCACTATAATATAAATCAAGATTTTTAATACTGATTTTTGACATTTTCTTTTCCTCTCTATCATGCTTCAATTGTAACAATTCAGTCTGATCCGTTCATTTACGCTTTTGTCAGTTTTCTTGCAATTACACTCGACAGCGTGTTGATTCCTACTACCAACACAAGAAGGATGACCGCGGTCGCATAAGCCTGATCCATATACAACCCTTCACTTGCCAGTGTGTACATATGGAGCGCCAGTGTTCTTCCTGACCCCATGAGGCTTGACGGCACTTTTGCGACTGTACCGGATGTATACATCAAAGCTGCCGTCTCCCCAACAATCCTTCCGATTGCCAGGATAACTCCGGCAAGAATCCCCGGGACGGCAGAAGGCAGAACTATCGTAAACACAGTCCGTAGTTTTCCTGCCCCCAGCCCAAAGCTTCCTTCGCGGTAAGAATCAGGCACAGCCTTCAGTGCTTCCTCTGTCGTACGCATAATCAGCGGAAGAATCATGATCGCAAGTGTAAACGCGCCTGCCAGCAGGGAAAATCCCCATCCCAGCGTTGTTACAAAAAACAACATTCCAAACAGACCGTATACAATCGAAGGGATACCGGAAAGCGTTTCTGTCGTCAACCGTATGACCTCAATAAATTTATTCCCTTTTTTTGCATATTCCACCAGGAAAATCGCCGCAAAAATCCCAAGCGGAACAGCAATAATCAGAGAAATCAATGTCATAATAACCGTATTGATTAAAGCCGGCATCAGAGATGCGTTCTCTGAAGTATATGTGAAGGAAAATAAGGACGGCTTGATATGTGGCAGTCCATTGATAAGGATATATGCTATTAAAAAGAATAAAACCACAAATGTTGCAATTGACGCCAGCATGACCAGAAGCATGATCAACAGAGAGCCCGGATGATTTAAATATTCTTTTACTTTTTGTTTAAATGTTGTTTGATTACTCACGTCCGGACCTCCTGTTTAACAATGCTACGCTGAAATTAATTATCAGGATAAATACAAACAGCACAACGCCGGTCGCAATCAATGCCTCTCTGTGCAGTCCGGCCGCATATCCCATTTCAATTACAATATTAGCCGTCAGCGTGCGGACACCTTTCAGTATACCCTGCGGCATCCTGGGCTGATTTCCTGCAATCATTATGACAGCCATCGTCTCACCGATCGCACGGCCGATTCCAAGTACGATTCCTGTAATAACGCCTGACTTTGCAGCCGGAATGATTACCCGGAAAATGCTTCTCTCATGGGTAGCACCCAATGCCAGCGAACCTTCATAATATTGAACCGGCACAGCGCGGATCGCCGATTCTGTTGTTCCGATAATCGTGGGCAGAATCATTATTCCCAGAAGCAGGGAAGCTGTCAGGATGCTGTTTCCGTTGCCGGAAGAACGAACAAACCCGATTGCCTTCAGCCATTTCCCAAAATCACGAACCAGCGGAACCAGGACCACAAGTCCGAAGAAACCATAAATTACGGACGGAATTCCTGCAAGCAGTTCTGTTGCTGCCTTCAATGGCTTGTAGATTTTCTTCGGGCAGTACATCGCCATAAAAACAGATGTCAGAATTCCGATCGGCACACCGACAAGAATTGCTCCTGCCGTAACATAAATACTGCCCACGATCATAGGGAGGATTCCATAAATATCATTGCCCGGCTTCCACGTTTTTCCTGAGAGAAACTTAAAAAATCCTATCTCGCTCATTGCAGGGATTCCATTTGCGAAAAGAAACACACAAATGAGAGCTACCGCCAACACCGAAGTGCAGGCGGCAATAAAGAACACTCCCTGCATGAATTTTTCAGTCCATGCTTTTGATCTCATATTATTCGATTACCTCATCCCATGTAAGTGCTTCACCTGTATAAATCGCAAACACCTGCTCTGTGCTCAGTTCTTCAACAGGACTGCTGTTATTTACAATAACTGCGATACCATCTGTTGCGATTACAGTACCCTCCAGTTCAGCAGCTTCTTCATCCTTCAGTGCACGGGATGCCATACCGATATCATAATTTCCATCAATTGTTGATGTCATACCTGTTGTAGAGTCAGAAGTCTGAAGCTCGATTTCTGCATTCGGATTTACTTCTTTATAGGCCTCGATCAATTTTTCCATTACCGAAGATACGGAAGAAGATCCACCTACAACTGCTTTCCCTGACGGCTTTGTTCCGGCATAGGCTTCTGTATCGTCCAGTGCAATATATCCATTATCTTCAATAACGGCCTGACCTTCTGTGCTCAGAATAAATGTAATAAAATCTTTTGCGACCTCATTGTCAAGATCCGGCTTTACTGCAATGTTAAACGGTCTTGATACCTTGTATGTACCTGCTTTTACATTTTCAGCAGTAGCCTCTGCCCCGTCAATTTTTACAGCTTTAACACTGTCATCCAGAGAACCAAGAGAAATATATCCGATTGCATATTCATCACCGGCTACTGTTGTCATCATAACAGAAGTACTGTTTGTAATCTGGGCTTCTTCCGTTGTCTTGTCAACCTTTTCGTCACCCTCTTTTACTTCAATACCAAACAGTTCGATGAAAGCTCCTCTTGTACCGGAACCATCCTCACGGGAAATAATGGAAATATCACTTGAGCTGTCCCATTCAGAAACTGCATCTTCATCTCCTGTTGTTTCTTCTGTCTGTGTATCGCTCGTTTCCTCATCTTTTGTGTTCGCACATCCGGTTGCTGCAACTGCCATCATGCTCATCATAGCAAGTACTGCGATAATTTTTTTCATTTTCATTCTACAAAAATCTCCTTTTCTGCTTTTATAGCTGTGATATATTTTTTATTTTCTTTACAGTTGATAGCATAACGAAGACATGTAAAATGTAAAATCTGTAAATTGTTAAATCTATGTAAAACGTACACATCGCATCATCATTACAAATATAAAAACACACGTTTTATACACGGATGCGTATCCCTGCTAAAAAAGGAATGCATACTCACGGACCATTTTTTCATATGCCCGGCAACAAAAATACAGCAGGAACTCTGCCCCGGTCAGGCAGCCGCTCCTGCTGTACTATATTCATCCGTATTACTTATTTACCGGATCCCTTATTCATTCTGAGACAGAATCATCCGTTTCCCACTCAGTTCAGGGACAATACCTCTTCCGCAATATTTCGTGCATGATCTGAAATACGTTCCAGCGCAACCAGCGCATCCAGGAATACAATTCCTGCATCCGTATTGCACTGGTGTCCTGCCAGACGTTTCATGTGCTCTGACCTGAGACGGATTTCCAACTGATCTGCCTGGCTCTCCTTCTCAATCACTCTCAATGCTTTTTCTTTATCATTTTCTTCAAAGCATTCTACCGCATATCTGAAGCAGTCTGCGCATACCTGCGACATTTCTGCCAGTTCACCCTTCCCTTTATCAGAAAACTCTGCCCTGTGGTTCTTCAGCGTTTCCGCAAATTCGGAAATATTTTCACAATAATCACTAACCCTCTCGATATCTGATATAATCTGAAGCAAACTTGCCACCTGCTGATGCTCCTTTTCATTGATTGTAAGGGAACTCAGCTTGATTGCATATTCCGTAATGCTACTGCACAGCTTGTCCACGGTATCTTCTTCTTCCCTGATTTTATCAAACGCTTCCTGTTCCATGGTGAACATGACATCTTTCGCCCGTTCCATCGTCCTTATAACGATTTTCCCCATACGGGAGACCTCACTTACTGTAGACTGCAGTGCAATTGACGGGGTTTCCAGAATTCTTTCATCCAGAAGTACCCGACTTTCATCCGCCACATTATCGTCATCCTTCTGCAGTTTCTTGGCAAGCTTAATAATCCAGTCAGACATCGGGAACAGCAGCACAGTAGTGCCAATATTAAAGAACGTATGGACAACACTGATCTGCGTCTGAGATATCATTCCCCTTCCCACTTCCGGGAATACTCCTGTAAACAGGATTATCGCCAGAATGCTGAAAATAACCGTCCCTATAATATTAAATAAAAGATGCATAATCGCAGCTGTCTTCGCATTCTTCTTAGCTCCGATGCTGGACATAATAGCTGTCACACAGGTACCGATATTCTGGCCCATGATAATATAGACTGCTGCATTAAACGGAACCAGCCCGGCAGCTGCAAGGCTCTGCAGAATACCCACAGATGCGGAAGAACTCTGGATGACAGCTGTCACAAATGCGCCTACAAGAATCCCCATAAACGGATTACGTCCCAATGTTACAAACATGTCTCGGAAGGCCTGTGAATCCTGCAGTGGTTCCACTGAAGAAGACATGGTTGTAATTCCCACAAATAAAAGTCCAAAACCAATAATAATACTGGAAATATCCTTCGTGTAACGCCTTTTTCCTGTCAGCATAACAATGACACCGATCATAATTGCTATCGGTGCAAGATTTCCGGGGCTTAAAAACTTCGCCCACTCCACGCTGGATACAAGCCAGCCGGTTACCGTGGTACCCACATTGGCACCCATGATAACGCCCATCGCCTGACTCAGATCCACGATGCCGGCATTTACAAAACCGACAACCATGACCGTTGTCGCAGACGAACTCTGAATCACCGCCGTAATCAGCGCTCCGAGAAGCACACCCATGAATTTATTCCTGGTCAATGCCTCCAACAGACTCTTCATCTTGCTTCCGGCCGCATTCTCAAGCCCCTGGGCCATGATCTGCATGCCATAGATGAACATACCAAGCCCCCCGATAAAGGGGATAATAATACCCACGTAATCCATACGTTTCCTCCTGTGTCACAACTGTAATTTTGTTACATACACTATTACGATACCATTATCCACCTCTAAATACAATCGGAATTTTACACAAATTTAACCTGAACTTATATAATAGTTGCTGTTTACACCCAACCCACCACCACATGAGCACTCGACGTGCTGACGCACTTCAGTCCCGCACTTCGTGCTAAGGCTGCTTATGTGGGTGGTGGGTACCAGTTACATCTCCGTCATTATTTTTTCATTTTCGGTTCAAATATGAAAGAAGCAATATATCCAAAGACTAACGCCGCACAGATTCCTACCGCGCTGGCCTTGAACCCTCCCTGAAAAATGCCCAGAAATCCGTTATTATCAACTGCTTCTTTAACCCCCTGCCACAAGACATTTCCAAATCCGAGAAGCGGTACGCTTGCCCCTGCTCTGGCAAATTCCTGGAATGGCTCATACACATTACAGAAACCAAGTACAGCACCGGTACAGACAAGAAGCACCATGATCCGCCCCGGCATCAGTTTTGTCCGGTCCAGAAGAATCTGAACCAGCGCACAGATAAGTCCCCCGATCCAAAATGCATTCACATAGTCCATGATTTATCCTCCTTTAACAGTGCTCCAGAATAATTCCGTGTGCGATTCCCGGAACGCTGGCACCTTCATTGTAGCTGACGGTAGACATCAATGCCCCCGTAGGGACAAAGAGAATCCGTTTCCATTCACCGCTCTCCAGCTTCGGTAATATATAAGCCGAAAGCGTCACAGCCGCACAGCCGCATCCGCTCCCGCCCGCGTGAGTGTCCTGACTATCCCGATCAAAAATCAACATTCCGCAGTCCAGATGCCGCTCCTGGATATCATAACCTCGCTTACGGGTAAGATCCATCAGGATTTCCCTGCCTATATATCCAAGGTCCCCTGTAATTATCTTATCGTAATCAAGAGGCGTACGCCCAAAATCTTCCATACTTTTTATTATGGTGTCCATGGCTGCAGGTGCCATGCAGGCTCCCATGTTCTGGGAATCCTTCAGCCCATAATCCACGATTTTTCCTACAGTGACTCCTTCTATGCGGACATGGCTTTTTCTGATACCGACCAGAAATGCCCCGCTTCCTGTCACCGTCCAGTGTGCGGACAGCGGCCTCTGCCCCGCATATTCCAGCGGGAATCTGAATTCTTTTTCCGCACTTCCGAAATGGCTGGATGTCACCGCCAGCATCTGTTCTCCGTACCCTGCCGCCACCGCCATAGCACTCAGTGCCAGTGCTTCCCCCGATGTGGAACAGGCGCCGTAAAGCCCGAACATAGGAATCTGCAGTGCCTCCACGCCCATGGAAGTAGCAATTCCCTGGCGCAGCAGGTCACCGCCGAACAAATACCGGACTGCTTCTGCTTCAACATGCGCTTTTCCAAGAGCCAGCACACAGGCTTCTTTCTGCATGTTGCTTTCCGCTTCCTCCCATGTTTTTGCTCCGAACAGATTGTCCTCATCTGACATATCAAACAGATTTCCCAGAGGCCCCTGTGCCTCTTTGCTTCCGACAACCGAACCGCTGCTTATAATATAAGGCTTGTCCGCAAAATGTATGCTCTGGCTGCCCTTAACACAATCGGTATTTTTTCGATACTGCTGGTTCATGTCATTCCCTTTCCTTTCCGGCTGATCCCATCACAGATGGGAAAAGAATCAGCCCTGTCATGGGAATAGTATGTATGATTTTAAAAAATATATTCCTAATACTAGTATGGCAGGAAAAGAGGGCAGCCTACGCTGCCCCCATCAATTTCCATAGCCAGTAAAATAACCCCAGCACCCAGCTCGAGAATATTCCGTAAAGGATGACCGGTCCTGCAATCGTAAATATTTTGCAGCCGATTCCCATGACCTGCCCTTCCTTTTTATATTCAATTGCCGGTGCGGCTACAGAATTAGCAAACCCGGTAATCGGTACTAAAGCCCCGGCGCCGCCCCACTTTGCAATCTGCGGATAAATATTCAGCCCTGTAAGAAGAATACTGAGCAGGACCAGAAGCATTGATGTATATCCGCTGCATGCATCTTTCGTCATATCCTGTGCCTGACAGTAATTATAGATAACCTGCCCCAACGTACAGATTGCCCCTCCTGTCACAAAGGCTTTCAGCATATTTTTCCACAGGCAATGTACCGGTGTCACTTGTTTGACGTATTTCTCGTACTGTCTTTCCTGTTTCATTTTTTCAACCTTGCTTTCCGCCCTGGTTTCTGTCCTGATTTCTTTTTTATCCATATACTCACCTCATGGTTAGTATCCGGAAATTCAGGAAATTTATACATCCGCACTAATTCTGTCAGGAATGTGTCTCATCTTCTGTCTTTTCCTGTAAGCTAAGACTCAATTCCAGATCCATGCAGTCTGCGTACTTCATCAGGCTTTCCAGCGTTGGCGTATACTTTTTCCCTTCAAGCCTAGCAACATTCGCTCTTCTGATTCCTGTCCCGTCTGCGATATCCTGCTGTGTCATCTTCAGCTTCTTCCGGTAAGCAATAAGCTGATCAATGATGCTGTCACTCATCCTTTTTGTCTTTTCCTCAATAATGACCTCAAAATCCTGATTCCTATATGTGTAATCCATATCTCACCCTCCGTATCTGATATGATACGCGAATTATTACACAAATTTTCTTGTATGTCAACCTTTTTCCGAAATATATCCGGATTGCATGCTTTCTTCCTGATCCGTGTAGTAAAAGAAAAAAGCCTCCTTATTTGCGGGAAATCACCGGACTACCATCTCTGCGAGAAAAATATCAGACCGCCGATTCCCCGTCCTGCTGCCATCGCAATGACAAATGCCGCCGTATACCGGAGAATCTTCAGCCTTCTGATAAAAACAGGGAATACATTCAGGTTCTCCGCAAGTGCCATTGCCCAGCATCCTGTAAAAATTCCTGACAGGATTCCGAAAACAGGAATCAGTACCTTTCCAAACGGGAGGGATATCTGAAACAGGTAAAATAAATTGCCAAGCACGCCGCCGAGTGCGGTACTGTCTTCATATAACATAATGCGGTCTGCCGTATGTGTCCTGTCCGCAAAGTCCGACACGACTCCCAGTTCGACAATAAAGGAAAACAAACCTGCAGCGACGCTCACTCCTCCGCTAAGGCCTATCAATATCAACAGAATCTGTCTGCCCCACATCCAGCTCTTCCCCCTTCCTTGACGCATTTTCAACCAACGTAGCCTGGATATCATTTTCATACAACCTCATCTGTACTTCAAGAGGTGTAGGATCTGCCGAAAACCTTTTTTTCCCGAAATGATTAAAAAATACAAGAATCCCTATAGTAATCCCGACCGAATAACTGACCTCCAGCACCGTAAACCCATCTCCCGGATGCCCCATGATGACCTCATAAATCTGGGAGAATAATTTAGTTACGGATACGTCGTTGTTAAATGTCATGATGGAAAATGCCGCGCCGGTGAATGTGATCATTGAAACAGCCGCGGTTTTTATCAGGTGCACCACCTTCCCCGGAGTCTGCTGATTCTCATAGGTGACAATCAAGTCTGTCTCTCCAAGATTCTGGATTTCCAGCTCCGGATACATTTCGTGAATGCAGGAAATAATTTTTAACACGGAGATCACGCACCGCTTTGGACCGTTTTCCGGCATATGGACAATCGGGATTGCTTTTACTCCGGTAAGTATCCGGCGGTGGCTGCATTCAAAACTCATAATATCTCCAAGTGTCACATCTCTGTGGGTGACCTCCACATTCCGGTCACCCTTCATATATAAAATTTCCTTATCCTCTGACATCTGCTTCCTCCTGCTGTTACCTTTCCACGGATAATGATATTTCGTTATGATGAATACAAACCACCCGGCAGTATATGCTCAACAAGTGTGCCTGTGTCTGCCGCCGGCTGTTCTTCATCCAGCACGTAATAGCATATTCCCAGAATTAATGCCGCCAGTACAATGCCTGCAAGGCAGAACCTTATTTTTCTTCTTCCGTTCTCCATAAAACTGTCCTCCTGTTAAACTCCGGCATCGGTATTCAGCCGACTGTACGCCTCTTTTTTAAATTGTGCCGCCGTACTTTATCCCTGCCATATTTCGTAGTATGCGATATTTCATATCAAATATTCCCTCAATCTGTTCAATATACGTTTCTCCATCCGGGACACCTGTACCTGCGAAATTCCCATAAGTTTTCCGATTTCCGACTGAGTTTTGTCAGCGTAATACCGCAGATACAGAAGCTGCCTTTCTTCTGCTTCCAGCTCCCCGAGAAGCTGTGACACGGCCACATGATTGATGACTGTTTCTTCCCTGTTCACCTCTTCCGTCAATTTTTCCATCAGCGGCACGGTATTTCCGTCTTTCTGATAAACCGGCCGCTGCAGCGATTCTACTTCACTGCCTGCCTCCATCGCCATCGCCAGTTCTTCTTTTCCGACCTTAAGCTCCTCTGCAAGTTCTTCGATGTCCGGCTCTCTGCCCAGCTGCTCCTGTAATTTTTCCCGCGCCTGAAATGCCTTGTAAGACAGTTCTTTGAGGGAACGGCTGACTTTTATCATTCCATTGTCCCGCAGGAACCTTTTTATTTCACCGGTAATCATTGGCACTGCATAGGTAGAGAATTTCACGTCATAGGACAGATCGAACTTGTCAATTGCTTTTAAAAGCCCAATGCTCCCGATCTGAAAGAGATCTTCAGTCTCAACACCTCTTCCGGTAAAGCGTTTCACTACGCACCAGATAAGTCCGACATTTTCTTCTACCAATTGTTCCCTCGCCGCTTTATCTCCATCGTGCGCCCGTTTAATTAAAGAGACTGTCCGGTCCATAAATGCCTTCCTTTTCCGATTGTTTTTTCCATTTTGACTGTAGTTCCGATTCCCGGCTGCGACTCCACTTCCAGTTTATCCATGAATGCCTCCATGAAAGAAAATCCCATGCCTGAACGATCCAGATCCGGGCGGCTTGTATACATCGGTGTCATTGCCTGCCGGACATCATCGATCCCCTTCCCGGTGTCACAGACTTTTATCAGGAATTTGTCCCCTTCAATCCTGCAGGCAACTGATATTTTATGTATTTCGTTTTCATATCCGTGAATAATTGAATTCGTCACAGCCTCTGACACGGCTGTTTTCACATCTGACACTTCTTCAACAGTAGGATTAAGTTGTGTCAAAAATGCTGCCACTGCAACTCTTGCAAACCGCTCATTTGCCGAGCAACTGTCAAAAACCACTTCCATTTCATTGGTGTTGTTCATTTCTGATCCTCCTCATATATCTGCATTATTTTTGTAATTCCCGACATTGTCAGGATTTTCCTGATTCTCGCATTCGTATGCACTGCCCAGACTTCCCCTCCGATCAGACGGATGATGCGGTATCTTCCCATAATCGCACCAATTCCTGAACTGTCCATAAATTCTGTCTGTTCAAAATCAAAAATCACATATTTAATATGATTGTTTTCAATCACTCTGTCCGCATCCTGGCGGATAATCTCCGCATTATGATGATCTACCTCCTTCGGCAGAAAAATGGTGAGGCAGTTTTCCTGAACCTGATATTCCATGTCACTCCTCCTCTTATTCTCTTAATAATATTATTTCTGAACTGTCTAGCAAAAAGAGAAGGATATGCCTCTCTTACGCATATCCTTCTCTTTCGTATTCTGACTGCATCATATTGTTATGTATGATGTCTTAATTATTCTGTCTGTGTATTTCAATTCTGATTCTGCCCGGACTGCGCGATCGCATCCAGCCCTGCCGATGCCTGTGCCGCATTATCCGTGCCCGGAAATAATTCCATGACACGCCGGAAATAATTTGTAGCCGAAGCAGAGTCCCCGTTGCCAAGACATGCCTGAGCCAGCTTCAGCAATGCTCCGCCGTCATCATAAGATTCATTCATCATTACAACTCTCAGGAGATGATCGACAGCTGTCGCATAATTTGCCACATTCAATGATTCTGTCCCTGATCCATAACGTATCTCACATGCAACAGGGAAAACCTCGCTGACAAGACTGTCATACTGCATCTGCCCGCCTGTTCCAAGGCAGTCTCTTCTGACGTTAAGCAGTGAATCTGCAATCACATCCTCAGAGTAGCTTCCTGAAGCATATTGTTCCGCCGCATTCAACAGATGCTCATAGCTGTCCGCTGTAGAAGCAGCATTCTGCGCCGCTTCCGCCGAATCTGCATCTGCCGCCCGGTAATTATCCAGCAGTCTGGTCTGTGCACTGACCTGCGCCTCTAAGGAATTAATCCGCTGGCTATGCTCACGGATCTGCTCATTCTTCCGCTCGATCTGGCTGCTTTCAATTGCCGGCATTACCAGAAAGCCTATGACAGCTGCGCCTATGAGCAGTCCTGCCACAAAATTCACGATCCTTATCTGTTTGGCAGCCTCCTGAACGAAATTGTGAATCGGCTGGATCACTGTATCATTTCCGACACGATATTCCACGCGGTCTGCTTTATTTCTTTTTCTCTTGCTTTTTTTACCGTTCTGCCTGCCGGAACGCTGTGACAGCTCCTGCATATATCTGAGCGTTATCTCATTCGTAGTGTCCAGCCTGCGCGCGTGGCGCAATGCCTGCTGTGCTTCGGGATATTTCCCCGCCTTCATGTAAAGCAGTGCCAGAAGCTGATGTGCTTTCAAAAAGTTCGGATGTGCCGCGATCACCTTTTTCAACTGAATAATCGCCATATCTTCCCCGTCCTGCGTACAGTAAATCAGACACTGGTTGTACTTTTTTACCGCCTCGTTCATGACTTCCAGCTCATCGGCTGCCTCCTGAACCATCTCGATATATTTATTGGCGATATTATCCCGCGGCTGTAGATTTTTACTGAGGATCCATTCCACAAGAGCTTCCGAAACCTCGCCCCTGCCAAAATACACCAGTCCAAGTAAATTTCTTGCCGCTATGTTTCCCCTGTGATACTGCAGACTCCGACGAAGAGAAAGCACTGCACCTGACATATCCCGTATCTGTGCCTTTCTCAGTCCATCATTATACCAGTAATTAGACTGGCGGATGATTTTTTTCGTATAGTCCATCCATTCTCACCATTATCTTTCTTTATTTCCCCTGTTCCATTACCTGTTTCAAAAGATCCGTCATATCTGACAGGTCTTCCTGATAAACTGCATCCTCAATGTCTTCGACTTCAAGACTGGGTTTGAATTTCTTTAATTCCTCTTCATAATCTAACATTTTAAACCTCCTGTACCTGCAGTTTACGGTGGTGAAGCGTGTTTTCAGGTATCCGCTTCACTGCGTCCATCATAAACATTTATTTGTGAAAATGCAATAGTTTTCTGTATGCTGTTCTATGATTTCCAACGCATGATTCCCCTTTAAACTACAAAATAACTGATTACTCTTCTATTACTTTCCCGCTTCGTCAAATGCATTCCGCCCCGGCTCCGTCTGATCCAGTTCCGGATGGAAAATGGTCGAAAGCTGTACCAGTTTTCCATTTTTATATTCATAAGTCTTTGATGTCCTGAATATTGTATTGGACGACCCTACCTGGGCTACCATGATCCTGTCGCCCTCTTCTATTTCCGCATCTTTGAGATCAATACGCATGTTATTCAAAAAGGTTGACGACTGTTTCTCTCCGTTAATGTAGACCTTACTTTGCTTTGTAAAGTTTTCACCGTAAATGCTGACAGTACCGTCGAACTGTACATCCAGATCTGTAATCACCGTATCCTTCACACCCATTACCATATGGCCTTCTGTGATCGGTTTGCCGCATTCCTCATACACATACTGTTCTCCATAGAGGATATCATACTGCAAAAGTTCCAGGTCTGACAGATAATTCTTTGTCTGGTTTCTCTGCTGATGATAATTAAACACTGTACCGGAATGAATATCAAGCCGGTCAAATACTTCCGCCATGATCTGATAAGCAGCATAATTGCCGTCTTTCTTTTCCAGTCCTATATTGTCCCATATTACATAATTAGTATTGTACAGATATCTGCTCTTCAGATCTTTTGACTCCAGCCCCATAGTCGGAAGATGGTCGCCGTAGAACACGATCACCGTCGGTTCACCGCGCTTCTCTATTTCTTCTACCAGTGTTCCGGCAAATTTATCCATCTCATACACTAAATTGACATAATATTCCCATGCATTGCGCTTGCCTTCATCCTCCACACCGCTGACAATGATTTTCGGATTCTCCATCACTTTCTCTGTCGGATAATCCCCGTGTCCCTGAACACTGATCGTGAACACAAAATCCTGCTGCTCTGTCGTATCCATAGAATCCAGAATGTTCGGAACAAGGATGTCATCCGTTGCCCATCCTTTCGGTGTGGTCTGAAGGATATTCATAAATTCCTTGCAGGTATAATGGTCGAATCCCATATTATTAAAGACCTGTGCCCTGCTGTAAAAATTCCCCCCGTTATTATGAAGAGCTTCCGCGCCATATCCCAGACTTGTAAGCGCTGTCGCCGCACTTTCAAGAACTTTCGTTTTAGCGTATGTTTTATAAGGGTACTCTCCGGGACCAAAGAAACGCATGCTCATACCCGTCAGAACTTCAAACTCTGTATTCGCTGTTCCTGCGCCGACAGAAGGGACTTTAAAATATCCTGTCGAATATTCACCGAACATCTTCCGGAGATTCGGTATCGGATCTTCGGAAAACTGAAGCCACTCCACCTCGGTCGGATCAAAAAAGGACTCCAGCTGGACAACAATTATATTTGGCAGTTCCTCATCTGTCCTGCCTGTCTCATTGACCGTAATCTTCCCGTCGCCGCTGATTGCCTCCATTGTTTCCTTACTGTACCCGGAAGGTTTCGATATTCCGGTGTTAAAAACGCTGGCGGTAAAACAATACGGGAATCCATAATCTTCATATGCAAAAGCAATATTACCAAAATAATTTGAAACCACCCTCTGGTCGATTGCGACATCCGTCAGTACTACATAGGCCCCAATCCAGAAAACCACGCCGAATAATGCGATCACTCGGTGCATTTTCCCCGTGTACTGTCCTCCTCTGCGCCACATGGAGACCACCCACAGGATTACTGCCGCGGATCCGATAATAAGCAGCACGAGTTCAAATACTGTAAGATAATTTCCCGTAAGTGAAAGTGCATCCGATAAAACCTTCAAATCCTGAGCATTAAACGGTGTAACGCGCTTCAGCAGAAGATATCCGTTGGCGATTCCTAGCACCAGCCAGAATACGCTGAGCAAAATCCGGGCAAATACCCTTCTCCGCACCAGATATACGACCGAAAATGTTGCAAAAATTAAAAATGCATTAAAAAGAAACACTTTCGGTGTGCCGGTCAAGTATTCCCACGCCGCAAATAAAGAGTGGCGGGAGAAAACCTCTATTACAAAATTCAGGACACAGGCCAGCAGAAAATGCAGAATCAGAGAAATCCTGTTCATCATCTGATAAACCGGCTGCATTTTCTTGGCGAATTCACTGTTTTTGCGTTCTTCGAGAATCCGCTGCCTCCGCTCCTTACGTGCCCCCCAATATGCCTTTATCTCTTCCTTATTCAAATGTCTGATACTCCGAAAAAAACCTTTTTCCTCCGGCTTCTTTACATGAAACAGCTTCATTCAAACCCTCTCTTTACTTACCAGTCCGAGGGCAGGCCGCTGTAACGCAAAGCCCGCCCGTTTCCATGATATTTTTATTTTTTCAATCCTGCCATACGCTCCTGCACCTGTGCAAGCATCTGCGTATATTTTTCAAGCTTATCCTTCTCTTCCTGAACTTTTGCTGCCGGAGCTTTGCTGATAAAACGCTCATTGGCAAGCATTCCTTTTGCCCTCGCAATCTCTTTTGTCAGCCTTGTCTCTTCCTTGGTCAGGCGCTCCAGCTCCTGCGCAAAATCAACCAGGTCTTCAAGCGGAAGGTATACCGACGCCTCCGGCACTACAACAGAAACCGCGTCATCGCCCAGTTCCGGCTTTGTCTGTGAAAGGAAGATTTCTGAAGCATTCATCAGAGGTTTTACAGAATCCGTCAGCACACCGAATCCGGCAGTAAGCCCGGCATCTTCACTCACAATATAAACCTTCGTCTTTCTTCCGTTCTGAACATTCATCTCGGCACGGATGTTGCGGATTCCGCGTACAATTTCCTTCATACGCTCCACAACACGCTCTTCCGCGGCAAAATTCCATTCATCCTTATAAACCGGCCATGAAGAAATCATCAGAGATTCTTCCTCCGGAACGAGTGCCCCGTAAATCTCTTCTGTCACAAACGGCATGAACGGATGGAGCATTTTCAGAGCTGCTCCGAGAACGGTCTTCAACGTCCACAGTGCACTGTTTGCAGCCTTCGGGTTTTCTTCTTTGTGATAAATGCGGAACTTCGCCATCTCGATATACCAGTCACAGAACTCATCCCAGATGAAATCATAAACCTTCTGTACAGCGATTCCCAGTTCAAATTTATCCATATTCTCGGTCACCTCTTTTGCCAGAGTGTTGACCTTAGACAAAATCCACTTGTCCGCCTCATCCAGCTCTGCTTCTTCCGGAACGAAGAGCTGTTCGTTTTCAATATTCATCAAAATGAAACGTGACGCATTCCATACTTTGTTTGCAAAATTACGGCTCGCCTCCACGCGCTCATTATAGAAACGCATATCATTTCCGGGAGCATTTCCCGTAACAAGCGTAAGTCTCAGAGCGTCTGCCCCATACTGGTCAATGATTTCCAGCGGGTCGATACCGTTTCCGAGGGATTTGCTCATCTTCCGGCCCAGGGAATCACGGACAAGCCCGTGGATCAGAACCGTATGGAATGGTGATTTTCCTGTGTGCTCCAGCCCTGAAAACATCATACGGATTACCCAGAAGAAAATGATATCATAGCCGGTTACCAGAACATCCGTCGGATAAAAGTAATCCAATTCTTCCGTCTTATCCGGCCATCCGAGTGTCGAGAACGGCCACAGCGCAGAGCTGAACCATGTGTCCAATGTATCCTCATCCTGGGTAAAATGAGTACATCCGCAGTGCGGACATACCTCCGGCATTCCCTTTGCCACTACAAATTCACCGCATTCATCACAGTAATAAGCCGGAATCCTGTGTCCCCACCAGATCTGTCGTGAAATACACCAGTCTTTGATATTTTCCAGCCAGTGCAGGTATATTTTATTAAATCTTTCCGGAACAAATTTCAAATCTCCGTTCTTCAGTGCTTCAATTGCCGGTTTTGCAAGTTCATCCATTTTTACAAACCACTGCTGCTTGATCAGAGGCTCTACCGTCGTGCCGCAGCGGTCATGCGTTCCTACATTATGGGAATGCGGCTCGATTTTTACCAGATATCCTTGCTCTTCCAGATCTTTTACGATGGCAGCTCTTGCCTCATAACGATCCATTCCTGCATATTTCCCGCCTTTTTCATTGATGGTAGCATCGTCATTCATAATGTTGATTTCTTCCAGATTATGACGCTTTCCCACCTCAAAGTCATTCGGATCATGGGCCGGAGTGATTTTAACCGCACCGGTTCCAAATTCTTTATCAACATAATAATCTGCCACGATCGGAATTTCTTTATTTACAAGCGGAAGCAGCACATTCTTTCCAATCAGTTCTTTGTAACGCTCATCATCCGGGTGTACGGCAATTGCCGTATCGCCAAGCATCGTCTCCGGACGCGTGGTCGCAATCTCAAGGAAACCATCTGTTCCCACAATCGGATATTTAATATGCCAGAAATGTCCTGCCTGTTCCTCGTGCTCTACCTCTGCATCTGACAAAGATGTCTTACATTTCGGACACCAGTTGATGATGCGGGAGCCTTTATAAATATATCCTTTATTATAAAGATTAATAAATACTTCTTCTACCGCGCGGGAACATCCCTCATCCATTGTAAATCGTTCTCTGTCCCAGTCACAGGAGATGCCAAGCTTCTTGAGCTGATTCTCAATCGTTCCTGCGTATTCTTCCTTCCACTGCCAGGTACGTTCAAGAAATCCCTCACGCCCAAGTTCTTTCTTGTCTATTCCTTCCTCTTTCAGTTTATTTGTAACCTTGACCTCCGTAGAAATTGCGGCATGGTCCGTCCCCGGTACCCAAAGTGCATTGTACCCCTGCATCCTCTTATAGCGGATCAAGATATCCTGCAGTGTATTGTCCAATGCATGCCCCATATGAAGCTGCCCCGTAATATTCGGGGGCGGCATAACGATAGTAAACGGTTTTTTACTCCGGTCTACTTCTGCATGAAAGTATTTCTTTTCACACCATTTCTCGTATGTCTTTTCTTCAATCTCTTTCGGATTGTAGGTTTTTGCCAGTTCTTTACTCATAATGTCCTCCATGTCTTCCTTATGTACCCTCATAAAAGTAAACTTAACAATGCTAAAAAACGCCCTTTACATAATGTAAAGGACGAATCTGTTTCGTGGTACCACCTTCGTTCATATGCTGCTTTTTGCCGCATATCTCATAGTTCTGTAACGTAAACCAGCACGGGATATCTTACTGACCTTTTTAATGGTATGTTCAGATATCCGGTTCAGAAGCTACCTTCCGATGTTCTTTCCTGAAACCGCCTTACAGCCGCTGCAATATTCAATCAGGCGTGCTTTCTATTCTTACAAGCCTGATTTTCTTTGCATCCGAACGGTTCTCTCTGACAGAAGCAGCACCGTACTCCTCTTCCTCACGACCTTTGATATTTTACAATTATGTTAACTTTAAATTAACATAACTGTTCAGAGCCAACCTCCAAAATGCTTCGCATTTCGTCGGTGTGGCGTATCCGCCAAATAAAATTTCAAAAACAGTCTTAAAAATGCACGCATTTTACGTCTGTTTTATGAAATTTTGCTTGGCTCTGAACAGTTACAAATTAACTAACATAATAATAGTCGTGGGAAGAAAGTTTGTCAAGCTGTTTACAGAATATTAAGAAATCAGCTCAGCCATAATTAAATTAGTGAGCGAATCATGCTTGCATAAACGAGAGAGCGAATTCGATTATGAGCTGCCAAAGCATGTGAGGAAAAGGTCCGGTGGACCTTTTTTGAGCTTAGCGCCCGGTTATGAGCAAAAATAGCTGCTTTTGCAGCGGGAAAGCATCGCAGATGCATTTTGCGAATGGCGCGGGCTGAGCTGCTACAATCACATCTCGTTTAGTTGTTGTATCATTGCTACGATAGATGCTCCGTAATTTTCTGCTGTTGCCCAGCCCGTTCCCTGAGGATTTTCCTGCTGTCCGAGCCATTCTACATAAGGGGCACTTCCTTTGACCACATATTCATAACGGTCATCCACACAGGCCTGCTTCAGTGCATCTTCTGTCGCATAAGCTTTAAGATGCTGAATCTGCGCCCGTATTCCGGTACGTACATCCGGATAGGAATTCCCCGGTACACCGCCCCCGGTCGTTCCGATTCCTGCAAAATTAAACTGTTCGATTGAAGCATCTCCGCCATACTGGAGCCAGCCGGTTTCTTTCATTGTCTGTGCAAATGCTACCTCCGCCCGAACACCTTCTGCCTCCGCCTCTTCATAATACATCTGACAGAATGTCTCGATGGAATCGGCGCCGCCTTGGGCAAGCTGCTGCGCCGGATAGTCTTCTCCGCTGGAGTTAAAATAATCCACCATCTGTTCCACCGTCACGGAACTGCTGCCCATGATCGGATACTGACCGCTTGCTGCTTCCTCCGCCTGGTTTCCGGAATCCGTACTCTCTGTGCCGCCTGAACCGGCATTTGCATTGGAATTTTCATCGGCATTCTCTCTGGACGAACGATTCTCTTCCTCCGCCATCTCTAATAAATGCTTCTCCGAATCCTCTCCTTTTGCTTTTGGTCCGCTAAACACTCCGTAAATCCCGATGACTGACACCAAAAGCACGGCAAGTCCTGCTTCCATAAATATTTTTATGTTTTTATTACGCCATAGATTTTTCCTCATGAAACTGCTCCTTAATCTCCGTAACCCCATTGTGTTCCCTGTACAAGGTATTCACAATGTTGGTTAAGATATGACTTAGAGATACTATATTTTTATACTGCCATGATCATTTATAAAACTCCACTCTTCCAGTATATATTCAGATATCCGGCTGCTTCCTCATCATCCATTTCCTTCTGATCATGAGCTGTCAACATCTGTTTCCCAATATATTGCGCTATAGATAATTTGTTTTTAAAAATGTATCACATAAGAGATATATGTGCAAATGTTTTGTCATATTAAAAAACAACTTTTTCCTATCCAAGCATCTCATATCTATTTTATTCATTTTAAGTGTCCTATGCTAAGATAATCTCTGTTGATGTTTTTATAGATACCAGGTTACACGAAGTCTGCTGTTACGGCAGACTTTTTTATTTTTTTTCAAAAGTGCAACAAACCACGGTTTCGTAACTTGCTGGCGGTTATTACCGCATAAAAAATGAAGCAACCGGACTTTACCTTACAGCAGAATCAGTGGACAATGGTGCTAACGTGATTTTTCGCGAAAAAATTACAAGTGACAATCAGAGATGGCGTGAAATCAAGAAAACTGTAAAACATGCTGATTACACTCCGCTTTCACCCATCAATGATTCTTCTAAATTTCTGTCTGTTGAAAATAACGGGATGAACGGAAGCACCAATTTGAAGCTTTGGGAAAGTCTGAATAATATGAAACAGTATTTCTGGCCGCGAGAGGAAACCAGTGATAACAAAACGCTGATTATCCATACCTATACAGGAAAATGCATCAGCTCACATGACTAATCCATCACATTGAGCGTTTCCTGCACCTCTGAGCATATTAACCGCCAGGCACACGCATAAAGTTCCTCCTCCCAACTATTTTTATAGAAACAGGCTGCCGCGAAATGCGGCAGCCCATCAAAATCAATGTCTGCTATTAATAGAATTCCACCACTATTCCCTCTATTCCGCCATAATAGTAATAATACCTCATCAACAACGCCGCGGCTACCGCACGGTTTGTATTATCCTTCGGCTCTAATAATCTGTCCTGTCCCATCATCATGTGGATTCCGACAGCCCATGAAACTGCTTCCTTTGCATACTCTGATACGTTTCCATAATCAAGGAAATCTTCTGCACGATTGGTTTTTTCCGAACTTATATCTGTATCAAGTCCTTTGGCTTTTGCATAGCGATACAGAATTGTATTTGCCTGTTCTCTGTTGATTGGATCAGACGGACCGAATTTCCCACTGTCTGAATATCCGGTTATGATTCCATTCTCATAGGCCCACACAACAGGCTCTGCATAAAATTCCTCTTCTGCGACGTCCGGAAAAACATCTTTATATCTGATTTCCGGTTTTCCTTCCATACGGTACAACACAGTCGCAAACTGACCTCTGGTAAGAATATCTGCCGGTCCAAAATTTCCGTTTGCATATCCTGTCATAATACCGTTTCGATAAATGGATTTCACAGTATTGAAATACCATTCTGAACCAGAAATGTCTTTCAACGGTTTTTCTGAAACAACAAATTCCCAATCTGTTGAAACCGAATTCTCTGCATCTGATCTTGTCACCCTGATTTTTACCTTTCCGGGCACTTTAAATCTGATACAGTAAACTGTACTCATTACGTTGAAGCTTCCTGATTCTGTATACTGCTCCGCCAACTGCTCCCCTTCAAGAATCTCGTATTTGTAAAACTCCGGAGCTAATTCCAGCACTTCGCCGGTCCAAATCGATGTGATATCCTTTGTTCCATAAATATCATGACAGAAAGGAAAGTTATACTTTTCTGCTTTGTTCGAGCCGGTAAATGCGTGGCTCTTCACATTCGGCATAGTTTCCGGCATCACGATATCCTCCAGATTACCGCAGTCGTAAAACGCTTCACGTCCTATTTCTTTCACATCATCCGGACTAATAACGCTCTTCAGATTCGACGCATATTTAAATGCAGAATCTGGTATCTTACTGATTCCGTCAGGAATAACCACGCTTTCGATATATTCGTTTGCAAGGAATATACAATCCGGTATCCCTGCACCAAGCTCAATATTATAATCTCCGCCCTCTGGTCCAACTGTTTTTAACTTGCTGCATCCCGATATCGCTTCAGAATATAATCTTGTTACAGATGGAGGGATATAAATCTTCGACAGCTCAATACAGTCAGAAAAAGCCGCATCTTCAATGTACTCAAGGCCTTCCGGAAGCCGGATTTCTTCCAGTGACGTGCATTCCTTGAATGCTTCCGTCCCTATTACTCTTACCCCCTCCGGTATAGTCACTTTTTCAAGCTGTTGGAATGAACAAAATGTCCGGCTTCCAATACTGACAGCTCCCGGCTTAATCTCTATTTCTTTAACCACATCTTTATATGGCAGGAATACGCTTGGTTCTTCTTTAACGTATGAATACATCTCCCCCGTTCCACTGACAGTCAGCTTTCCATCGCAATCCAGTATCCACAGCAAATCATCCCCACAGCTTCCTGACGCTATTATCGTTGCTTCCTCTGCATAAACCACGTCGGTTTTGGAATATAGCGTCAAAACACTAAACAAAAACAACCCCACAGCAAGTAATAATTTCAAATTTCTTTTCATCCTCTTAACCCTCCTTCTCAGAAAACCATTTTTAGAAACTATATCCCTCAACTTATACATTATGCAGCATTTAACCTGCAATGCTATATTAAATAAAGGAAGATGAATATATTATCTTACAGATTAATCCAATTCTTTTGGATAAATCAATCTTTCCCAATTCTGTCCCTTCATTCCAGCGAGGGTGGTTCATCCCCAAACATTTCGGTTACTAGCCTGCTATATTCTTCATATGCTTCTTCCCCCTGAAATGCTTCTCTTAACGATTCCCGGATGCCTTTGTAATACCATCCGATTGCCCGTTTGCTCTGCATCCGGAATCTCTTCCACAATCCATCCCCGACCACAGGATAATCCCTGCAAATATCTCTCATATTGGAAAGCTTGTCCCCCAAAGCAATCATCTGTACCTCTCTCGGTGCTGTCCGAAGCCTGTGGATTGTCGTGCTTTTACGCTCCTCCCAGCTTTTTGACTTGTCCTCGCTTTCTGCCGCAACCAGGGATGCCACCCTGCTGCCGAACTGCTCTGCAATCACTTCTTCCGTGATTCCTTTACAGTCCTCAATCGTATCATGCAGTACCGCCGCACTGATGACTTCTTCATCCCGGGTCATTGTCGTCACAATATCCGCCACCTCTATCGGGTGAACGATATACGGTCTTTTTGTACCTTTCCTGTACTGTCCTTCATGGGCTTTTGTTGCAAATTCAATGGCCTGGTTAATCATATTCTGGACCCCCTTTTCACATGATATGATCATATACTGCTTAATGCCGTAAACATGGCTTTTTCACAGATTCTCACTGACAAATTTACCACGAGTCTCTAAAAAAATGATATCACAAGCCCGCCGGAATCACAACGAAAAGATCAAAAAGACCTCTGACTGGGACACCAGTAAGAATTATAGCCCGAATCAGTACAGAAAGTGATAATAATATTTGATAACATGCAGATTATGTTGTAAAATGTTACATATTTATACATACTTGTCCATAAATATAGACTTTTAGCATCGGAGGTTAGTTTACTTATGAATCACAGTCCGGAATTAATTGTAATGTTGACACATAATGATTGTACCGTGAAGAATGCTTATCAGATTTTTGAACAATGTAAAAATACCAGGGCAAAATATTGGGGATTCAAAGAAGAGGGTCTGCCCTTAGCGCAGATGGAAGAACTATTTTGTACATGAAAGAATGTGGAAAATCAACTGTTTTAGAGGTCGTCACATACACAGAAAAAGCTTCTATGGAAGGAGCTAAAATAGCTTTGGAATGTGGATGCGATATTCTCATGGGAACTTCATATTCTGATTGTGTAAATGAGTTCTGCCGGCAAAACCATCTGAAATATATGCCATTTGTCGGAAAGGTTACCGGCCGGCCGTCTATACTGGAGGGTACTGTTGACGGAATGATAGAAGAAGCTGTTAACCTTCTTAAAAAAGGTGTTTATGGTTTTGATTTGTTAGGATACAGATATACAGGTGATGCCGCGGCATTAATTAATAGTTTTGTATCGCAGATTTCTTCTCCTGTATGTGTTGCCGGCAGTATAAATACATACAAAAGATTAGATGAAATCAAAGCAGCATCCCCATGGGGATTTACGATTGGCGGTGCATTTTTTGAAAACAAGTTCAATGGAACTTTTAACGAGCAGATTAATAAAGTATGTGGATATATCAGATAAAAGGTCTGACTTGCAAAACAGTTTTGGCAATATAGCGGAGGATCTGAGATGTTTAAAATTCTTTACCCTTTTGAATATGCGGAAAGCGTGTTTCAAATTGATTATAACAAACTATATAACCTGGGATACAGAGGGGTCATATTTGATATAGATAATACATTAGTTCATCATGGTGAAGATTCAACACCGGAAATCGATGAATTATTCCAAATTACACTTGCTGATTTTACATAGCCCTTTAGAAACAACTGAATTTCATAACCATTCCGATGCGCTTGCCCCGGACGAAGGAAAGAGAATCCCGTTCAGTTCAGGTACTTCTGTCAGTTACAATTATATTGATTATAGGTTCAGAAACAATACTGATCAAGATGTTCAACTGTGTTTATGGTGCGAGGGCGAAACTCTGCATGCAGAATTAAGAAGTGGAAGAGAATTTCCATGGTGCTATAAATTGGTTGAAGAAAACCATCATTTTGCAAAAGAAGGAAATAAATATTACAGAATTTCTAAAATTTATAAACTAATTACCGACAGATTAACAGGAAACATATTGGACAAGGTACTTGTGTTGGATAATCATTCAGAGGTAATGTATGACTATTCTTTGATTCCTGAAAATCAGATAAGAGAATAACAAAACCATATTATATTAAATACTATTTCTGTAAAGCACTTATTTATTACTTATACCATACAACTTTTACAAGGAGATTTGAGATATGAAACAGAAAACGGTATTAATCACAGGAGCCTCAAGAGGCATAGGAAGAGCATGTGCAGAGACTTTTGCACGTGCCGGATATTTTGTTTTTATAAACAGTTTTCGTTCTGTCAACGTGCTGAATGAACTGGAAAAATCACTTCGCAGTGAAGGCTTTTGCTGTATGGCAGTACCCGGAGATGTTGGAAATGCCGGAGATGTCCGACGTGTTTTCCGTCAGATTTGCGATGTACGAGGGGGTCTGGACATACTCGTAAATAACGCCGGTATTTCTTATGTCGGACTTCTGACAGATATGAGCGATGCTGACTGGGAGAGGACAATTGAGACGAACCTTTCTTCGATATTCTACTGTTCCCGTGCGGCAATCCCTTATATGGTATCTAAAAAGCAGGGAAAAATCATTAACATTTCCTCCATGTGGGGGCGTGTCGGGGCTTCCTGCGAAGCTGCTTACTCTGCCGCCAAAGCAGGGGTAAACGGCCTGACGATGGCTCTTGCAAAAGAGCTTGCTCCAAGCAACATCCAGGTAAATGCCATTGCCTGCGGAGTCATCGACACAGCCATGAATGCCTGCTTTTCGGAAGAAGAACGGCAGACCCTGATGGATGAAATCCCGGCAGGCCGTTTCGGCACACCGGAAGAAACCGCCCGGCTGGTGCTTGATCTGGCTGAAAACCATCCTTACCTGACCGGACAGGTTATCGGATTCGATGGGGGATTTATTTGATCAGATTAATTTCCCGTAAATTGCTTTTGGCACATATGCCTTGACCCGGATTCCCTCTGCCTCATATGCTTCCTCCAAAAGCTGCCCGTTTTTACGGATCAATTGTATTTTCCCTGCTTCGGCAAATGGAAATACTCTTTCGATATAAATCTGTTCCTTTCTTATAATTTCCGTAAGGACACTTTTCAATTTTTCCAGTCCCTGTCCTGTTTTTGCAGATACCGGAATGCTGTAGTCCGCGTGAAAATCCCGGAACTTTGACGGTGATTCCAGCTTGTCCTGTTTATTAAACAGTGTTATCACCGGTTTTCCTTCCACTCCGAGCTGTCTCAGAGTTTCATATACAACATGCATCTGCACTTCCATCTGCGGGTTGGACGCATCTACCACATGAAGAATAATATCCGCATATTTTGCTTCCTCCAGCGTGCTCTTGAATGCTTCTATCAGATGGTGCGGAAGTTTACGGATGAATCCGACCGTATCTGTCAGCAGTATTTTCTGCGCCCCCTCCAGCTCCAAAGCGCGTGTTGTTGTATCCAGAGTAGAGAACAGCATTGCGTCTTCCAGAATGTCAGCACCCGTCAGTGCATTTTCCAGGCTGCTTTTCCCTGCTGATGTATATCCGACCAAAGCCGCCACTTTCAGATTTGAATTTTTCCGCTGAGAGCGAATCAATTCCCGGTGCTGCTCCACATCTTCAAGCTCTTTTTTTAATCTGCTGATTCTTTCCCGGATCAGGCGTCTGTCCATCTCCAGCTTCTTCTCTCCCGGTCCTCTTGTTCCGATACCGCCTCCCAGACGGGATAAGGAATTCCGAAGTCCCACCAGGCGGGACGCCCGGTAACGCAGCTGTGCCAGCTCCACCTGGATTTTCCCTTCCCCGGACACTGCCCTTGCCGCAAAAATATCCAGAATCAGCAATGTCCTGTCGATCACCTTGCAGTCCAGCTCCTGTTCCAGATTTCTAATCTGAACAGATGTCAGCTCATCGTCACAGATGATGCCGGAGCTTTCTGTTTCCCAAAGCAGTTCTTTCAGCTCCAGCAATTTTCCTTTTCCGATATATGTTGCAGAATGGACCGCCTCACGATTCTGAATCAGGCATCCTGCCACTTCCGCCCCTGCTGTCCGGGCAAGTTCCGCCAGCTCATCCAGCGACTCTTCCGCCGGACTATTTTCATCAAACTGAACACCGACAAGAATTACCCTTTCTTTCGTTTCCACTATTTCACGCAATTCAATCATACAATTACCTTGTTCCTTCTGCCACACGTAATCCCGGTCACGACTTCCTTTTCCTCTGCTTCATGCGAGCCCGATCATCACTTTGTTTCCCTGTGACCACATATAACTGGTCCTTACAATCATCTTGTTTCCAGAAATTCCAGTTCCTTCTGCATCTCCTTATCCTGCGGATATGCTTCCGCATAAGCCCGCGCCGCTTCCCTCGCACCTGCCCAGTCTTTCTTCTTCTCATAACAGATGACCAGATTATAACTCATTTCCCGGACCAGATTTGCCTCTTCCTGATCTTCTGATGCAGGAAGTGCAATTCCCGCTGAAAAAGCTTCAATCGCGCCGTCATAATCCTTAAGGTTCATCGCGCATACCCCTATCAGGTTATAAATTGCCGGAGTTTCTTTTCCCTCAAGCTCCAGAACTTTTTTAAGTTCTGCGGCAGCTTCCTCATACTTCTGCCGCTCATAGAGCACAATGCCGAGCCCGCGGCGTGCTTCCGCCTCCCTGACCTTTGCATCCGCGGCTTTTCTTTCATCGTCCATATTTTCCTGTATCTGTACCGACTCAGTGATTTCTTCACGGAAAACAGCTTCTGCCTCCGCATACTTCCCCTGCTTCAAAAGATCTCTACACACTTCGAGCCTGTTGGTACAGCCGCAAAGAAGACATACGATTCCTGCCAGAAATATCATCTTGATTTTTCTCATGATTTTATCCCTACTCCCGCTATTATATGTACAAGATCCAAAATGAATTCAGAATTCCCAGTAACATTACACCTATATCCGCAACAATGGCACGCCGCATAGAAATCAGACCGACAAACGCAAGAATAAGCAGTAATACTTTCATCATCATTGCAAAAACAAAATTCTGGTTTACTGAACGAATTGTTTCCCTGGAAATACGGATCGCCCTGACGATTTTATAAGGCTCATCTTCCATCAGAACGATATCTGCAGCCTCCAGTGCGGCATCCGCACCAAGTCCGCCCATAGCGATCCCGACATCCGCGCGGGCCAGCACCGGAGCATCATTAATTCCATCCCCGACAAATGCCAGCTTTTCGCCTTCCATCTCACCGCCCATAAATTCCTCCAACAAATCAACTTTATTTTCCGGCATCAGATTCGCATATACATGCGTGATTCCAAGCTGCCTTGCTGTTGACTCTGCAGCCTCTTCATTATCCCCCGTCAGTATTACTGTCTCAATCTGATGGCGCGACATCCATTGAACTGTCTGTTTTGCATCCGCCCTCAGGACATCTGCGATCAAAGCATACCCGGCATAAGAATCGTCTACTGCAACATGTACCTGAGTTCCCGGTCCCGGTATTTTTTTGCAGAAGATTCCCTCCTGATTCAGATACCGATCGCTGCCGACCAGGACCTTCCTTCCGTCCACCGTCGCCTTTACACCAAATCCGGAAGATTCTTCAATACCGGTGACCCTCTGCATGTCCAGTTTCCTGCCATATGATTTTCTCAACGAAACAGCAATCGGATGTGTGGAAAACGCTTCTGCGTGAGCCATCAGATCCAGCAGTTCTCTTGCTTTCATTCCTCTTGGGCAAATCTCCTGTACTTTAAAAAAACCTTCTGTCAGCGTTCCTGTTTTGTCAAATACAAATGTATCTGTCTTCGCAAGAGCCTCAAGATAATTACTCCCTTTAATCAGAATTCCCTGCCTCGTTGCCGCACCGATTCCTCCTAAAAATGCCAAGGGCACAGACACAAGCAACCCAAACGGACAGGCCGCTACCAGAAAGATCAGTCCCCGGTAAATCCACGTGTCCGGGTCTTGCCCTGCCGCCATCATTGGCGGAAGGAGCATGACGAGAATCCCCATCAATGTCACCACCGGCGTATAAACCCGGATAAATTTGTCTGCAAACTTCTCTGTTTCTGATTTTCTTTCTCCGACCGACTCCACAAGTTTCACAATCCTGGAAGCTGTAGATTCCTCAAACACTTTGGAAACTCTTGCTTCCAGCATGCTGTTCTGGTTAATCGTTCCGCCGTACAAACGATCACCGATCCTCACTTCCTTCGGAACAGATTCACCCGTCAGCGCCTTCATATCCACCAGGCCGCTCCCCTGTGTCACCACTGCATCTACCGGTATTTTTTCTCCGGGTTTAATTACGATGATCTGCCTCGGCTCCAGATACCCCGGCTCCACATCAATAACATTTCCGCCCAGCTTAACATGTGCATGTTCCGGCCGGATGTCAATATATTGCGCAATAGCTTTTTTCGTTTTACTTACGGAAAATACCTCCGCCAGCTTTCCCAGCTGGAAAAACAGAATCGCCCCTACTGCTTCCTTATAATACCCCACGATCATTGCTCCCGCAGAAGCAATTAAAATCAGAATACTGTCACTGTAAGACCATAATTTATTTCCTAATGTTTTCAGGTTTTTCAATCCACCGTCAAACATTCCTCTTCCAATAGCCTCCGTTGTCTGCCAGACTACTTCTGCTGCAAGCAGCAGAAATGCAGGAAGAAATACAGCCATCTCCACACCCCCGGTCATCCTGCCGGAACGAGTCAGCATAATTGCAGCGATGTACGCTGCAGCGCCGACCCCCATCACTGCCAGTTTTCTCTTTACCTCTTTTGCCATCTCGGCTCTCCTTATTATTTTATATTCACCAGATTCCTCACCACATCTTCAATAAGCCCCGCCTCCCGGCTGGCTTCTTCTTCAATACATTTCTGTATTGCTTCGTTCAAAAGAAGCATCTTATCATCAAGCTCAGCTGTCATCCTGGCACATTCCTTCAGGTCACGGCTGATATAATCCGGTGCATTTCCTTCAAACTTATAATAAATTTTATGCTCCAGGCTTGCCCAGAAGTCCATTGCAATCGTCCTGATCTGAATCTCAACCTTTGTATCCGCCACACTGTTTGACAGATAAATAGGCACGGAAACGATCATATGATAACTCTTGTAACCGCTTGGTTTCGGATTTTTAATATAGTCTTTGATGGACAGCACTTTCAAATCACTCTGATTTCCTATCATCTCCGCCAGCCTGTAAATATCGGACGTAAATGAACAGATCAGACGTACACCTGCGATATCATTAACATACTTTACCATGTTTTCTATCGTTGATTCATAGCCATAGCGCTTTAATTTTTTCACTATACTTTCAGGTGATTTGATTCGTGTTTTTATATGTTCGATCGGATTATACTTATGCACATGCTGAAATTCATCATTCAAGATTTCCAGTTTTGTCTCCATCTCTTTTAATGCCGAATTATAAAGAAAAATAATAGTCTTCCAACTGTCCACATCTTCATAATTCTTGACAGCCTCATCTATCGGATATCTATTCTCCATATTAAAACTCCTTTATTCCGTCCCCCAAATCTCCGAGGCGTTGATAACAATCTTTTACATACGCCTGAATATTTCGAAGCCTTTCTCCTGTATCAGAACGTGGCATATCAGGATAAATCCAGTTTCATATCTCCCTGACGAATCCATTTTTTCTTTCTCATAAATTCAGAAATCGCAAGCGTCAGTATTGCCGGAAGCAGAATCTGAATTACAATGATTTTAATCATTACGATCGTCGGGTCTTCTGTCTGTGTCATGACCTGCCATGTCATAATCTGACCTACCAGGCCTGCCGTTCCCATCCCGGAACCTGTTGCGTTATTCGTCATATGCAAGATCATGGTTCCTGCCGGTCCCAGAATTGCACTTGACAATATCGCCGGAAGCCAGATAACAGGTCTTTTCATAATATTCGGCACCTGAAGCATGGACGTCCCGATTCCCTGCGCCAGAAGTCCGCCGAATTTATTTTCCCGGAAGCTTGCCACTGCAAATCCAACCATATTGCAGCAGCATCCGATCGTAGCTGCGCCTGCCGCAAGCCCCGATAGATTCAGAATTACACCGAGCGCTGCCGAACTGATCGGCAAAGTAAGGATCATTCCCATCAGAACCGAAACAACAATTCCCATGATAAACGGCTGCTGCTCAGTGCCCCAGTTAATCAGAGATCCGAGCCACAGCATGAATTTTGATATCGGAGGTCCAACCAGAATACCCACTGCCGAACCGGCGCCGATCGATACAAGCGGCGTCAGCAAAATATCCAGTTTCGTTTTTGCGGAAATCAACATTCCTATCTCGATTGCGACGAACGCTGCGACAAATGCCCCCAATGGCTCTCCCGGACCGGACAATACAATTGCCCCGTCCTTCAGGACATCGCCTGATATCAGCTTTGAAGCAAAGGCTCCCACCATCCCCGCAGTTGCCGCTGATACAATGACAAGCTGAGATGCATTAAACTTTCTCGCCACGCCGACACCGATACCTGCTCCGGTCATCGCTGCTGCCATCTTACCTATCAGAAAAATCATCGTTCCGATATCACCGCCGGCAAACGTCCCGATCTGCTGAATAATCGTGCCGATAATCAGAGTTGCAAATAACCCCTGCGCCATACCACTCAGCCCGTCAATAAAAATATGGTCAAATACTTTCTTCATATGTATCCCTCTCTTTCTCCGACATCACTCCATAACATAATTACTATACCACTTTTTTTGCTTCCATTCCATAAAAATTATCTTAAGGTTTTCTGACAGTGCGCCTGCACGCTCATATCTTTGATATATGTCTGTTCTACATATAATAAACCGGCACGGGAACAGATTCTTAACACATTCCCATGCCGGTTTACAGCGTCTTTTTCGATTTATCTCATTCCATATATGTAATCTTATCGTACGGATTACTCTGCGCCTTCTCTTACAGCTTTCTCGTGCTCAGCCTGGATATCCGGGAAAACAGAGAGGATCGGTTTAACATCTTTCTTGAATATTTTCCTGTCGACATAGTTCTGTGTACATTTCATTACTTCTTTTGAAAGCACCAGAACACCAATCAGGTTCGGGATCATCATCAGTCCGTTGAATGTATCGGAAATATCCCATGCAAGCTGTGCTTCAACAACAGAACCTGCAAGTACGATGGCTACGAAAACAACACGGTATACCATGATGGATTTCGTTCCGAACAGATATTCACACGCCTTGGAACCATAATGACTCCATCCAAGTACAGTGGAATATGCAAACAGAAGGATTGCCAGTGCGATAAACCATGCCCCCGGTTTTCCGAATGTCTGTGAAAATGCATAGCTCATCAGTGAGTTGGAGCCGACTGCCTCCGCTTCCGCACTCAGCTGTCCGGTAGTCAGATCAACCGCTCCGGAGCTTAAGATCGTCAGGGCTGTCAGCGTACATACGATAATTGTATCTGCAAACACTTCAAAGATTCCCCACATACCCTGGCGGACAGGCTCCTTAACGTTGGAGTTGGAGTGCACCATAACAGAAGAACCAAGACCGGCTTCATTAGAAAATACACCTCGCTTCATTCCCATTTTCATTGCCATCATAATTCCCGCTCCGACAACACCGCCGGCCGCAGATTTCATTGCAAATGCACCTTTAAAAATAGAAACAAATACTGCCGGAATACTCTGGATATGCATTCCGATGATAATTAAAGTTCCAACCAGATAAGCGATTACCATAAACGGCACCAGCTTTTCCGTAAAAGAAGCAATGCGCTTCAGGCCTCCAACGACAACTGCACCGACAGCTATAACTAAAATAATACCGGTCACAATATTCGGAATTCCAAATGCAGTGTTAATGTTTGAAACCATACTGTTAACCTGGCTCATATTACCAATGCCAAAAGAAGCAAGCAGACAGAAGCAGGAGAACAGGACTGCAAGAATCACTCCGATCTGTTTGCATCCTCGTCTGCTTCCAAGGCCGTCCTTCAAATAATACATCGCGCCCCCGCACCATTCGCCTTCGGAATTCTTCCTGCGGTACAAAATACCAAGAACATTTTCTGAAAAATTCGTCATCATCCCAAAAAAGGCAATCAGCCACATCCAGAATACTGCCCCAGGTCCTCCGATTGCGATAGCTCCTGCGACACCTACGATATTTCCTGTACCCACCGTAGCGGCCAGTGCAGTGCACAGCGACTGAAACTGTGTGATCGACTTATCCTTCGTATGTTTGGTTACGTCTCTGTCTCCCATAATAGCGCCGATCGTGTTTTTTATCCAGTGACCAAAATGACCAATCTGGAAAAACTTAGTCAGGCAGGTCATCAGGATTCCCGTAAATCCAAGAAGGATCAATGCCGGCCATCCCCAGACCAGGTTGTTGATGTAGCTATTTACATCAGTAATTACTTGAATCATAAAAACACCTCTTTCTCATTTACTTATCTTCAATTGGCATGATTTGACTGCAAAAAAAAGAGCAGCATCTTAAATCGCCACTCCCTCGTGCAATATAGGTGGATTATACACAAATATTTACTGAAAATCAAGAAATTTTTACACTTTTTTTATATTTATTTAATGATTTCTTATAAACAGCTCGTTGACAGTACCTGTAAGAACACATGCTGCCTGTTTTTCGCAGAATGCACGTTTGATGTACCTACCCGAACAAATGTAACTCCTTCTCCGGCGCATTCGGCAATGTTGATTTCCTTCCTTTACTTTTCTGACTGTATCCGATATACTACATTTTATATCTGATATATCACATTCTGTTATAAGAAACAGGTCTGCTGAAACATTTCAGCTGACAATTATTGTAAAGACAAGGAGGAAACCCATCATGTTCCGTTTCTGGGGAAAAATATTCAAAGACAGCCGTCTTCTACGAGACACTGTAATCTGTGACGAATCTGATGACACCCGTACCCACAAAATTTTTCATGCGCTGGATGCCATCTGTTATGAATTCGATTTAAGCAAACCACTCTGGCTGGATGCCACGGTAGCAGATTTCAAACGGCATGACAAAACCCGTTTTTATCAGGACAATTTCGTGGATTCCATAGATTTCGACTATCTGGAAATCCAGATCATCGAGGAGTAGCCTCCTGCAGATAAAGGAACGTAAAGCTATACTTCCTCTGTTCAAGGCTCTCTGTTATTCTATCTGCCAGTCAACCGGCTCCACACCGTGCTCTTTCAGGAAATCATTTGTCCGGCTGAACGGCCTGCTTCCGAAAAATCCTCTGTATGCGGAAAGCGGGCTCGGATGCGGTGCTTTCAAAATCAGATGTTTCGGATTATTGAGCATCCGCTCCTTTCTCTGTGCCGGTGTTCCCCACAGGATAAATACAATCGGACGGTCCTGGCTGTTCAATGCCAGTATCGCGGCATCCGTAAATTCTTCCCATCCGATACCACGGTGGGAATTTGCCTGATGTGCCCGGACAGTCAGCACCGTATTCAGCATCAGTACTCCCTGCTCGGCCCATTTTGTCAGACATCCGTGAGAGGGAATCGTACAGCCCAGGTCGTCATGAAGTTCCTGATAAATATTTACCAGAGAAGGCGGGATTTCCACGCCTTTCTTCACAGAAAAACAAAGCCCATGTGCCTGCCCGTCATTGTGATACGGATCCTGCCCAAGAATCACGACTTTTACCTGATTCAGCGGTGTCAGATGAAAGGCATTGAAAATATCCTCCGCCGGAGGAAATATCTGTCTGCTTTGATATTCCTCATTCACCGTTTGATATAATTTTTTATAATAAGTTTTTTTAAACTCACCCTTTAATGCTTCGTACCATTCGCCATTAATTCCTGCCATCTTTTCATACTCCTACAGCCGCACGGAAACGCCTTCCTTCCGCAGATACTCTTTTACCTCTTTGATTTCCAGTTCTTTATAATGAAACAGCGATGCCGCAAGGGCAGCGTCTGCTTTTCCCGTTGTCAGTGCATCTCTGAAATGCTCAAGCGTGCCTGCCCCTCCGGAAGCAATCACCGGAATAGACACATTCTCTGCAATGGCACGGGTCAGTTCCAGATCGTACCCCGCTTTTGTCCCGTCACAGTCCATACTTGTCAGCAGGATTTCGCCCGCTCCCAGCCTTTCAGCTTTCACTGCCCATTCGACGGCGTCAATCCCTACATCGATACGTCCGCCGTGTTTATAAATATTCCAGCCGCTGCCGTCTGAGCGCCGCTTTGCGTCAATTGCCACAACAACACACTGACTTCCAAACTTCTCAGCCGCATCGGAAATCAGGTTCGGAGTATTAATCGCAGAAGAATTAATAGAAATTTTGTCTGCCCCTTCTCTGAGAAGCATACGGAAATCTTCTACTGTTCGGATTCCCCCGCCTACCGTAAACGGAATAAACACACATTCCGCCACCTGACGCACCATATCGACTACCGTTTTTCTGTCATCGGAAGATGCGGTAATATCAAGAAATACAAGCTCGTCAGCACCGGCTTTATCATAGGCCTTCGCAATCTCAACAGGATCGCCGGCATCTTTCAGGTCTACAAAATTTACTCCTTTTACCACACGCCCTGCATTCACATCCAGGCAGGGAATGATTCTTTTTGTAAACATCACTGCACCTCCTGTCCCAGTTCTACAAAATTCCGAAGGATCTGAAGTCCGACATCGCTGCTCTTTTCAGGATGGAACTGGCATGCGAATACATTTCCTTTTTCAACAGATGCATGAATATGTACACCATACTCCGTCGAAGCCTTTACTATCTCTTCTTCTTTCGCTTTCAAATAATAAGAATGAACAAAATAGACATATGCCTGCTCTGTTACGCCTTTAAATAACCGTCCGTTATTCTCAAGATGCAGGGAATTCCATCCCATGTGAGGGATTTTCAGATTTTCCTGTGGGGGAATCCTTAATATCTCTCCCGGCAGAATTCCGAGTCCTTCCACTCCCGGTGCTTCGTCACTTCGTTCAAACAAAAGCTGCAGTCCAAGACAGATGCCGAGGAAAGGCGTTCCGTTCTCCACGGTCTGCCGGATCACATCTGTCAACCCGCGTGTATGCAGTTTACTCATTGCATCTCCAAATGCACCGACACCCGGAAGTATCACCTTGTCCGCCTCCAGGATTTCCCTTGCATCAGAGGAAATCTTCACACCCTGCCCCAGGAGGAGCAGTGCTTTTTCCACACTCCTGATATTGCCGGCATCATAATCAATTATCGCTATCATCTGGCGCTCTCCTTTATTCTTATATAGTAACCGTGCTGTTTTTCCATGTAAAAGATTCTATCTCATTCTTTCACATTTTTCAAGAGTGTACACAGGGAAGGAAACTGTTACATGTCCGACAGAAAATCCGGAATGTACTGTCATCCCGGATTTACTTTCTTTGCTATATTTCATTCTGTATTTCTTCCGCATCCGCTGAGAGTGCCGGAGCCGCCATGCTTTTTGCGTCCAGCTCGCACCAGAATTCCACACCGTTTTGATAGTTCTGCACACCATAATTCTGATGGAAGGATTCCATAATTGCTTTTACTATGGAAAGCCCGATTCCATTGCCGCCGTACTCCCGGGTATGTGCCTTGTCCACCTTGTAAAACTTGTCCCAGATTTTGCCGATATCTTCATCCGGTATCGGTGTCCCTGTGTTAAATACACTGATCCTTACTGTATTTTCCTGGGAAATCACCCGGATTTCAATACGCTTTTCCCCCGCCGCATGATGGATCGCATTGGTCAGGTAATTTCGAATCACCTGCTCCGTTTTAAATTCGTCTGCCCACACATATGCCGTTTCATCGGCAATGAAATCTACATCTGCTTCAGCCTGCCGGATGAGGATCTCACAGCTTGCAATGACGCCCCGGATCAGTTTTACAACATCAAACCGGTTCATTGATACTTCGTCTGAACCGAATTCCAATTGATTCAGAACAAGCAGATTTTTCACCATCTGATTCATCTTACCGGCTTCATCCATAATAACATCGCAATAAAATTCTCTGCTTTCCGGGTCATCATTGACAACTTCTTTTAACCCTTCCGCATAGCCCTGGATCAAAGCAATCGGAGTCTTAAGCTCATGAGATACGTTCCCCAGGAACTCATTTCTCATCTCTTCCATCTTCTGCTTTTGTTCGATGTCCTTCTGAAGCCGGATATTTGCACCTTTGAGCTCGGAAATTGTTTTTTCCAGTTTTTCTGACATTGTATTAAAGCTCTGCCCCAGGACTCCGATTTCATCATCCTCTTTTCCGGTATATCTTGCATCAAAATCCAGGTCAGCCATCCTGCGTGACAAAGTAGCGAGCTCCAGAATCGGCTCTGTTATTTTTCTGGAGAACAACCAGACAAACAGGCTTCCCAGAATCAACGCCGCGATTCCGACATAAATCAGGAAATTATTTGCAAGCGCCGCACTGTCCCGGATACTCTCCAGCGGACTTTGCATAAAGAAAAGCATATTGTCAGAAATCGTCCCGTACATTTCAAGATAATCGCCTTTTGTCCCCGGTTCCCCGGATTTATAGATTGCATAATTGTCTTCCTGATAAAGCAGAGTTCCGCGTTTCGGGCCTGCCAGATAACCGAAGAGCTTGGTAAACAACGGCCCTCTTTCCTGCTGTTCCGTATACAGGATTACTTCTGCCTGCTGATCCTGTTCCACCCGAAGCACAATAATCGATATATTCGTCCTCTCGCTGTTTCCAAGAAGCTGTGTCTGCATATCAGAAGTACCGATTTCGTCCTGCATCACTGCAGTTTCGATCATTTGATACATCTCCTTCATCTGCGTCTGCTTATGAAGAATATAATATTGTTCCAGAAAACTGGAATTAATGATAAATATCAATAACAATATCAGGACGATTAAACTCAGGAACATCACCAGAAGCTGATGCCTGATTGAGTTTTTTATAAAATGTTTCATTATCCCGCCCCACTCATTCGTCTACTTCAAATTTGTACCCCATCCCCCAGATGGTCTTAATATAATCGCCTTTATCCCCAAGTTTGCTCCTCAGCTTTTTTACATGAGTGTCGATTGTCCGCGCATCTCCGAAATAATCATAATTCCACACATTATTCAGGATTTTCTCTCTCGAAAGTGCAATTCCTTCATTTTCCATAAAGTACGACAATAATTCAAATTCTTTAAAGCTCAACTCCACGTTTTTGTCATCAATCCTGACAAGATGAGCCGTTTTGTCAACTACGATCCCGCCTGCACGCATCAGGTCTTCCTTTTCCCCGCCCCTTGTCCTTCTCAGGATCGCACCTACACGTGCAACAAGTATTTTGGGGCTGAACGGTTTGGAAATGTATTCATCCACACCCAGATCAAACCCCTGCAGCTCATCCCGCTCTTCGGAACGCGCCGTCAGCATGATTACAGGTACTTTTGAATGTTCCCGGATTTCACGGCATACCTGCCATCCATCCATTCTCGGCATCATCACATCCAGAATGATCAGTTCTATTTCTTTATCGCTGTAAAATAAATCCATTGCCTCAACACCATCCGCAGCTTCCAGAACCGAATATCCTTCTCTTACAAGGAAGTCTTTCACCAGTTTACGCATTCTGCTTTCATCATCCACAACCAGGATTTTTGCCTTTTCCATAACTTTTTTCTCCTTTTTTGGCCGCATATCTGCATATTTTGATTTTCCTAACATCTTTAAACAGTATTATATGAAAAATATATGTTTCTTTTGTGAAATCTCGGGTCTAATTAGATAATTCCTTTTCCCGTGCTTATTTTGGATGCTTTTCCATAAGAGCAGTTGTACTCCCAATGATGGAAACACCCGCCTCCTCACAGAAGCGGGTGCCGGATTATTCAACACTTTTTAAAGATTCCACCATATCTATTTTCTTAAGTTTAAAATGCATAACAAAGTTTACGAACATTGAAAACCCTATCGTGATCAGGAAGCTGTATACATAACTGCTGAAATCAATATTTCTTCCGAACATCGCCGAATCTATCTCAACTGTCACGATAATGAACTGATGCAGGATTTTCCCCAGGAAGCATCCCGCCGCCGCCCCTATCACAGTCAGGAGCAGATTTTCACGAAAAACATATTCCGAAACCTCGGCAGGATAAAATCCAAGCACCTTCAAAGTTGCCAGTTCCCGTTTTCGTTCCGTAATATTGATATTATTCAGGTTGTACAGTACAACAAATGCAAGCAGTCCCGCCGAAATAATCAGGACAGCCATTACAATATCCAATGCTGACAGCATATCCTGAATCTGCCCTGCAACCCCTTCTGTATAGCTTACGCTCAACGCACCTTCTCCGGCAAGTACATCTTCACCCACATCTTCCGTCATATATTCCTTCCCATCTTCCATTATATAATAAACGGAATTGTAATCCGGTTTTTCTCCGTAGACTTTTTCATATGATGATTCTGTCATATAGAGATAATGATGCATATAGTTTTCGCAGATGGCAGTAATCTTAATCTTTCCTTCTCCGCCTGCATCTTTTATGTAAATGGCATCCCCTGCCTTAACACCCAGCTCTTTTGCCATTTTTTCTGTCAGGACTGCACCTTCATCATCCAGAAAATATTCTTCATGTGAAACACGGTCTCTGAGAACAATAAAATTTTCAAAACCGTCTGTCTTCTCCGGAACATTCAGATACACATCTTTACTCTTTTCGCCGTTTCCGATGGAAACCTGCTGAAGCAGGGAACGGCATGTCATTTTCACGCTGGAATCCTCCGTGAGCGTATCATATGCAGCTTCTTTATCTTCTTCCTTTGCATCAGTATCCAATATCAGATTTCCGTCATATTTCTGAAGGTCTTCATACTGGAGCACCCCGATGTTGGAAATAGAGTCTTCCAGCCCAAAGCCGGTCAGAAGCAGCCCCATACATCCGCTGATTCCGACAATTGTCATAAAGAATCGTTTTTTATATCGGATCAGATTCCGGATGGTTGATTTCCATGTAAAACTCAGACGATTCCAAATAAACGGTATCCGCTCCAGGAATACCCGTTTTCCATTTTTCGGTGCGGGAGGCCGCATCAACTGCGCCGACTGTTCCCGTAATTCTTTATAACATGAGAACAAGGTAGCCAGCAGTGTACATGCCAGAGCAATACCTGATGCCACAACGGCATAATATATATTATAAGACAGCACCAGATTATGCATATGTTTATACATAATTCCGTAAGCAGTAATAATAATATACGGAAATATTTTTTCGCCGAACAGTACTCCGAAAACACTTCCTAATATGGTTGCAAGAGTGGCATAAACCAGGAACTTTCCTGCAATAGAACCTCTGCCGTAGCCCAGTGCCTTCAGTGTGCCGATCTGTGTTCTCTGCTCTTCCACCATTCTCGTCATAGTCGTCAGACTGATCAATGCCGCAACAAGGAAGAACATGACCGGGAACACCTCCCCGATTGACTTCATACGGTCTGCATTCTCACCATATCCGGTATATTCATTCAGGTCATCACGATTATTGATATACCATTCTGCAGGTTTTATGCTTTTAATATCTTCTTCAGCATCTGCGATTTCCTGCTCAGCATCTGCAATTTCTTTCTCCGCATCCGCTTTTCCGTCTTCATATTCCTGACGGGCATCTGCCAATTCCTGCTCCTTCTGAGTAAGCTCTGCTTCTGCCTCATCAAGCTGACTTTGCCCATCATACAACTGCGTCCAGCCGGAGTCAATCTCTGCCTGTGCAGATGTGAACTGAGCTTCCGCAGCGTTAAGCTGAACCCTTGCCGCCTGTATCTGTGCCTCCGCCTGATCCAGCTGGGCAGCCATTGTCTGAAGCGTCGACTCGTCGGCCATCCCGCTTGCCGCCAATGCTTCATACTGGGCTCTTGATTCCGCCAGCTCCTGTGCTTTTGCTTCCAGCTCTGTCTTCTGGGCTTCCACAGCCGCCCGGTTCTGATCCAGCTCCTGCTGTCCGTTAATCAACTGCAGCCTGGAATTCTCCAGCTCTGCCCTCGAATCGGAAATCTGTTGTTTTGCATCATCAATCTGTACCTGTCCGTCCGTAATTTTCTGCCAGGCATCATCCAGTTCAGTCTGTGCTTCCTGTCTGCCGTCTTCCAGCTCTTGTCTTGCTTTATCAAGTTCTTCCTCAGCTTCATCGACAATTTGCTGATACCGTGCAATTTCCCGTTCTTCACGGATTGCTTCGACATTAGCAAGAACTTCGTCCCGCCGACTGTCATACTCCTTTGTAAAAGCAGTCAGCTCCTTCGCACCTTCAACTGTGGCATATATTTCTGTATACACGTCCATGGAAAATGCATCATCCATAACGCCGACAAAACCGGAGACCTTTCCGTTTCCGATCGTCGTGCTTCCACGCGTAAAGGCAATATAGCAAGGACTGCTGACCGTCCCGACAATCGTAAATGTATCTGTCACCAGAGTATCTGAAATTTCATCATCTGTCCCCGATGTTACGGTAATCGTATCTCCGATTTTATATTCCTCACTTGCCGCATAATCCGCATCCATTACACATTCATCGAATTTTTCTGGAAGCCGCCCTTCCTCCACAGTCAGTTTATTCATGGAAGGGAGAATGGACATCAGGTGAAGTACAGCCTGATTCTCACCTCTCGCACACAGTACATCTGTCGAATAACCGGCTTCGACCTTTTCTATTCCTTCCACATCTTCCAGTGCTTCCACATCATCATCCGTAAGCCCCAGCGTGCTGATCACCTGAATATCCATCAGATTTGCTTCATCGAAATATTCATCCCCCGAAAGCCTCATGTCCGGTTCCGTGGCACGGATTCCTGCAAAAAATGCCACGCCAATTGCCACGATAAAGAAAATGGACAGGAATCGCCCCAGACTTCTTCGGATTTCCATATAAAAATCTTTTCTCAGTGCTTTTTTCTTCATATGCACTCCTGCCACCTACCATTCAATTTCATCTATGGATACCGGATTTTCATTTTTCTCCATCGAAGATACTTTTCCATTCTTTATCCGAATCAGACGGTCTGCCATCGGCGCCAGTGCCGAATTGTGCGTAATAACGATGACTGTCATCCCTCTGTTCCTGCACATATCCTGCAAAAGCTTAAGAATTGCCTTGCCGGTATTGTAGTCCAGAGCGCCTGTCGGTTCATCACACAAAAGAAGCTTCGGATTCTTTGCAAGTGCTCTGGCAATAGACACCCTCTGCTGTTCCCCTCCGGATAACTGTGCCGGAAAATTATCCAGACGATCGCCAAGTCCCACATCGTCAAGCACCTGCTTTGCGTCCAGCGGATCTTTACAGATCTGAAGTGCCAGCTCCACATTTTCTTTTGCAGTCAGATTCGGAACCAGGTTATAGAACTGGAACACAAAGCCGATATCATTCCTTCTGTAGGCGGTAAGCTGCCGCTCATTATATCCCGTAATATTCTCTCCATCCACAGTTATGCTGCCGCCGGTGGCCGTATCCATACCTCCGAGAATATTCAGGACTGTTGTCTTGCCGGCTCCGCTTGGGCCGACGATCACGACAAATTCTCCTTTTTCAATCACAAAATTAATACCGTCTGCCGCCCGGATCTCAACTTCGCCCATTTTATAAATTTTTGTAATATTTTCCAAACGTACAAATTCCGACATATTTTTTCCTCACATCTGCCTTACTGTAACTTGTCTTAATCATTTTCAAAACAACTACATTGCATTATAACATCTTCTCTTTTTCATTTGGTAAATTTCATGTCGATTTTACGATTTTTTCACAATTTCTGATCCGGTTAGTTTTTTCTCAGCCAAAATACAGTTTTTCTGCCAAAAAGCGGAGAACCCATCGTGATGGATTCCCCGTTTTCCACTTATTGCCTATGCATTATATTTGATTTTTCAACTTATTGTCAACATTTTATTCTCACTGACGGTTTATACTTCCGGATTTAGTTTTACCGCTTTTCTGAAAAGGAAGAAACCGATTATGAACAATACGGAAATCGCTCCGACACCGACATTCATCCTTGCTGTCAGCTGTGTCATCACAGACACCAGCGTTGTCCCAAGCACAGCTGCGCCTTTACCACAAATGTCATAGAGACCAAAGTATTCTCCCGATTTCTCCGCCGGGATAATTTTCCCAAAATAGGAACGCGACAGTGCCTGCACCGTTCCCTGGAACAGACCGACCATGACTGCCAAAAACCAGAATTCGCTCTGTTTATCTAAAGTACATGCAAAAAGTATGATTCCAAGGTAAGCAACAATACAGATAGTCAATACATTCGTGGAGCCGATCTTTTTGGAAATCCGGCTCATAACCAAAACTGCAGGAAATGCAACGATCTGGGTCACAAGCAGTGCCAGGAGAAGTCCGGTGCTGTCAAGCCCCAGTGCCTGCCCGTATGCGGTCGCCATATCAATAATAGTGTAAACTCCATCGATATAAAAGAAAAACGCCAACAAAAACAGGAAAATATGTTTTTCCTTTTTAATGTCACGGAATGTATGTCCCAGACGTATAAAACTGTCACGTACTACATGTCCGGCAGATTCCACATAATGTTTCTGCTTATATGAACAAAGCAGCGGGATAGCGGATGCCAGCCACCATGCAGCAGTTATGATGAAGGCGATTACCATTGAGGACTGCATGGAAAGCCCTACTTTTCCGCCGCCCAGAACAATTACAAGGCTGGCGATAAATGGAATACAGCTGCCGATATATCCCCACGCAAATCCCTGGGAAGATACGGTATCCATACGCTCCGGCTCCGTAACATCGGTCAGCATGGCATCATAAAACACAAGACTGGCGGAATATCCTGTTTTTGCGATTACGAACACGCCCAGAAACCAGATCCAGGAGGACAAAAATCCCAGTATTACGCAGCCGGCCACACCGATCAACATTACAGTTGTGAATATTTTTTTCTTAAAATTTTTTGTATCTGCCACAGCTCCAAGCGTAGGTCCCATCAGTGCCACAAGCAGAGTGCAGATTGAGGATGCATATCCCCAGTATGCCAGATAATTGACATCAGATATACCTGCGTTCCCCGCCAGATAATTAAAATAAATCGGGAAAATTGTAGTTACCAGCATCGTAAAGGCCGAATTTCCCACATCATACAATACCCATTTTTTCTCCAATGGTGTCATTTTAAATTTCATCTCATTCCTCCAATTTGTACAATTTATACTTCCAGACTTTCCCAGTCATCCCCTGCCCCGAAGGTTTTTCCAAATCGTTCTGAAAGCTTTTCATCCCTCAAAAGAACTCCCTGATAGTTTAAAATAAGTTTCACTGCCAGAGACTTCGCGCCTTCATATTGCCTTTTAAGAATCTTCGTATATTCTTTACAGTCCGGATTGGGCGACAGACTCATAATCATATCGCTTTTCTCTTTCTGTCCTGCCAGCTTCAATATGCCGGTCAGAAGCTTGCGCTTGCGCATATCAGGGGCATGAAGAACTTTGAGACAGAGAATCATATACGCCAGTGTCTTTTTTATTTCCGCCACGGAAATCCCCTTATAAAACGGAGCGATAATTTCAGCATTCTCTCTTGTCGGGTGAATATGCCCTGTTCCCAGATAAGACACCGGTTCGATACCGTCCTCCGTCAAAAGCAGCCGGTCAAACTCCATCTCGATTTCTGAATGGCTGATTCCGCTGACCTGAATCATCTTCTCTACGTAATTATGGCATTCACTATCCAGTGCGAAATGGCAGATCACACCATATATATAAGCACGTGCCCCCGCTTTATCCGTGGATTTTTCAATCCCCCTCTCTGCCCGTTTAAAAAACGTGTCCGCAGGCAGATCATGCAGCTGATATCCGGTCTGATTTACATGATTCCGAAAAAGAACTCTGTAATAAAACAGGATATCCGGACCGTGAAGCCCGATATCAAATAATTCCCTTCTGCTCTCAATTGATTTCTGAAGCGGTCCGGGAAGTGCTTCCAGCACATCCTTTCCGAACCGATAGTGTGCATATGTTGTCGGCATATCTGGCATCTCCTCCTGTTCTGACTGTCCGATAATTATCATAATATAATTCTTAAGCTTTTATCCAGTTCTATACAGTAAAATCAAGGTAAAATCTGTGAAAAGCCCTCTGTTTATCTAGTATAATACAAACGCACAGAAAGGTGCAACAAAAAAAGCCTGCTGTGTCAGGTAATGTAAGAAGTCCGCCCGAGGCGGGCGCACAACGCAAAAAAATCCGAACTCGATGAGTTCGGATTTTCAGCATTAGTAGTGGACCTGGCGGGAGTCGAACCCGCGTCCAAAAACCTTTCCCATGTACTTCTACTATCATAGTCAGTTCTTTAACATTCCCTCTGCCATACGGGAACTAACACCCTTACAGTTTCAGTAGCTTCATGATACGCCTGCCGGCTCAAAGCTTTACCGGCATCGTTTCCCACATCATTGATGCCAGACACTGAAGGTGTGGGTGCCTCCAGGCTGACATGCAGCATTTAGGCTGCAGCTAATTCGAAATTATCGTTAGCGTTTAATTATAATTTGCTATTTAACGCATCTGCCTGCGGATAGCTTCTCCATCTTCGAGATCCCTGTCGAAACCAGTACAAGCCCTCTAAAAAATAAATGACTTAAAAAGAACCACCGGACCTTTTTCCGAATGCATGGCAATCAAAATAAGCCATACGGACTTTCCATCCGTATGGTTATACTACAGTAAATAGAACAAAAAGTCAACACCTGTTTTTATTCTTTCCCGTTAAAGCAGTATGTACACAGCTTGCACGGAGACAGTCCGATTGATGCCACAAGATCATCCAGACGATGATATCTCAGAGTAGTAAAGTTCAGGCGTTTCCGGATTTCCTCCAGCATCTCGTCATATTTTGCACAGCACGGATCTGCATATTCATCAAGTATTTCCTGCGTAACCTCTCCTTCTCTCTCCTGGATCACTCTTCTTGTTATAAGATCCATTTCTGATTTGGAGCGTGAAAAATTCAGGTATTTACATCCGAATAAAAGAGGCGGACATGCCGGACGGATGTGTACCTCTTTTGCACCGCTGCGGTACAAAAATTCCGTCGTCTCACGCAGCTGTGTTCCTCTTACAATAGAATCATCGATCAGAAGCAGTTTTTTATTCTCGATCAGTGCCTGTACCGGAATCAGCTTCATACGGGCAATCAACTCCCTCTGGCTCTGATTGGTCGGCATAAAAGAACGGGGCCACGTGGGGGTGTATTTAATAAATGGTCTTGCGTATGGGATTCCGGATTCATTTGCATACCCGATTGCATGTGCAATACCGGAATCAGGTACTCCGGCTACAATATCCGGATTTACTCCGCCGCCGTCACGTTTTGCCAGCATACTTCCGCATTTATAACGCATATTCTCAACATTGATTCCCTCATAGGATGAGGTCGGATACCCATAATATACCCAGAGGAACGAGCAGATTTTCATTTCTTCCCCCGGAGGGCTGACCGTCTCGACACTCTCCGGCGTGATATGAACGATTTCCGCAGGACCTAATTCTTTATAATCTTCATATCCCAGATTGATATATGCAAAATTTTCAAAGGATACACAGAATGCCCCTTCCTTTTTTCCGATTACAAGCGGTGTACGGCCATATTTATCTCTGGCAGCATACAGCCCTTCTTTTGTCATCAGCAGAATCGTCATAGAGCCATCCACAATTTCCTGGACAAAACGGATTCCCTCAACCAGTGAATCGGCCTTCGTAATCAACGCAGCGACTAATTCAGTCGCATTGATCTGGCCTCCGCTCATCTCCTGGAAATGTCCTGTGCCGTTCTCATAAATTTTCTTAAGAAGTTCATCCTGATTGTTAATTTTTCCCACTGTCGTGATGGCAAAACTTCCCAGGTGGGACTGTATCAAAAGCGGCTGGGGCTCATAATCTGATATACATCCGATTCCCATATTCCCGCTTAGTTCTTCAACATCCCTCTCAAATTTAGTGCGGAACGGAGCATTTTCAATATTATGAATTGCTCTCTGAAATCCTTTTTCTCCATAAGTTGCCATTCCACCGCGTCTTGTTCCCAGATGGGAATGATAATCCACGCCATAAAACAGTTCCAGCGTACAATCCGTTTTTGAAGTTACACCAAAAAATCCTCCCATTGTCTGCCTCCTCGTAAATTGTTTATTAAAATATGGTTTTACCGGAACAATTTCTCCTGTGCCCCCAGCATTTTCCACATTTTTTTCAAATTATTATCCGAATGCTCCAATTCTCTGGAAAAACGATAGGTTATATCAACCACATCTTCCATTTTCAGTTCTTTCTTATTTTTCATCCAGCGGGCAGCCAGCAAATCCCATATCACAGAAACACTTGCCGCTGCCATCTGCACATTGACAAAAACACGCCCGTCGTATACCGCTCCGCAAAAATAAGTAAATACAAAATATACCATCAACTGTTCACAGAGTATCTCCCAGTCCAGCTCCTGTTCCCTGCCATTTTCACCGTACATCCATTCTGTAAATTTCCCCTGTATCTCCTGATACTTCTTTTTTCCTTGTGCAAGCAGGCAAACCGCGGACTCTTCTAGCATCTGATTCCAGTCTTCTCTCAAAAGTTCCAGCCTGAACAGGTTTTCAAACATCTGACTTGAAAATGCGTAACGCCATGAAGAAGATTCCATCCATTCATCAGCTTTGTTTCCGGCTGCCGCAAAATATGTCTGCCTCTCATATAGGGAAAACATTTCACCGCAGGAGAACAATTTTCCGTTATCCATACGTACCTGCATGTCCCAGGCAAGTCCAAGACTCATGAAAATCCGGTTCAGCACCGGCAGCTTCCTGTTGCGAAGCATCTTCAGGATGATCTCTCTGGCATCTCCCAGAGCGGAATATAAAAACGGGTCAAAATTATCATACTCTTCTTCTCCCTCCCTGTCAAAGCAAAGGAACGAGACAGGTTCTCTTTTGTATAACAAAAGCCTTGCAGCTTCCGGGCATGATAAAGACAATGTTATCTCTCTTACGCCTTCAAACTCTTCAATATGCCGTGGATATCTTTTACATGTCCGGCACAGGCTCTTCCTGCCGAGTTTCCGGTACATTTCACACAGATTATCATCTGTCAGAAATGCACAGCGCTTCTCACTGTCCTGACGGAACATACCCCGGCGCAGGTCAATTCCCTGACGGAGCTTTTTCTGAAAAGAACCACGATATGAGTTATACCGTTTCATCGAAGATTTGTCAATCATTATTTGCCAGCCTGCACAGCATGTATCCTCACAGGAATCCGCCGTACACCGGAATTCCCGATAATAATCCGGTATTATGATCTGCATATATATTTTCTCTCCCCGCTGATTATTTTTACCTGTCAGCCCCAACTGACATCACGAGGCGGACATATGCTGATTATGTGTGTAACGGATATTCTTTTTCAATTCGAATATTCCGGATTCGCACTCCAGAACAGAAGTTTCAAAAAATTCTTTTGCCGCCCGAATGAGATATTCCGTATCCTTAACGCCGGCAGTCTCATACGGAGAATGCATGGCAAGCTGGGCAAGCCCGATATCGGCACATTTTACTGAAACCTGATTAAGGGAGATGTTTCCCAAAGTAGAACCTCCGGGCAAATCCGAACGGTTGACAAACACCTGCCATGGAATTCCCGCCCCGTCCAATATTTCTTTCAACAGTGCCGCAGACACACCATCAGTCGTATATCGTTGATTAGCACTATATTTTATGACAATTCCTCCATTGAGTTTCGGCCGGTTAGTCGGACATGCCTTTTCCGGATAATTGGGATGCACACCATGTGCATTATCGGCGGAGATCATAAAGCTTGATGCCAGTGCCCGCCGATAATCTCCTTCTGTTTTACCCAGTCCTTCCTGAATCCGGAGTAAAGTATCCTGCAGGAATGTTGAGGCCGCTCCCTGCCGGGTGCTGCTTCCTACCTCTTCATTATCAAATACACAATATACCGGGACGCTTTCTCCTGTGCCCGCCTCCAGGAATCCCCGAAGTGATGCATAAGCACACTGCAGGTCATCCAGCTTTCCGGATGAAATAAATTCTTCATCTGCTCCCCATACAGAGCCTTTCATCCGGCTGTAAAGGAACAGGTCTGAGCCAATGACCGCTGTTTCCTCAACCCCTGCCGCCAAAGCCACCTGTTTCATAAATGAACCCTTCGCCCCATCTATCCCATACAAAGGGAGCATATCTTTCTGTGGGTTGTATTTATAACCGTCATTGGCTTCCCGATTCATATGAATTGCCAGGCTTGGTATCAAGAGCAAATCCTTGTCTACAGAAACAAGTTTTGTAACAAGACGGTTTTCTTCCTTTATGACAAGCCTTCCTGCAACCGAAAGAGGACGGTCGAACCACGGGGCGCACAGCATCCCGCCGTATTTCTCCACATTCAGTTTGACATAACTTCCTTCTGTTTCTATTTCAGGATTCTCTTTTATTCGGAATGTCGGCGAATCACTGTGGGATGCCATAATCTGAAATCCCCGATAATCCCGCCCCGGAATCCGGAACGCAATCAACGAAGAGCTATTCCTGATCACATAATAACAGCCGCCCTCCTTCAATTCCCATCGGTTTCCTTCCAAAAGCTGTACATATCCTTCCTTATCCAACATCCGCCTCATGTTATCAACTGCATGAAACACACTGGGGCTGTTTTCAATAAATGCAATTAATTCTTCCGTGCAGAGTTTCCATGAATAATCCATTAAAATCATCTTCCCCTTCCTGCCTGTGTTCAGATTTTTTTTGCACAGACATCCGAAAGGCAGCATCTGTCACAGTATGGTTTTGTCCGTGCGGTGCAGACATCCCTTCCGTGATATACCAGACGGTGGCAGAAATCACTGCCTTCCTCCGGCGGTATAATCTTCCAGAGTGCCATTTCCACTTTTTTAGGTTCCTTTATTCCATCCACGAGCCCTATCCTGTTTACCAGCCGTATACAATGAGTATCTGTTACGATAGCAGGCTTTCCAAACACATCGCCCATGATCAGATTTGCGCTTTTCCGTCCGACACCCGGGAGTTTTAGAAGTACATCGAAATCATCCGGCACTTTTCCGTCGTATTCATCTCGTATCATTTTCATACAGGCGCTGATATCCCTTGCCTTGCTCCTGCCAAGTCCACAGGGACGGACAATCGCCTCTATCTCATCCTCATCTGCGTCGGCAAGTGCTTCCACCGTCGGGAATTTTTCGTATAAACCCTCAACTACGACATTGACTCTGGCATCGGTACACTGGGCCGCCAGCCGGACACTAACGAGCAGCTTCCACGCCTGGTCGTAATCCAGCGTACAGCCGGCATCCGGATATTCTTGTTTTAAACGCTCTATCACCTCAAGAGCAAGTTCTTTCTTCGTCATAACCTGTCCCTCTCATTCGTTTTTCAGTCTGTTTCTTTTTCATTGCTGCTATTTTTTTGCTGACGGACCAGCGCTTTGATAAATTCCTTCGCACACCTGAACTCCTTGCCCTCCGGATTCACCGTAAGGACATAATTCACTTTTCCGGGCATTCTCTGCAGATATGTTTCACATCCGGTCTTTTCTTCAGTTTTTTTCCTTTGCAGTGTGCCAGATGTCCTGCCAGATTATCATAACACCAGACCCGGCATCTGAAAACAAAAAAAGAATAAATTTCCGAAAAAAGCGGCAGGCTGTTTTTTGCCTGCCGCTGTAGTTTTATTTTTAATCCTCGTAAATCCCGTTGATCGTCACTTCAAACTGTGCATCTTTACCGTTCAGCTCTTCTATGCCGTAATCTTCCGGGAAAGTAACTTCAACAGTCACATTTTCCCCTACATAATGTCCGATAAGCTGTTCCTCAAAATCATCAATATACATTCCGGATCCGATAGTCAGATCTGTCCCATATCCACCTGTGCTTCCCCCGTCAAAGGCTTCCCCGTCAACATATCCTGTGTAATCAATATTCACGATATCACCATCCTCTACACACAGACTGGTATCTGTTGAATAGCTTGCGTCCGTACTGTCTGTATCAGTGCTTTCTGTGCTTCCGTCATCTGCACTTTCTGCCTCTGTGCCTGCCCCGTCCGTGTCAGAAGAACTGCTTTGATAATAGACAGCTGCCCCAATGCCAATCACGGCAATCAAGAGAATTGCTGCAGCCGGAAGAAGTTTTTTCCATTTTGATTTTTCCTCCGGTTCTTCTCTTTCGAGAATTTCAAAATACTGTACCGCTGCTTCATCTCTGGTCTTATTAAGTCTTCCTTGTCTGCCCTTCGGGTTTTTCGCCTGACGCGCACGGTCTGCAAGCACTTCTTTCGCAGTCTTCCCTTCTTCGTTCCTTGCAGAAATGTCAAATCCAAGAGCATACAATGTTTTCAGACGTTCCGCCCCTTTCTGCGACGACGCTGCCTTTACCAGAAAATCCACCACCTGTGGCTGCGCCAGCTTTGAAGGATCTATTTTGCAGACAAGCTGAAAAAGCGGGTCAGATGACTCCGCAAGGCGGGAATATCCGGAGGATGCTTTATTCTTCCTAATCAGGAATATCAACATCTCTTCACTTTCCACTTCGCATGCGATATCAAAGAGATTCACACATGTTTCCTCATTCTCAAGGTTAAACTTCTTCTTATATTTGCTTAATATTCCTCGGATAAATTCCCGGTTGTTCCAGTTGCCAAAATCCAGCAGCAGCATTTCAGGCTCAAAGTAATCCAGCTTTTTTGCCAGCACTTCCAGGAACTGTCTGTCCCTCGTTGAAATAATTTTTTGGCATATCTGAGTTTTCTCTGTCCTGTCCGCTTTTTCAAGTGCGCCTTCCCTGACCAGTTTCACAGCCTGTTCGCGGTGATTTGCTTTCAGCTCTTCTTGTAAAGCCCGGAACATAATATCTGTATCCTTCTTTACATCTGCCTTTTCTGTATTCATCAAATACTCCTCCGTTTTCTCAATAAAGCAAACCTATTTTAACGGCAATTTGTGATTGAATAATGGAATTTCTGCGAAAATCCTGTGAACCCGTTATTTCAGACTGGTCTCGTATCATGTGACATCCTGTCACATTTTTTTCGATTTGATTTTTCGATTTTAATGTCAAACTACTATCATTTATAACAATGGAATGATATAATAAATGGGATATGATTTTCGCATAGCTGCGGCGTATACTATTTTAAAAAGGAGATTATCTGAATGAATATTACGAACGATATCAAATACGTTGGTGTCAACGATCATAATGTTGACCTTTTTGAGGGACAGTATGTTGTTGAAAACGGCATGGCTTACAATTCTTATGTGATTATGGATGACAAAATTGCCGTTATGGACACTGTGGACGCACACTTCACTCATGAATGGCTTGATAACCTGGAGAAAGTTTTAGGCGGCCGCCGCCCGGATTATCTGATTATCCAGCACATGGAACCGGATCACTCCGCCAATATTGCAAACTTTATGAAACTCTATACCGACACCACTATCGTATCCAGCGCAAAAGCATTTACAATGATGGGACAATTCTTCGGGACAGATTTTGCCGACCGCAGAATTGTAGTCGGAGAAGGCTCTGTCCTGGAACTTGGCAGACACACGCTTACATTTGTTACTGCCCCGATGGTTCACTGGCCGGAAGTAATTGTCACTTACGACAGCTATGATAAAGTATTATTCTCCGCAGACGGATTTGGAAAATTCGGTGCTTTGGATGTGGAAGAAGACTGGGCTTGTGAAGCACGCCGTTACTATATCGGTATTGTTGGGAAATATGGTGCACAGGTACAGGCTCTCCTGAAAAAAGCGGCAGGTCTGGATATACAGATCATCTGCCCGCTGCACGGCCCGGTTCTGACGGAAAATCTTGGATATTATCTGAATCTCTACGACATCTGGTCTTCCTATTCTGTAGAGACTGAAGGTATCATGATTGCCTATACTTCTGTTTATGGAAATACAAAGAAAGCTGTCGACATACTGGCCGAAAAATTACGCGAGAAAGGTTGTCCGAAAGTAGTGGTAAATGACCTTGCACGCTGCGACATGGCTGAAGCTGTCGAGGACGCATTCCGCTACAGCAAACTGGTTCTCGCTACAACTACCTATAATGCAGATGTGTTCCCGTTTATGAAGGAATTTATCAACCATCTGACAGAGCGTAATTACCAGAACCGCACTGTTGCCCTGATCGAAAACGGAAGCTGGGCTCCTCAGGCTGCAAAGACAATGAAACGTATGCTTGAGGGAAGTAAGAAGCTGACCTTTACAGACACTACGGTTACTATTAAATCTGCCCTGAGCGAGGAAAGTTCCGCACAGCTTGAATCGTTGGCCGATGAACTTTGCCGTGATTATCTTGCCCAGCATGATGAGACTGCTAACAAAAATGACCTGTCTGCCCTGTTCAATATCGGATATGGGCTGTATGTGGTAACTTCAAGTGACGGCAAAAAGGATAACGGGCTGATCGTGAATACTGTAACCCAGGTAACGAACACACCGAACCGCATCGCCGTAACAATCAATAAAGCAAATTATTCGCACCATGTTATCAAACAGACCGGCATTATGAACATCAACTGCCTGTCTACGGATGCTCCATTCTCCGTATTTGAGACATTTGGCTTCCAGAGCGGAAGAACCGTAGATAAATTTGAAAACCTCACCCCGCTTCGGTCAGACAACGGACTTGCATTTCTGCCAAGATACATTAACTCTTTCATGTCACTGAAAGTTGAGCAGTATATTGATCTTGACACTCACGGAATGTTTATCTGCAGCATAACGGAAGCGCGTGTAATATCAGCCGTGGAAACCATGACTTACACATATTATCAGAATAATGTAAAGCCAAAGCCGCAGACAGAAGGTAAAAAAGGCTTTGTATGTAAAGTCTGTGGATATGTCTATGAGGGAGAAGAACTTCCGGAAGATATCATCTGTCCCCTTTGCAAACACGGCGCAGCAGATTTTGAACCTATAGCATAACAAAATTTCATAATTTGAACAGAACTCTCCGGCTGCCGCTTCTCGTGCCGCATTGCCGGAGAGTTCTACATTTACTATATTCTGTCAACTTTCATTACAATTCACTTTAATGACATATTTTTACAACAAATTCAGGATTGTCTTTTTCTGTGTCCCGGAGCACTCGCAATATTTTATCAAAATAGGTTCCTCTCTCTTCTGCATTTACAACCGTAATCTCTGCAGCTTCCAGTTCTGAAAGGCAGTCGTGAAGAGCATCCAGATTTTTCCCGTAATATTCGGAAAATCCGAACATATTTTTCAAATATTCATGGGCAGTTTTTCGTTCCGCCATGCATTGTGCATCCAAAATGATTTTCATAGATTACTCCTCCCCGTACAGTAATTCAAACGTCTCATAATGATCCTCCGTATAGTAGATCAATCCGTCATTGGAATAAACAATCCGTTTTGAACCACGGTATCCGCCGTCAGTATCAATATCACACTCATAGTAATCTCTTCCATTTTCTTCCGGCAGTATTCCTTCGTAATTTCCAAAATAATCTCCCCCGATACTTTTTCCCGGGGCAACTTCTCCCAGATTTCCCTCTGAGCTTACCCAGCCAAGCGCTTTCGCCTCTTTTTTAGTAATATAATTATCAGGCAGATGTTCATATAAATGCAGATACTCAGCCACTTCTTCTTTTGATGTATACTCGCCTGATTCTACAACTTTGATACTCTCCTGATTATCCGTTGATTTTTCCTCAGGATCTTCCTCTGCATCATCACCGGTTAATTTTCCATAATCATCTTCTGAATTGCTGTAACCGTTACCCTCATCTTCATTCCAATAAGTATCACCATTCACTCCGCCGTCAGTCGGTGAACAGCCGGCAAGTATCCCTGCGATAAGGAGCAGGATACCAACAAGATATACCACTTTATTTTTTAAATATTTCATATTAATCCCAACCCGTTTTTATTTCAAACCACAAATTATCAGAATCATCCAAGTCTCGCCGCCATTTCCATGATCAGCCTCACACAGTGTTTAGCCGCCTGCGCCTCAAATGTCGGATAATCCATTGTTGCACTGTCATCAGCTTTATCCGAAATTGCCCTCACAATCAGAAAAGGTATCTTATTCAGATGTGCTGCATGCGCGATCGCCGCCCCTTCCATTTCCGTACAATATCCGTCAAATGTCTCTGTCAGCCAGTTTTTCTTTTCTTTCCCGGAAATAAACTGATCGCCTGTCACTACTCTTCCTTCAAACACTTCAATCTCCGGATTCACCTTAAGACAGGCCTCTTTGGCGATATTTCTTAATGATTCATCTGCCCGGAATGATAATTCATTCATTCCGGGTATATGTCCCGGTCCATACCCGAATACCGCGACATCCATATCATGTTCCACTGCATCAGTTGCAAGAACTATGTCGCCAATGTTAATCTCTGCTTTCAGTGAACCTGCAATACCGGTATTGATCACACAATCCACCCCAAAAGTATCTATCATTACCTGAGTACAGCATGCAGCATTAACCTTCCCTATTCCGGCCTGTACTACCACAACTCTGCACCCGTTCAAAGTCCCCTCAAAAAACTCCATTGAAGCTTTTGTAACGATCCTCGTATCCTCCATCGCTTCTTTCAGCCTGGCAACTTCAATTTCCATTGCCCCAATAATTCCCAGCAGCATATTTCATTTCCTTTCTTTTTGCATTATTAATAACTGTGCTGTCACTTTAGTCCGTATCTTGTGATCAGACGGCAGTATCAGTATAACATAAATAATGCCGGTTTGCACAAAGATTAAATGCACCACTGTACAAACCGGCATAAACGATTCAAGTATTCATTTTGATTTTTCTCTCTTCGGTACTTTCTCAATTCTCCGGCATACATTATGCCAGCATCATCCTGTCGTTAGCAAATTCTCCGCCGCTTGCCTCTTCAAACTTCTTCAGCAGATCCGCTACTTTCAGGCTCTTCTTTTCCTCTCCGGAAACATCATAGATAATTTTCCCTTCGTGCATCATGATCAGTCTGTTTCCATGTGCGATGGCATCTTTCATATTATGTGTGACCATCATGGCTGTCAGGTGATTTTCTGAAATAATCATGTCGGAAATCCGCAATACTTTTGCCGCAGTCTTCGGGTCAAGTGCCGCTGTATGTTCATCCAGAAGCAAAAGCTTCGGTTGTTTCAAAGCTGCCATCAAAAGAGTAACCGCCTGGCGCTGTCCGCCGGAGAGCAGCCCCACCTTACTTGTCAGACGGGTTTCAAGACCAAGATTCAATTCCTTCACCATTTCCACATATTTCTCACGTTCTTTTTTAGTGATTCCCCAGCCAAGCCCTCTTCTGTCTCCGCGCCGAGCTGCAATCGCCATGTTTTCATCTATTGACATTGTCGCTGCTGTTCCCGTCATAGGATCCTGAAAGACCCTGCCAAGATACTTCGCACGCTTATGCTCCGGCAAACGTGTGATATCTACGCCATCAATAATAATCTTCCCATCATCAATCGGCCATACACCGGCAATCGCATTCAATGTGGTAGATTTTCCCGCACCGTTACCTCCGATAATCGTAACAAAATCTCCCGGGTTCAGATTCAGACTCACACCGTCCAGCGCCACTTTCTCATTAATGGTTCCTTTATTAAATGTCTTATGGACATTCTGGATTTCAAGCATATATCCCATTTATTTTGCCCCCTTTCGGCTCACTGCATATTTATCCTTCAAATAAGGGACTGCAAGGAATACCGCTACGACAACGGCAGAGAACAGTTTCATATAATCAGAAGGCATCTTCAGCCACAATACCAATGTGTAGGCCACATAATACAAAATTGCCCCCACAAAAACTGCCGCAAGCGTGTAGGCAAACGTGTATTTTTTACCCGCACAAACTTTTCCGAAAATAACTTCACTGATGATAACTGCAGCCAGACCGATAACAATAGCTCCGCGTCCTGCGTTAACATCGGCTGATCCCTGATACTGTGAATACATGCCGCCGCAGAGGCCTACCAGACCGTTGGAAACCATCAATGCTACCACTTTCATAAAATTAGTATTGATTCCCTGGGCACGTGCCATTTGCTGATTGCATCCTGTCGCACGGATTGCTGATCCAAGCTCTGTTCCGAACAGCCAGTAAACCACCGCCACGATCACCAGACAAATTACGATCAGCTTTAAAAAGAAGAAAATTCTGTCATCGGCTGTGACATAACGAATGGAAGCAACCAGATTCTCCTGTGCAATTCCAATACTCTGGTTGGATTTTCCCAATATTGCGAGATTAACCGAATACAAAGAAATCTGGGTCAGTATACTTGCCAATATTCCGGGAATCCCTAATGCCGTATGAAGAATTCCTGTAATCAGGCCGGCTATCATGCCGGCAATAAATGCAAATATGAGAGACAATGCAGGATGCATTCCTCCCCGAATCAACATAACTGCAACGGCGCCTCCTGTAGCAAGAGAACCATCAACCGTCAGATCAGCAAAATCAAGAATACGGTATGTGATATATACCCCCAAAGCCATGATCCCCCAGATCAGCCCCTGCGCCACATTGCCGGGAAGTGCACGGACCAGAGCCATCGGGTCAAGGCTGGTTAAATAACTCATTATCATGTTCATGTTCCTTTCTTCTTTTATCTATCCGGTCATCTGCTGTCATTTTATTGAACACCTGCAGAACCTGCCGCGGGCAGTCCTTTCCGGATGTATGGAAACAAAGAAGCGGACCGTACAAATCCGCTTCTTTATAATTTATTTTTTCTCTGTTTACTCTTCTTCGATCATTTCGTAATCATCCGGAATTGTAATTCCAAGTTCATCACAGAATTTCTTGTTGTACATCTTAGTTACCTGCGGAGCATACTCTATCTCCATAGTTGTAATGTCAGCTCCGTTCACAAGAACTTCGTAAGCCATTTCACCTGCTTTATATCCGATATCGTAGTAGCTGATAGATAATGTCGCAATTCCACATCCTGAACAGATACCCTGCTCGCCTGCAATTACCGGTATCTTTGCCGGTGCACATACATTATAAACAGCCTCCGTAGTATTTGCTATCGTATTATCTGTTGGAATATAAATAACATCACATTCCTGAACCGCACTTGTCACAACTGACACAATCTCGTTGGAATCCGCTACTGTAAACTCTTTCCATTCCACATTGTCTTCATCAAGTGCTGCTTCAAACAATTCAGCCTGATATTTTGAGTTCGGTTCTGCTGAACAGTACAGGATGCCGACTTTCTTTGCATCCGGAATCAATTCAATCAGCATATCTTCCTGCTCATCGATCGGTGCAAGGTCACTTGTACCTGATACATTGATTCCTGTTGCTCCTGTCCAGTCATCAATACCAAGCGCCGTTGCATAATCCGTAATGGAAGTTCCGATAATCGGAATATCTGATGTAGCCTGAGATGTAACCTGAAGCGGCAGTGTTGCGTTAGCCAAAATCAAATCTACATTTGCAGTTACAAAGTTATTCGCGATAGTACTGCATGTAGACTGCTCTCCCTGTGCATTCTGCTTATCAAACGTAACATTTCCTTCGCCGAAAAGCTCAGTGCAGGCATCCTGGAAACCTTCGGTTGCTGCATCAAGAGCCGGGTGCTCCATCACCTGGCAAATACCGATATTATACGTTTTTTCTGCATCATTTGTCTCGTCTTTTTCTGCATTCTGGCTGCTTCCGCACGCTGCAAGTGAAAGCGTCATAGCTGCTGCCATCAAAACTGCCAATGTTCTTTTTAATTTCATTTTCTTCTCCTCCATTCCCGAATGGCTATTTTACGCTTCAACGCGTCAAAGTTCTACAGTGGCATTATACGCTTTCAGAACAACTTCGTCAACCTTTTTTATAAAAAAAATTTTGCCCCATGCACATAAATCGTGCATGGGGCAGTATTTCAGGAAACATATTTTGTTATTCATCCGTGCAGCCTGCGGCTGCCCGGCATTTTCTTCCATCATTTTGCTTTACTCATTTTATTGCCATTCGTCATGGTTTACTTCTACTCTAGCGCGGAAGATCTGTATAACGGCTGATAATGGTTGCACAGACCGCACGGATTGTGCTTGCCTGAGGATCAATAATCTTTTCTGTCACACCTGTTCCTTCGATAATTCCATTTGCAACACACCACTGAAGTGCTTCCTTTGCATATACCTGCACTTTATCTGCATCCGGGAAGGATGTGAGCTCTGCCCTCTTGCCATTATCCTGATCTTTATATTTCTCATATCGGAACATCATAGTTGCAATCTGCTCACGAGTAATATCATCGGATGGTCCAAACTTACCGGTATCTGTATATCCGGTAATAATTTCATTTTTATATGCCCAGATGACCGCATCAGTGTACCAGGTATCATTTTCCACATCCGGGAACGGGCTGATATCATCAACTACAGGCTCACCTTCCATGCGGTACAGGATGACTGCGAACTGTGCTCTTGCCAGATTCTGTGACGGTCCAAAAGTTTTTTCATCGAGACCTGTCATTAATCCTTTAACATATACATCATAAACATATGGGTAGAACCAGTCTGCTTTCTTCACATCCTCATACGGCAACTCAGCAACCGGCGGTGCATTCTTTACCAGATCTTCAATCGCTTTGAGAAGTGCCCCTTCCGCCGCGTCAACCGCCTCTTGTGTGGTCGGGTTTTCTGCAATACTTTTAGCGTAGTCAAGAATTTCCTTGAATTTTTCTTTCGCTTCGCCGTCAACATAATCTCCAAGATCTATTTCTTCAGCCTTATCAATTACGATCAGAAGACTGTCAACATTAATTGTAACAGAAGCTGCCTTGACTGTAACCTTAAATGTTGCTGTCTTTCCTTCATACGTAACGGTAATCGTCTGTTCTCCGATCACATCTTTGTTGTAGCCGGTAATTTCGATCCCTTCTGTTACTTCTTTCTTTGTTCCATCGCTGTATACCGCTTTTACAACCATTCCTGTCGTATTCAGCTCTTCACCGACTGTATACTCTACTTTTACAGGTCCGGTTATCTCAATTCCTGTAAGCATCGGCTCTGTCACCTCGCCGCTCTCGACAGTTACTGTAAATGTTGCCGTTTTTCCGTCCCAGCTGACAGTAAGAGTCTGCTCTCCTTCCACTGACGAATCGTATCCGGTTACTTCCACTCCTGAAGAAATCTCTTCTTTTGTACCATCTTCATATACTTTCTTCACAACCATTCCGTTCAGGTCAAGCACATCACCGATCTTATACGTTGTTTTTGTCGGCGCGGTCACTTCAATTTCTGTCACTTCATTAACCTGAATAGCAATATACGCTGAAGACAACAGGCTGGATTTATTATCATATGTATAGACCTGGATCACACTGTCCTCTTCCAGTGATTCAATTTCAAATTCAACAAGACCTGTAGTTACTGACTTTACTTCTTTCAGGGTGCCATTGATATACAACTCTGCTTTTGCGGCATTTTCAGAATTAACAGATACTACAATGCCCTCACCCTCAGATACCATTGCGTCATATGCAGCTTCGTCGCCGATCGTATCTGCTTTAAGTGCATTTCCGTCAGCACCTACAACCGTAAGCTTTGTACTTCCGCTATTAATAAATTCCTTTTCAAAATTATCATAAGTCTGCATCTTGGAATCCATAAAAGCAATACGGTTTGTCATCCATGTTTTAAAAGTATTGATTTCTTTTGCATAACTGCTGGAGCCGTTTCCCTGATTCCATGCTGCAAGAGATGCCTCACCGGATTCTTTTACCTGTGCATAAATGGCATCAATAGAATCCAGCATATCTTGAATATAGGTATCCCTGACTTCCCAGTAACGTGCATGTACCGTTCTTAAGAATAACGGATCCTGTACCAGTGTTTTATACCACTGTTTTGCCTGACTGTTCGCACTGAAATATAATGTCTGCCACTGATCGTACGGTTTTGCTGCACTCTGGTATGCTCCGCTTGACCAGTCCATATCCCAGACAGGCCCCATCTTGAATTTTTCACCGCTGTCCTTATACATATAAGTACTCTTCTTCATAAAATCTTCATTGAAGAAAATCTCCTGCACGATCCAGTTGTCTACAAGAGAATCCATGTCAAATAAATCCGTATAATGAACCGTCTCGCCGTTATATGTAGTAGTATGGTTTCCTGAAGAAATTGCATCTTCAAATGCGTTGATATAACCGCTGACATAATTCACCATGTCTTTATTGACAAATTCCGGAGAATTAAACATCATCGGCATCCCATCCGAGCTGTAGAACGTATTGGCTTCATCCATATATTCATCCATCTCAAGGATATATCCGCCGTCAATGTCCGGTATTTCAAAACAGTCTGAAACGCTGTATTCCACACCATTATATTTCACGGAACCGGATGTCACCCATCCCATATCCGCAACCATCTGCTCTTCGATAGCATCCTGGTCATCGCTGGTCAGACCGTTTGCCTTTTTAACTGCTTTTGCGGCATCAGCAGCCACATCCTCCCAATTCAGGATATCCACACGATTCTCATCCACACGAATCTGCTCGCAAAGCTGATAGTTTCCTATATATTGTCCGTTCATTACCACATCGGTCAGGATAGACTGCATATATGGTTCTCCCAAATCTCCTGATAAATCATAGGAAAGTTTATTCCTCATATAAGTCATATCATAAAAATTTGCCAGAAGCACCCAGTGCTTACTTTTTCCAAAACCAAGCAGGTTTGTACTCTTATCCAGCTTCACCTTATAAGGTTTTTTCGGGAGACTCCATGTTGAATTTCCACGTCCTCTGACTCCTGCCGTTCCATTATACAATGTGGTTGTCTCTGTATTATACTCTGAATTTCCCTGGATTATAAATTCAGAAGTAATATAATTCTCTTTATCTGTAATTGATACTCCGTTCTCCGTATTAATATAAATGACCGGAAGTTTACTGAAAAACAGTTCTGCACTTGCATTGATTCCTGCTTCATCCGCCACTGTTACAGTAATAAACTTTTCAAGATCATTCTCCGTCGGAGTGTAAGTCGCTTCAGCTCCGACAGATTTACCTCCCACCTGCCAGTCATATTTCAGATTTCCTGTCATGCCGGTTACATCTACCGACAGTGGAACACCTATTTCTGCATATTCTGCCGTAAAAGATACGCTCTGTTCGTCAGCCGCAAGCTCAACTTCATCAGTTGCCGTATCTACTGCCATAACTGCTCCCGCATCCGAAAACAGCATTACAGCCGCCATGCATATGGCGGCAAATTTTGTAAATACACGTCTTTTCATCACTAACCACCCTTTCATATTGATTTTTGTGTATATGTAAATAAATATTATCATTTTTTTACAAAAAATAAAAGTATACTCTTGTTAAATATGTGTGAAATATCCCATCTCGGCAGACAAATGTGTAACTATACATATACCATACTCAAAAATGGTCCACCGGACCATTTTTGAGTATGCTTAGCAACATAAAAATAGCCGCAGATTCTGAATATATCAGAAATTGCGGCTATCATATTAAACGTTATTAGCTATAACTATCAACAATTACTCGATAATCTTAGCAACCTTACCTGATCCTACTGTACGTCCACCTTCACGGATAGCGAATCCAAGACCCTCTTCCATAGCTACCGGGTGAATCAGTTCAACAGTCATCTCTACGTTATCACCAGGCATGCACATTTCTGTACCAGCCGGAAGTTCGCAGACACCTGTTACGTCTGTTGTTCTGAAGTAGAACTGCGGTCTGTAGTTGTTGAAGAACGGTGTATGACGTCCACCTTCATCTTTTGTCAGAACGTATACCTGGCAAGTAAATTTCTTGTGGCATTTTACTGTACCTGGTTTAATAAGAACCTGTCCTCTTTCGATTTCAGTTCTCTGGATACCACGAAGCAGAGCACCGATGTTATCACCAGCCTGAGCCTCATCAAGAAGCTTACGGAACATCTCGATACCTGTTACAACTGTTGTTTTGGATTCTTCATGAATACCAATGATTTCAACGCTGTCAGATACGTGAAGTGTACCACGCTCTACTCTACCTGTTGCTACTGTACCACGTCCTGTGATAGAGAATACGTCCTCTACAGGCATCAGGAACGGTTTATCTTTGTCACGCTGCGGATCCGGAACCCAGCTGTCAACTGCATCCATAAGTTCCATGATCTTGTCGCCCCATTCTCCGTCCGGATCTTCCAGAGCTTTCAGAGCAGAACCCTGGATAATCGGTGTGTCATCTCCCGGGAATTCATACTCGTTCAGAAGTTCACGAACTTCCATATCTACAAGTTCAAGCAGCTCTTCGTCGTCTACCATATCGCATTTGTTCATGAATACTACGATGTACGGTACACCTACCTGACGGGAAAGAAGGATGTGCTCTTTTGTCTGAGCCATAACACCGTCAGTAGCAGCAACAACAAGGATAGCGCCGTCCATCTGAGCAGCTCCTGTGATCATGTTCTTAACGTAGTCAGCATGTCCCGGGCAGTCAACGTGTGCATAGTGACGGTTAGCTGTCTCGTACTCAACGTGAGCTGTAGAAATTGTGATTCCACGTTCTCTTTCTTCCGGAGCTTTATCGATGTTATCGAAAGCTACTTCTGCGTTACCTGCAACTCTTTTGGACAGAACTTTTGTAATAGCAGCTGTCAGAGTAGTTTTGCCGTGGTCAACGTGACCGATAGTACCAATATTAGCATGTGGTTTTGTTCTTTCAAATTTAGCCTTTGCCATTTTGAATATCCTCCTTAATAAATATCGCCTTAATCCAGGCATTTGACTGTTTTTCGTTTTTACTCGGCTAAATTTGATTATATTTCAAACTTAGCCTTTTTTCAAGCCTTTTATTAATAATTAGGCATTTTTATTAGATAATACCTTTTCCTGAACTGACTTCGGAACCGGCTCATACTTCTCAAAGAACATAGAGTAGTTGCCGCGTCCCTGTGTTCTGGAACGAAGATCTGTTGCATATCCGAACATCTCTGACAGCGGAACATAACCGCGGACAATCTTTCCTCCGCCAAGGTCATCCATACCTTCAATGCGGCCGCGGCGTGAGTTGATGTCTCCGATGATATCTCCCATATATTCTTCCGGCATTGTAACTTCAACCTTCATGATAGGCTCAAGAAGCACCGGAGCACCCTGTTTCATGGCATCTTTAAATGCCAGGGAACCTGCAATGTGGAATGCCATTTCACTCGAGTCAACTTCATGGTAAGAACCATCATAAACAGTAGCATGGATACCTACTACCGGGAATCCTCCGAGGATACCGGACTTCATAGCTTCCTCGATACCTTCGCCTACAGCCGGGATATATTCCTTCGGGATCGCACCTCCGACAACAGTAGACTCAAATTTATATGTCTCTTCTCCATTGACATCCATTGGCTCAAATTTAACTTTACAATGTCCGTACTGACCACGTCCGCCGGACTGCTTAGCATACTTGCTGTCAACATCAGCCGGCTTTGTAATAGACTCTTTGTAAGCAACCTGCGGTGCACCTACATTTGCTTCTACTTTGAATTCGCGCAGAAGTCTGTCTACGATAATTTCCAGATGAAGTTCGCCCATACCTGCGATGATCGTCTGTCCTGTCTCCTGATTGGTGTGTGCACGGAATGTCGGGTCTTCTTCTGCGAGCTTTGCAAGAGATTCGCCGAGTTTTCCCTGGGAAGCCTTTGTCTTCGGTTCGATAGCAAGCTCGATAACCGGTTCCGGGAATTCCATGGACTCAAGGATTACCGGATGCTGTTCATTACAGATTGTATCACCTGTCGTTGTGAACTTAAATCCGATTGCCGCTGCAATATCACCTGAGTACACCTTATCAAGTTCCTGTCTCTTATTAGCGTGCATCTGTAGGATACGTCCTACACGCTCTTTTTTACCCTTTGTAGCATTCAGAACATAAGAACCTGAGTTCATCGTTCCTGAATATACTCTGAAGTAAGCAAGCTTACCTACGAACGGGTCTGTCATAATCTTAAATGCAAGGGCTGAGAACGGTTCTTCATCTGAAGCGTGTCTTACCACTTCATTTCCATCCGCATCTACACCCTGAATCGGCGGGATATCTGTCGGGGCAGGCATATATTCAAGAACTGCATCAAGCAACTTCTGAACACCTTTGTTTCTGTAAGCAGAACCACAGCAGACCGGAATAGCCTGGCATTCGCAAGTTGCTTTACGAAGCACTCTCTTCAGGTCGTCTACAGAAGGTTCATCTCCTTCAAGATATTCCATCATTAAATCATCATCTAACTCACAGATTTTCTCTACCAGCTCTGTATGGTAAAGCTCTGCTTCATCTGCCATATCTTCCGGAATCGGCACGATAGAAATATCATCGCCCTTATCATCATTGTAGATATAAGCCTCCATTTCCATCAAATCAATAATTCCTTTAAACTCATCTTCCTTACCAATCGGAAGCTGAAGGCAGATTGCATTCTTTCCAAGTCTGGTTCTGATCTGATCTACAGCATTGTAGAAGTCAGCTCCAAGAATGTCCATTTTATTGATAAATGCCATTCTCGGTACATTGTATGTGTCTGCCTGACGCCATACGTTTTCTGACTGCGGTTCTACACCACCTTTTGCACAGAACACGCCGACAGCACCATCCAGAACACGAAGGGAACGTTCAACCTCTACTGTAAAGTCAACGTGTCCCGGTGTATCAATAATATTGATACGATGCTCCAGGGCACCTGCCTTTGGTTTTGCATGATCTTCCAAAGTCCAGTGACAAGTCGTAGCTGCCGAAGTAATTGTGATACCTCTTTCCTGCTCCTGCTCCATCCAGTCCATGGTAGCAGTTCCTTCATGAGTATCACCAATTTTATAGTTAACACCGGTATAATAAAGAATACGCTCTGTCAATGTTGTCTTACCAGCATCGATATGAGCCATGATACCAATGTTTCTGGTTCTCTCTAATGGGTATTCTCTTCCAGCCATAATAGCCTCCTATTAGAATCTGTAATGAGCAAATGCCTTGTTAGCCTCTGCCATCTTATGCATGTCTTCTTTTCTCTTAACTGCTGCTCCTGCATTGTTCGCAGCATCCATAATCTCATTTGCGAGTCTTTCTTCCATTGTTTTCTCGCCTCTCTTGCGTGAAAACATAGTCAGCCAGCGAAGTCCGAGAGCCTGTCTTCTTTCAGCTCTTACTTCAATCGGTACCTGGTATGTTGCTCCACCGATACGTCTTGCCTTAACTTCCAATACCGGCATTACATTGTTCATAGCTTCTTCGAACACTTCAATTGCCGGTTTGCCGGTCTTTGCTTCAACTCTTTCAAATGCTCCGTATACAATCTTCTGTGCTACACCCTTCTTACCATCAAGCATGATGTTGTTGATAAGTTTGGTAACAACTTTATTGTTGTATATTGGATCCGCTAATACATCTCTTTTCTGAGTATGTCCTTTACGTGGCACGGTCCTTCCCTCCTTAATCATTATTTCCGGTTTTTCCGGAGATTAATTCATCGGTACTCACATGTGTCTCTCTATGGAAATCGCACTTCATGTGCTCGCAGCCGCGGGACTGATATATAAAATCCGCAACCTACGATTAATCATAGTTCTGTTTGTGATACGATTTAACTTTTTAGTTACATAAAACTCTCTGACGGCCGGGACCTAAGACTTACTTCTTAGCGTCTTTTGGTCTCTTAGCGCCATACTTGGAACGAGCCTGTCTTCTCTTGGCAACTCCTGCTGTATCAAGTGTACCTCTGATGATGTGGTATCTTGTACCTGGCAGGTCCTTAACTCTTCCTCCACGGATCAGAACAACGCTATGCTCCTGAAGGTTGTGTCCTTCACCCGGAATGTAGCTTGTTACTTCAATTCCGTTAGACAGACGAACTCTGGCGATTTTTCTCAGAGCTGAGTTAGGCTTCTTCGGTGTAGCGGTCTTAACTGCTGTACATACACCTCTCTTCTGCGGTGCAGATACATCAGTAGCACGCTTTCTCAGAGAATTGTAACCTTTCTGAAGAGCCGGTGCTGTAGATTTCTTTTCAGAAGTCTGACGTCCTTTTCTAACTAACTGGTTAAATGTTGGCATTCTTTTCACCTCCTATGATTATTCGTCCCCGCTGTCTTACAGGGGGCGTGGCTGCAGATAATTGTTATTATCCTGTTTCTGCACACAAAAAATATCATGCCTTTCTGTGCACGCTAGAATAGTTTATTACGTTTCTTTCCGAAAGTCAAGGGGTTTTTTACAAACAAACTGTAGTTATCCCAGCAACGTACACCACACCGGCAAAGTAAACAATGACAGTACCGTTGACACAAAAATCATCGCAGTCGCATACTTCTCGTTCCCGTCATATTTTGCGGCAAGTAAAGCGGTCGTCACCGGTGCCGGCATTCCGGCGATGATCACAGTAATCCCGCGCAGCAGCGGAGAAACCGGAAGGAAAGCCGTGACCGCGAAAATAATTCCCGGTATGACGCCAAGCCTCATTACCGCATAAAATCCCATTGTCTTATCCAGCATTCCTTTCGGATTCATTTCCGCAAGCATCATCCCGATCAGCATCATACTGAGCGGAGTGTTGCAATTGCTGACGCTTGTAATTGTTTTGTCCAGAAATACCGGAAATTCTATTCCGAGGAACATCATAATGATTCCCAGATATATTGCGGCGACGCAGGGATGCGTCAATACTTTTTTCAGCAGATTCTCTTTACGCCCTTTCATAAACACAGACGGTCCCACGCTCCACATCACGATACGGACCGGGAGCATAAATACTGACGCATAAAAAAGTCCCTCCGCCCCATAAACGCCTTCAATCACCGGATTGCCCAGGAACCCGCCGTTGGAAACTATAGTTCCGTAACGTAACGGTTTCTGCCTGTCAGGCTCGATTTTCCGGTAACACAGGAAGCTAACTATGATGGAAATCAGATTATATCCGACAGAAAGCAGAAGCACTGCCGCAAATTCCCGGAGCATTCCCCATTCCCATCCCATGCCGCAGAAGGAGTGAAAAATATTAAACGGGAGCGTGATATACAAACAAAAATTCACCAGTTCTTTTCTGGCTGTTTCTCCTATAATTTCTTTTTTTCTCACAAAAAAACCTATCACTGCCAACAGGAACATCATCAGCTGCATGTTCGCCATATTTTGAAATACCATAATTGCCTCCAAAAAAGGACGGCCCCACACAATGGAGACTGTCCTTCTCATTTCTTCTTAATGTAAAATATACAGAAATCCTGCTGACGGCAGCCTTCCTGGGTTATACCAGGATATTAATACGCTTTCCCCCAGTAAACCATATGCTTCGCCGGTTTTCCGCAGCAGACACACACATCAGAGAGATGTTCTTCCTCGTCTGGAATACATCGGGAAGATGCTCCTCCTGTCTGTGCTTTAATTTCATCTTCACATGCCTCATCCCCACACCACATTGCTTTGATAAATCCACGGTTTTCCTGGAATTTGGCAATCATTTCTTCCATATTAACTGCTGTATCAATGTGCGATTCCAGATATGCCTTTGCGCGTTCAAACATATCCTTCTGCATTGTCTCAAGAATCTCCCCGAGTTTTACTGTGATTTCATCCAGAGGCACGATAATTTTTTCTCTTGTATCGCGACGTACAACGACAACCTGGTTCTTCTCGATATCTTTTGGTCCTATCTCAATACGGGTCGGAATTCCCAGAATTTCCTGTTCACTGAACTTCCATCCCGGTGCTTTGTCTGAATCATCAATCTTCGCCGTATATCCTGCTGCCTTCAGAGAATCCAGCAGTTCATTTGCCTTATCAAGGACACCTTCTTTATGCTGTGCGATCGGAATCACCCTTGTCTGAACCGGAGCAATCCTTGGCGGCAGTACCAGTCCGCTGTCATCACCATGTACCATGATAATCGCTCCGATGATCCTTGTGGAAAGTCCCCAGGAAGTCTCATACACGCTGTGGAGTTCATTATTCTTATCTGCATATTTAATATCAAATGCATCCGGAAATGCATTTCCGAAAAAGTGGCTTGTAGCAGACTGCAATGCCTTTCCGTCATGCATCAGTGCTTCCACTGTGTACGTATCCTGTGCGCCCGCAAATTTCTCACTCGGCGTTTTACGCCCGCAGACCAGCGGAATCGCAAGGTCATCCTGTATGAAATCACGGTATACGTCACGCATCATCAGAGTCCTCTCTTCTGCCTCTTCATAGGTTGCATGAATCGTATGACCTTCCTGCCATAAAAATTCGCGGGAACGAAGGAACGGCCTTGTTGTTTTCTCCCATCGAAGAACAGAACACCACTGATTCCACACTTTCGGAAGATCTCTGTAAGACTGAACAGTTTTGCTCCATACGTCACAGAACATCGTCTCCGATGTCGGACGGATGCAAAATCTTTCCCGCAACGGTTCCAGCCCGCCATGCGTTACCCATGCAACTTCCGGAGCAAATCCTTCGATATGGTCTGCTTCTTTCTGAAGCAGAGCCTCCGGAATCAGTACCGGCAGATACACATTCTCCACACCTGTATCTTTAAATCGTTTATCCAGATCTGCCTGAATTTTTTCCCAGATTGCATATCCGTTCGGCAGATAATTCAGACATCCTTTTACTCCTGAATAATCACATAATTTTGCCTCACGTACAACATCCGTGTACCACTGTGCGAAATCTTCCTCTCTGGAAGTAATTGATTCTACTAACTTCTTTTCCTTTGCCATTGCTCTTCTCCCTGTATGTCTTCTGTCCTTTCAGACAATATTTTAGCTCATGAACATTTTTTCCGAAATAAATCAATTCTTCGGAATCCGCTCCTGCGCGTAAAATTCTACCCGATACCTTCCTCCTTGTCAAGAATTGAGGTGTATCGTTTTCTATATTTTATACTATTTTATCACACTACACTTCCCCGGTACTGTGCAATGAACACACCGCCTCCGGTGAACAGCAGCCTTATTTTGAATCTTTATCCCTGAATCTGCAAAAGCTTTACTTTCAATTCTTCCTCCAGATGAAGCATTTCTGCTTCAGCCTCTTTGCGTTTCTGACGTCCCTCGGCCTGAATATGCATCACCTCATCCAGTGTGGAAATAAGCGACTCATTTGTTGCTTTTAACGTTTCCATATCCACAATACCGCGCTCCGACTCTTTGGCTGTTTCGACCGTAGCAACTTTAAGTTTCTCAGCGTTCTTTTTCAGAAGTTCATTTGTCATATCCGTTACTTCACGCTGTGCTGCGGCTGCCTGTGCCGAATGCTCGATTCCAAGCGCTATTACCATCTGACTCTTCCAGAGCGGAATTGTATTTACCAGTGTGGACTGAATTTTTTCAGCCATAACAGTGTCATTTTCCTGGATCAGGCGGATCTGCGGTGCTGTCTGGAGACATATCTGGCGGGTCAGTTCAAGGTCATGGAGCTTTTTCTCAAATCTTGTGCACATAGAGTCCATATCTCTTGCCGCCTGCACATCTTCCGCAAGCCCTGTCCGCTGCGCCTTATCGACCAGTTCTTTCAGCCTGCCCGCACGAGTCTGTGCCAGCTTTTTCTTTCCTGCCATAATATACATGGTCAGCTCTTTAAAATAGGTCAGATTCAGCTCATACATTTTATCCAGGATTGCAATATCTTTTAATAACTGCACCTGATGAGTATCCAGCACTTTACAAATCTGCGTAATATGGGATTCTGCTTTCGTATATTTGGTTTTCATTGACTCAATTTTTGCAGCCGGCTTTTTCAAAAAGCTGAAAAAGCCTTTATCCTCTTCCTCATCAAATTCTTTCAGCTCTTTTACAACTCCTGACAGCAGCTCTCCGACCTCTCCCAAATCTTTTGTTCGCACATTTTCCAGTGCTCCCTCAGAGAAATCTGCCATTTTTTTCTGCGTCCCTGCCCCATACTGAAGGATCACTCTGGAATCTGACAGGTCTATCTGCTCTGCAAACTGTTCCACCATCTGTTTTTCCTGCTCTGTCAGGACACTCTCATCAAACAATGGTTTCTCTTCTTCAATTGCTGCCGGCACTTCAGGAGCTGTTTTCGGCACATCCTGAAACGGATCCAACGTCAATGTAGGTGCTGTTTTAAATTCTTCAAATTCGTTGCTCATAATACCCTCCGTCTTTTTCTTTGTTATTTTAGTCTTCCGTATTTTAATCCATTTGGCGGTTATTTCCCGATGCAAATTTTTTACCTGTTATTTCCCTGTTTCCGGTTTTTTCCGGATAATCCGTTATCCGTAAGCCCCTCCTGTGCCAGCATAGTATGAAGGACTGAAATGTCGGAGGACACATCCCATGCGGTATCCTGAAACATGTCATCCAGCAGTTTTTCAAATGCAATATTCAAGGTATCCAATGTTTTTTCTATTTCTCTTTTTGAGGAAATAATATTCTCACCCTGTACCGGCTGGGCATCAAGATCCGCATATGCCTCCAGGAGCTTCACTGTTGTCGGAAGATAATATCCCATCATCCTGTTAATATCCGATACCTGCTCCGGATTTTGCTCGACCCTTGCCAGAATCCTGTCGACCAGCATTTCGATTCTTGAAATCTTAACTGAAATCTCTTCACCCGGAATATCATCATTGCATGCATGGATTTTCCTGATATACTCCTGTCCGCTTTTGATGACTGCCCTTACTTCCTCTGTAATACCGCGCCGTTCCTGCTCTTCGCGCTCGCGCTGTGCCTGCCTCTTTCTTTCCTCATCTTCCAGTTTTTGCTGTTCGGTCTGCTCAATCAGTTTTTGATACTGCTCATATGCCGAATGGCTGGTCATCAGACATGTCTTTTTCTCATCCAGATGTCCCTGCCGGAACCATCTTTTTTTCATCATTTTCTGAAGATCTTTTACTACAAATTTTTCTGTTTTTCCGGTCTGTTCTGCCAGTTTACGGATATCACAGTATTCTTTGTCCTCCAGACATTGTATATATTTTTTAAACCGCTTCTCTCTCCTGCCTATCTTCATGCCCGCTGATGCTGCAATCCCAAATCCTGCCGCCAGGGCAGTGCAGATAATTGATACTGCCCAGGCATTGACATCCAGGAAAACCGCTGCTGCCGCCGAACCTGCAGCTCCAAGAAGAAACGTGATTCCGCCCGTCCATCCCAGGACTGTCAGCAATATTCCTGAAACCTTTGCTACAATCGTATCTGCATACAACTTCGGTTCTAATGAAGTTGTTTTCGCTTTTTCCCTGCTCTTCCAGACTTCAGCATCAGGAGAACCTTCCTGTGCCTGCCCATATTGATAACCGCTGCCTGATGTATTTCCCTCCTGCCGACCATACCGGTACCCGCTCCCCGATGCACCTTTTCCGGCCTGACGGTATTGATATCCGCCACCCGATACATTTTCTCCGGCCTGACGATGTTGATAGCCGCCACCCGATGCATTTTTCCCGGTCTGGCTGTACTGATATCTACCACCCTGATATCTTCTTCCGCCGGCATCTCTGACACTTCTTGCAATCCCGTCCGCAGCTCCTCCGAGAGAATCCATAATCGTCCTGTTTAATCTGCTGAAATCCTTTGAATCCACAGCTTCCTGAACATTTCTGATAACTTCTTCCCCAAACCGTTCCCACTCACGACTGTTCATCCTGACCTCCTGATGTTCCACCGTTTTTTGAATTTTTGTTTCAAAACCCGGTAATTCTGAAATTATCATCTTGACCCGAAAATTTCTTTGTATGATAATCAGTTTAGACAGATTATCAATAAAAGTCAAGTTATCATTTACCGGGAGAATATTTTCATGAAACTTAACATCTTATATGAGGACCCGCAGCTGCTTGTCTGCATCAAACCGGCAGGGACTCCGACCCAAAGCAGCAGAATCCGAATTCCTGACATGGTCAGCATCCTGAAAAACCACCTGTACAAAAGCAGCCCTCAAAAAAAATATCCCTACCTTGCCGTTATCCACAGGCTTGACCAGCCGGTCGAAGGGCTTCTTGTATTTGCAAAAACACCTGATGCTGCAAAAAACCTGAGTTCTCAGCTGCAGGCATCGGGATTTCATAAACAATATATCGCCATCCTTAGTTCCATCCCTGACAAAATGGAAGACAATCTCGTACACTATATGATAAAAGACGGGCGCACAAACACTTCGCGCATATGCACACAAGACACACCTGATGCAAAAGAGGCACGCCTGCACTACCGGATTCTTACAGCATACGGACACCTGGCCGCAGCGGAGATTACACTTGACACCGGCAGACATCATCAGATACGTGTTCAGATGGCAGCTATCGGATGCCCGATTGAAGGCGACCAAAAATATGGCATTTCCGATGCAGCAGGCCGTCCCGGAGCGCAATTAAAACTCAGTGCCCGGAAACTGTCCTTTTTCCATCCAACATCCGGAAAACGCATGGAATTCAGCTATACTCCTGAGTTTTACAAGAATTTTATCAAGCCATAAAAGAAAACCGGTTCCTGCATCACGCAGGTTCCGGCTTTCCTGTTTTTACTTTGCTGCAATTTAGCATCTTCAATCAAATAACATTGAAAAGAGTACTTCCTCTGCTTAATTAGTATCTGTCACATTTCATCCCATTCATATTCCGGTTCTTCCTCAACCGTCTCCTGATATTTCTTCAAAATTGTGGACTGCAGCTTACCGCGCGTCTCCGAATTAATCGGGTGAGCTATATCTCTGTATTCCCCGTCTGCCGAACATTTACTGGGCATTGCAATGAACAGACCTTTTTCCCCCTCGATTATTTTGATGTCATGAACCACGAACTCCTCATCGAACGTAACCGAAGCTATCGCTTTGAGTTTCCCCTCCTTTTCAATCTTCCGTATACGCACATCTGTGATTTGCATAATCATACTCCTTTCTCCAACCATTCCTCCCGCTTTATCATTGGACTACTTACTTTTCGCCTCTTCGACGACTACTTCTATACCTTTTCCCGCGACATGCCTTGTGTTTGCCCGGATTGTGTTGCGGCTGTCAACAATACAGTTTTCAATATATGCATTATCACCCAGATACACATCATTTAAAATAACTGAATTTTTTATCACGCAATTATTCCCAACAAATACTTTTTTGAAAACAACTGAATTTTCAACAATCCCGTTAATAATGCTTCCGCTTCCGACCAGACTGTTCCTCACAACCGCTCCCGGATTATATTTTGCAGGCGGAAGGTCTGCTACTTTGGAACAAACCACCGGCATTTCCTTGAAGAAATAGTTTCTGATCTCCGGTTTAAGAAAATCCATATTAGCCTGATAATAGGAATCCACCGCTGCGATATTCTTCCAGTAACTGTCTATTCTATAGCCATAAATCCGTTTCAAATTTTTATATCTGATCAGTATATCGTTTACAAAATCGAACCGTTCTTCCTCCGCACAATGCTCGATCAAATCAATAAGCTGGCGTCTCCGCATGACATAGATTCCTGTGGATACGGTCTTTGAACTTGTCACCATAGGCTTTTCTTCAAATTCTTCAATCCTTCCGGATTCATCCATTTTTACTGTTCCGAAACGTGTTGCATCTTCTCCCGGACCAAGTTCTTTTACGACAACCGTGATATCCGACTTTTTCTCTGTATGATACTCCAGCACTTTATTATAATCCATTTTATATACCGCATCCCCGGATGCAATGATCACATACGGCTCATGACAATCTCTTAGGAAATCCAGATTCTGTGCAATAGCATCAGCCGTTCCACGATACCAGTAGCCGTTATCAACAGTGATCGTGGGGGTAAATACATACAATCCGCCCTGCTTACGTCCGAAATCCCACCACTTTGAGGAATTCAGATGCTCATTCAGGGATCTTGCGTTGTATTGTGTCAGCACTGCAACCTTCTGTACACGAGAATTCATCATATTACTCAATGCAAAATCAATCGCCCTGTAGCTTGATGCGACCGGCAGGGCTGCCGCCGCTCTGTTCCTCGTCAGTTCCTGCATTCTCCGGCTGCTTCCTCCTGCGAGAATCAATCCTACTGCTCTCATGACCGTTCACCTGCCTTTATCAAAGTCTCACCGCCCGCAAGAACGCCTCCGGCATAATCCTCCGCCGTAGTCACTCCGCTGACCGCCGTGTTCTTTCCGATCTGTACTCCCGGCGGAATCACTGATTTTTCTCCGACCGTCACCAGCCCGCCGCTGTAAATGTCCGGCTTAAATTTATTTTCCACTTCCGGACCGATTCCAAGCACCGACCGCTCTCCGATAACTGTATCTTCTGCAATGATTGCTTTATCAATAATACAGTTCTCACCGATAGTGACGTCTCTCATTATAATAGAGTCCCTGACAATACTTCCTTTTCCTACAGTTACACCCGTTCCGAGAACCGAGTTATGTACTTCCCCGTAAATATCTGAGCCGTTACTGATAATGCATCTGTCGATCACAGCCTGTTCACCAAGATACTGCGGTGGAAGATTTGCACTGTTCGTATAAATTTTCCAGAACTCTTCATACAGGTTAAACTCCGGAATCAGTTGTATCAGTTCCATGTTGGCTTCCCAGTATGACTTCAATGTTCCGACATCCTTCCAGTAGCCGTTATATTCATACGCAAACAACCTGTCGTTCTTCTCATGGCAATACGGAATTATATGTTTCCCGAAATCACAATTCGGCTGTGAAGAAAGCTTGATCAGCGCATCCTTCAGAACCGGCCAGCTGAAAATATAAATCCCCATAGATGCCAGATTGCTGCTTGGCTTTTCCGGCTTTTCCTCAAAATCCTTAATTCTGCCATTTTCATCCGTCACGACAATTCCGAAGCGGCCCGCCTCTTCTATGGGCACCTGCATCGCAGCAATCGTGACATCGGCATTCTTTTCTTTATGGAAGTTCAGCATTACTCCATAGTCCATTTTATAAATATGATCACCGGAAAGAATCAGCACATAGTCCGGATGAAACATTTCCATATAATCCAGATTCTGATAAATCGCATTCGCCGTTCCGGTATACCATTCGCTGTTCGTGCTTTTTTCATACGGCGGGAGAATGGAAACTCCGCCCACGTTCCGGTCAAGATCCCAGGGGATTCCGATTCCGATATGCGTATTCAGCCGCAGCGGCTGGTATTGTGTCAGAACTCCTACAGTATCTACTCCTGAATTAATACAGTTGCTGAGAGGGAAATCTATAATCCGGTACTTTCCGCCGAACGCAACCGCAGGTTTGGCCACTTTTGCCGTAAGAACTCCAAGCCTGCTGCCCTGTCCTCCCGCAAGCAGCATGGCTATCATCTCTTTTTTTATCATGCTGTCACCCCATTTCCGATTAAAATATTAAGTATTTCTATTATATCATACTTTTCGTATCTGTACACATATTTTACAAATCAACAGTTTAAAATATTTACTTTTTGTAAAATATGTACAAAAAGAACTTCTTTCAATTTTCTCCATATATAGTATAATATTAAATGCGGAGGTATGTATAATACCAGGCCAAATGTTTTCAAAAGAAGGTATATTAATATGTATAGAATTAATTTCAAAAATCCTATCCATGTACATTTTATAGGAATAGGGGGCATTAGCATGAGCGGGCTTGCCGAGATACTGCTGAAAGAGGGTTTTACCGTATCCGGCTCTGATGCAAAAGAATCCCGCCTTACCCGGCATCTTGAAGAAAAGGGTGCCCGGATTTTTTATGGCCAGAAGGCTGAAAATATTATTGACGGCATTGACTGTGTTGTCTACACGGCAGCGATCAGCAGGACTAATGCTGAGCTTATGGAGGCCGTTGCCCGTAAGCTTCCGATGCTGACCCGTGCAGAACTCCTCGGGCAGCTTATGAAAAATTATGATACACCGATAGCCGTTTCGGGAACTCACGGAAAGACAACAACTACATCCATGCTGTCCCATATTCTGCTGGACGGCGGGCTTGACCCCACTATTTCGGTAGGCGGAATCCTTCAGGCGATCGGGGGAAATATCCGCGTCGGCAATTCCGGGACTTTCATTACGGAAGCATGCGAATACACAAACAGCTTCCTGAATTTTTCACCGAAAATCAGCATTATCCTGAACATCGAAGAAGATCATCTTGATTTCTTTAAAGATCTGGAAGATATCCGGCACTCTTTCCGACAGTTTGCGGCCCTGCTGCCTGCCGACGGAACTTTAATCATTAACGGGGAAATCCCCGCATATTCCGAAATTTCAGACGGACTGCCCTGCAGGACTGTCACTTATGGAAATTCTCCGGAATTTGATTACAGTGCAGACAATATCAGGTATGACGATACAGGCTGCGTCTCCTTTGAACTGTTCAAAAAAGGAACTTCCGCCGGACGTATCCGTCTTTCCGTAACAGGAGACCACAATGTTTCAAATGCCCTTGCGGCGATCGCGGCTGCCGAACTTTTGGACATCCCTGCAGAATCCATCCAGAAGGGACTTCTTTCTTTTAAAGGAACAGACCGCAGATTCGAGTATAAAGGGACATTGAACGGCGTTACGATTGTAGATGATTATGCACATCACCCGACAGAGATCCAGGCGACCTTAAACGCTGCGGCTCATTACCCGCACAAAGAATTATGGTGTGTATTCCAGCCGCATACCTATACACGCACCAAGGCATTTTTCCATGAATTTGCAGAAGTGCTTTCGCACACAGACCATCTGGTGCTTGCGGATATTTATGCAGCAAGAGAAACCGACACCCTGGGAATGTCTTCAGCTGCATTGGCAGAGGAAGTCCGCAAATTCGGAACAGACGTTCATTATTTCCCGTCATTCGGAGAAATTGAAGAATTTCTGGAAAACCACTGTTCCGAAGGGGATCTGTTGATAACTATGGGGGCCGGAGATGTCGTAAATATAGGGGAAAATCTCTTGAAATAAAAGTTATCCACAGTTTTCACACATAGTTATCTACAAAAAACCTTCCTTCTGATGAAAAAAAACACTTTTTCATTCCGATTTTCGATGCTATAATACGTTTACGCATGACGCAGACAACTGATTTTATGAATACCCGAAACAATCGTTTCCGGCAGACAGCATCTGACAATCTGACACTTAATAATAGTTTATAGAAATGAATAATCCGGGGAACAGTAATCAGAGAATAATATTTCAGCAAACAGTAATTTTATCATCGGAAAGGCGGGAAAGAGGGATGAAAACTTTAAAACTGAAAAACAGATTTCAGACAAACGCAACTTTAATTGCCAACGAATTTATAGATAAATATATGGTTAAGGCAAACGGAGAATTCGTGAAGGTTTATTTATTCTTAATCCGTCACATGGAAGACTCTGACTCTTCTCTGACGATCTCAATGATTGCAGACTGCCTGAACCACACAGAAAATGATATTCTCCGTGCTTTCCGTTACTGGGAATCAGAAGGACTTCTCGCCCTTGAGAAAGACCCGGACGGCAGAATTACGGGAATTGTGCTGGAACAGGCATTGTTCCTGTGTCCCGGAGATTCTGCATCGAAGAATCACGGACACACTGGTTGTGCTGCCGCTGAATACATAGATGCCGCCGCTGTTAAATCCACAGAACAGCTTTCGGATCGGGCAGTTCATACTCTCAATGCGGAGTGCCCGGCATCATCAGTTAAAAAAACTATTCCTCTGGACTCATTCAAGGCACAGAAAGAATTGAAATCTCTGTTGTTCATTGCCGAGCAGTATCTGGGCAAAACGCTGACCCGCACGGATGTGGACACGATTACATATTTTTATGATACGCTTGGTATGTCTGCCGACCTGGTAGAATACCTGATTGAATCGTGCGTTGAAAGCGGCCATAAAAATATCCATTATATTCAGAAAGTAGCCCTTTCCTGGGCAGACAGCGGCGTTACTACCGTCGAACAGGCAAAGCAGCGTTCTGCCGGTTATAACAAGAATAGTTTTATGGTCATGAATGCGTTTGGGATTAAAGGGAGATATCCTGCTTCATCCGAGCTTGTCTATATTCAGCGCTGGACGGACGAATATGGATTTTCCGCAGAAGTAATTCAGGAAGCGTGCCGCCGCACTATCACAGCGACACATCAGCCAAGCTTTGAATATGCAGACACTATTCTTAAGAAATGGCTTCAGGCCGGAGTGAAATGTCTGAAAGATATTTCCGGACTTGATGAAGCTTTCCAAAAAGAACGTTCTTCCCGCAAATCCTCTGTGTCTTCTGCAAAATCTGCGCCAAAGAATATGAATAATTTTGAAAGGCGCACCTATGATATGGATTCTCTGGAAGAAAAGTTATTAAACAGCAATTAAAAGGAGTATTTTCGTGGGACTGAAGAATTCACAATATCAGGCTATTATGAGAGATTACGAACAAAAGCAGCTCCGCAGCCATGATATTCTTATTCAGCATCATAAAGATGTATATGAAAAATGCCCGGAATTCCAGATTCTGGACGAGTCAATTTCTGTTCTTTCCATACAATATGGGAAGAGGCTTTTAAACGGAGATGATAAAGCTCTGGAATCCCTCAGGGAGGAACTGGAATTATTACGCAGGCGCAAACATGAACTGCTGAAGAATTCCGGCTTTTCATCTGACTATCTTGAGCCGGTTTATGAGTGTCCCGACTGCCGGGATACAGGATATATCGGCAACCAAAAATGTCACTGCTTTAAAAAGGCGATTACGGAGCTTCTCTATGAGCAATCTAATCTGAAAGATATTTTAAAAATTGAAAATTTTGACAGATTTTCTTTAGAGTATTATTCGGAAAACTTCCGGGAACCACGCTCCGGCCGTTCATCTCTGGCCGCTGCCAAAGAGGCCCTGCAGACCTGCAAAGACTTTGTAAGCGCATTCGATTCAAGGTTTCAAAATCTCTTTATCTACGGGGATGTGGGTGTCGGAAAAACCTTTCTTTCAAACTGTATATCAAAAGAACTGATTGAATCCGGTTTTTCAGTTATTTATTTCTCTGCTCCTGCTTTTTTTGACATTCTGGCACAAAGCGCTTTTGATAAATCTGATACAGATGCGCAAAATATGCGGGAATATATTTATGACTGTGATTTACTTGTCATAGATGATTTGGGAACAGAATATACAAATCCGTTCGTCACCTCTCAGTTTTTTTCATGTATTAACGAACGGATACTCGGACGTCGTTCTACAATTATTTCTACCAATCTTTCACTGGATTCGCTCGTGGATTTATACACTGAACGGGCTTTTTCCAGAATCACAAGCAACTATATCATGCTGAAATTATTCGGTGATGATATAAGGATAAAAAAGAAATTACTTAACAGGGAGGAACAGTAATGATACGTCGAAGTGAGCGAAACTTAGAAAACATTCCGGTAGGGACTTTGGGTTTGATTCCTATTACCGGCTGTGAAGAGCTCGGAAACAAAGTTAATGAGTATCTCGTAAAGTGGAGAAAAGAAAGTGCCCATTACTGCAAAAACAACGCTGCGTTCACCGGATATTCCAAAGACACTTTCATCATTGATACAAAGGTGCCGCGATTTGGTTCAGGGGAAGCAAAAGGCATAATCAATGAATCTGTCCGCGGTAAAGACCTTTACCTTATGGTGGATGTATGTAACTACAGTGTTACTTATTCACTGACCGGGCATAAAAACCATATGTCACCCGACGATCATTTCCAGAACCTTAAGCGCGTAATTGCCGCTATTGCCGGAAAAGGCAGAAGAATCAACGTTATCATGCCTTTCTTGTATGAAAGCCGCCAGCATAAACGGACAAGCAGAGAATCGCTCGACTGTGCACTTGCACTGCAGGAGCTTGTACGCATGGGTGTGGAAAACATTATCACTTTTGACGCCCATGATCCTCGTGTTCAGAACGCAATCCCTCTGAGCGGGTTTGAAACAGTATCTCCGACGTATCAGTTTATTAAAAGCCTGCTTGCTACCGTAAAAGACCTGCAGATTGACAGTGCCCACATGATGGCAATCAGCCCTGATGAAGGTGGAACTAACCGTGCAGTTTATCTGGCCAATGTCCTCGGTCTTGATATGGGTATGTTTTATAAACGGCGCGATTATACCAGAATTGTGGACGGCCGCAATCCGATCGTTGCACATGAATTCCTTGGCAGCTCCGTTGAAGGCAAAGATGTCATCATCATCGATGATATGATTTCTTCCGGTGACAGCATCATCGATGTTGCCTCCGAGCTAAAAAGAAGAAAAGCGAAGCGCATCTATGCAGCTGCCACATTCGGACTGTTTACTAACGGTCTGGAAAAATTTGATAAAGCTTACGAAGAAGGAATACTCAGTGGTGTCCTCACAACAAATCTGATTTACCAGACTCCGGAACTGCTTTCACGCCCATATTATATTAACTGTGACATGAGCAAGTATATAGCTCTTTTGATCGACACTTTAAATCATGACAGCTCTATCAGCACACTGCTGAGTCCTGCTGAGAGAATCCAGGATGTATTAAGAAAATACAGAAACGGGGAGACGATCGAATAAAAGATGCTGTGCGATTATAACAGCGACATCAATCTTCCCCTTCAGGTGACCAACCATTTTGTTAGCATCAACAATCAAAAAAGAATCCCACAAATGCGGGATTCTTTTTTCTTATTCTTTTGTATTATGCTTTTGAATTTTCAGTGATTATTCTGCTCCGCCGTTTTCATCATCAGCATCTGTCTCTACCGTATCCACAGCTCCAAATCCAATTTCGTCCGCCGCATCAGTTTCATCATCCGCTTCAGTTTCAGCGGCCGGCTGCTCTGCCGGAGTTTCCTCTGCAAAAAGGCTTTCCATATCTTCTTCATCAAAATCAATTTCGCCTTCCATCTCAATTTCTGTATTCAGATGGACATCACGGTATTTTTTCATACCCGTACCAGCAGGGATATGCTTACCGATAAGAACATTCTCTTTCAGTCCTACCAGACGGTCAACCTTGCCCTTAATAGCAGCTTCTGTCAGTACCTTTGTCGTTTCCTGGAAGGATGCTGCCGACAGGAAGGAGTCGGTTGCAAGAGATGCTTTTGTAATACCAAGCATGATCTGCTCTCCTGTCGCCAGTGTTTTTCCCTCAGCTTCAAGACGCTCGTTCACTTCGTTGAATTCAAGCACATCTGCCATACTGCCCGGAAGGAAATCTGAATCTCCTCTTTCTTCAACACGGATTTTCTTCAACATCTGACGTACGATTACTTCAATATGCTTATCGTTGATTTCTACACCCTGCAGACGATATACTCGCTGTACTTCACGGAGCAGATAATCCTGTGCTGCACGAAGTCCTTTAATCTTCAGAATATCATGCGGATTTACACTACCTTCAGTAAGTTCATCACCAGCTTCAAGAATCTGACCGTCTCTAACCTTAATACGCGAGCCATAAGGAATCAGGTATGCTTTTGTTTCACCTGTCTCGGCGTTTGACACGATGACTTCACGCTTTTTCTTCGTATCACTGATCGTAGCGGTTCCTGCAAATTCTGTGATAATTGCAAGACCCTTCGGTTTTCTCGCCTCGAAAAGCTCTTCGACACGAGGAAGACCCTGTGTGATATCATCACCGGCAACACCACCGGTATGGAACGTACGCATGGTAAGCTGTGTACCAGGTTCACCGATTGACTGGGCAGCAATAATACCTACGGCCTCGCCGACCTGTACTGCCTCACCGGTTGCCATATTCGCACCATAACATTTAGAGCATACTCCATCTTTACATTTACATGTCAGGATAGTACGGATCTTTACGCGTTCAAGCGGATTTCCATTCTCATCAACACCCTTCTTCATAACGCGTTCTGCACGTCTCGGCGTAATCATATGATTTGCCTTTACAAGGATATTGCCGTCTTTATCTTTGATATCCTTACAGGAGAAACGTCCTGTGATACGCTCCTGAAGGCTTTCAATCTCTTCATTTCCGTCCATGAATGCTTTTACATACATTCCCGGAATTTCCTTGCCATCTTCCACGCAGTCACTGTCGTGAATAATCAGTTCCTGTGAAACGTCAACCAGACGTCTTGTCAGGTAACCTGAGTCAGCGGTACGCAGAGCTGTATCGGACAGACCTTTACGTGCACCGTGCGCGGACATAAAATATTCCAGAACGTCCAGACCTTCACGGAAGTTGGACTTAATCGGAAGCTCGATCGTACGTCCGGTCGTATCAGCCATCAGGCCTCGCATACCGGCAAGCTGTTTAATCTGTTTATCAGAACCACGGGCTCCTGAGTCAGCCATCATATAGATATTATTATACTTATCAAGCCCTGAAAGAAGTGCCTCCGTCAGTTTATCATCCGTATTCTTCCATGTCTCGACAACTTCTTTATATCGTTCTTCTTCTGTAATAAGACCACGTTTATAGTTTCTGGTAATCTTATCCACGGTATCCTGGGCATCTTTGATCATCTGCGGCTTCTGCGGCGGTACTGTCATATCTGAAATAGATACGGTCATAGCAGCCCTGGTGGAATATTTATAACCAATCGCCTTTACATCATCCAACACTTCTGCTGTCTGAGTTGCACCGTGTGTATTGATAACCTTTTCCAGAATGCGCTTCAGCTGTTTCTTTCCGACATGGAAATCAATCTCCATCAGCAGCTCATTGCCTTCAACCTCACGGTCAACAAATCCCAGATCCTGTGGGATAATCTCATTAAACAAAAGCCGTCCCAGTGTGGCGTCGATTATGCCGCTCTTCACAGTGCCGTCTTCCATTGTCTTACTTACACGGACTTTTATCTTAGAATGCAGGGTAATATATCCGTTTTCGTATGCCAGAATCGCCTCGCTTACGCTCTTAAAGAACATTCCTTCCCCTTTTGCACCCGGTCTTTCCTGAGTCAGATAGTAGATACCAAGTACCATATCCTGTGAAACCATATCCTGTGAAGGAACAGCTACAGGACCGCCGTCTGACGGTTTAAGCAGGTTGTTAGGAGAAAGCAGAAGGAAACGGCACTCAGCCTGGGCTTCCACAGACAACGGTACATGTACCGCCATCTGGTCTCCGTCGAAATCGGCATTGTAAGCGGTACAAACAAGCGGATGGAGCTTAATAGCTTTACCCTCTACCAGAATCGGTTCAAACGCCTGTATACCAAGTCTGTGCAGCGTGGGGGCACGGTTCAGCATTACCGGATGCTCTTTAATGACTTCTTCAAGAACATCCCATACCTGCGGCTCCACACGTTCCACCATCTTCTTTGCATTTTTTATATTATGAGCCGTACCGTTTGCTACAAGTTCCTTCATAACAAATGGCTTGAACAGCTCGATTGCCATCTCTTTCGGCAGACCGCACTGATAAATTTTAAGTTCCGGACCTACAACGATAACAGAACGTCCTGAATAGTCAACACGCTTTCCAAGCAGGTTCTGGCGGAAACGGCCGGACTTACCTTTCAGCATATCGGAAAGAGATTTCAGTGCTCTGTTGCCCGGTCCTGTAACCGGACGACCGCGGCGTCCGTTATCGATCAATGCATCGACCGCTTCCTGGAGCATACGTTTCTCATTGCGGACGATAATATCCGGTGCTCCAAGCTCCAGCAGTCTTTTAAGACGGTTATTTCTGTTAATAATTCTACGGTACAGATCATTCAGGTCAGAAGTTGCAAAACGACCGCCGTCCAGCTGCACCATCGGACGTAAATCCGGCGGAATGACCGGGATAACAGTCAGCACCATCCACTCCGGTTTGTTTCCGGATTCACGGAATGCTTCCACAACTTCCAGACGTTTTACGATTCTTGCACGTTTCTGTCCGGATGCATTCTCAAGAGCCGCCTGCAGCTCACTATATTCTTTTTCCAGGTCGATTGCCTGGAGAAGTTCACGGATTGCCTCTGCACCCATTCCTACACGGAAGGCCTTTGCCCCCCATGCCTCTTTTTTCTCCTGGTACTCAGCCTCTGTCAGAATCTGCTTATAGGACAGATCTGTCGCACCTGGGTCAAGAACGATATACGCTGCAAAGTACAGAACTCTTTCCAATGTACGCGGCGAAATATCCAGGATCAGTCCCATACGGCTTGGAATTCCTTTAAAATACCAGATATGGGAAACCGGAGCTGCCAGCTCAATATGGCCCATACGCTCACGGCGCACGCTGGATTTTGTGACTTCCACGCCGCACCGGTCACAGACAACACCTTTATAACGAATCTTTTTGTATTTTCCGCAATGACATTCCCAGTCCTTGCTTGGCCCGAATATACGTTCACAGAAAAGTCCGTCTTTTTCAGGCTTCAACGTCCTGTAGTTAATCGTTTCAGGCTTGGTAACCTCGCCTTTGGACCATTCCAGAATCTTCTCCGGTGAAGCCAGGCCAATCTTGATTGCATCAAAAGTTAACGGCTGATATTCTTGTTCATTATTTGTTGGCATATAATTGGCTCCTCCTATTCTACGTCATCAAAATAATCATCAAAATCTATGGTATCATCACTGTAATCATCGTCATAGTCATCGTCCGGCTCGATATCTTCAATACCTTCGTCGCCGATTTCCTGCTCTGTATAACCATACTTGGCATATGACTCTTCTTTCTGACGTCTGCTTTCTCCTTCAATAATAGAATTGAGAGATGTATCGCCATAATCAACAGATTCCATAATCTCAACTTCCGTATAATCATCTTTCTTCCCATTATCACGAAGCACACGGATATCCAGTGCCAGAGACTGAAGCTCTTTCAAAAGCACTTTGAATGATTCCGGAATGCTTGGCTCCGGAATATTTTCGCCTTTAATAATCGCCTCATACGTTTTCACACGGCCAACAACATCATCAGATTTCACAGTCAGGATCTCCTGAAGTGTATAAGATGCGCCGTATGCCTCAAGCGCCCATACTTCCATCTCTCCGAAACGCTGTCCGCCGAACTGAGCCTTGCCGCCCAGAGGCTGCTGCGTAACAAGTGAGTATGGTCCGGTAGAACGGGCATGAATCTTATCGTCTACCAGGTGATGCAGTTTCAGGTAATGCATATGTCCGATTGTAACCGGGCCGTCAAAATATTCTCCGGTACGTCCGTCACGAAGGCGGACTTTTCCGTCGCGGGAAAGAGGAACCCCTTTCCATAATGCCCTGTGCTCTCTATTGTCATAGAGATACTGCAGAACTTCCGGAAGCAGCTCTTCTCCATGCTTTGCTTCAAATTCTTCCCATTCCAGATTGACATAATCATTTGCCAGATCCAGAGTGTCCATAATATCCACCTCGTTTGCACCATCGAAAACCGGAGTGGAAATATTAAATCCAAGTGCTTTTGCCGCAAGACTCAGATGAATCTCAAGCACCTGTCCGATATTCATACGTGAAGGCACACCCAGAGGATTCAGTACGATATCCAGAGGACGTCCGTTCGGAAGGAACGGCATATCCTCTACCGGAAGTACACGGGAAACAACACCCTTGTTACCATGACGTCCGGCCATTTTGTCACCGACAGAGATTTTTCTCTTCTGAGCGATATAAATACGGACTGCCTTATTAACTCCCGGAGACAGTTCATCTCCATTCTCTCTTGTGAATACTTTAGCATCCACGACAATTCCGTATTCTCCGTGAGGCACTTTCAGGGATGTATCCCTGACTTCACGTGCTTTTTCACCGAAAATGGCTCGGAGAAGTCTCTCCTCTGCAGTCAGCTCAGTCTCGCCCTTCGGAGTCACCTTGCCCACCAGAATATCGCCGGCACGTACTTCCGCACCAATGCGGATGATTCCTCTTTCATCCAGATCCTTCAGTGCATCATCACCGACACCCGGGATATCTTTTGTGATATCCTCCGGCCCCAGCTTTGTTTCACGCGCCTCTGCCTCATATTCTTCGATATGGACAGATGTATATACATCCTCCTGCACCAGACGTTCGCTGAGCAGGACAGCATCTTCATAATTGTAACCTTCCCAGGTCATGAAACCAATCAGCGGATTCTTGCCGAGAGCCATCTCACCCATCGATGTAGACGGTCCGTCTGCAATAACCTGTCCCGCCGCAACTCTCTCTCCTTTATCTACGATCGGTTTCTGATTGTAGCAGTTGCTCTGATTACTTCTCTGGAATTTGGTCAGTTTATAAGTCTTCTTTGTGCCGTCATCGTGTCTGATCGTGATTTCGGTCGAAGTAGAACGCTCAACCACGCCTGCCTCATCCGCAACCACGCACACACCTGAGTCCACCGCTGCTTTTACTTCCATTCCTGTCCCTACAACAGGAGCTTCCGTCGTAAGAAGCGGAACTGCCTGACGCTGCATGTTTGAACCCATCAGCGCACGGTTCGCATCATCATTTTCCAGGAAAGGAATCAGTGCTGTTGCCACGGAAAATACCATCTTAGGCGATACATCCATGTAATCAAATTTACTTCTTTCATATTCCTGTGTCTCTTCGCGGTAACGACCGGAAACATTTTTACGAATAAAATGACCTTCCTCATCCAAAGGCTCATTCGCCTGGGCCACGTGATAGTTATCCTCTTCATCAGCTGTCATGTAAACAACTTCGTCAGTTACAACCGGATTTTCCGGATCGCTCTTGTCTATCTTTCTATATGGTGCTTCAACAAATCCATACTGATTAATCCTTGCATAACATGCCAGAGAGTTGATCAGACCGATATTCGGACCTTCAGGAGTCTCGATCGGGCACATTCTTCCGTAATGAGAATAGTGCACGTCACGCACCTCAAATCCGGCACGGTCTCTGGACAGACCTCCCGGTCCCAGCGCGGAAAGACGTCTCTTATGGGTCAGCTCACCAAGCGGGTTATTCTGATCCATAAACTGTGAAAGCTGTGAAGAACCGAAAAATTCCTTCACTGCAGCCGTCACCGGCTTGATATTAATCAGCGACTGCGGTGTAATCCCCTCCTGATCCTGGGTTGTCATTCTCTCACGTACAACTCTTTCCAGTCTGGAAAGACCAATTCTGTACTGGTTCTGGAGAAGTTCACCGACCGCACGGATACGGCGGTTGCCCAGGTGGTCGATATCGTCATCATTGCCCATGCCATATTCCAGATGCATATTATAGTTAATGGAAGCAAAAATATCTTCCTTTGTGATATGCTTTGGAATCAGGTCATGGATATCCCTGCGGATTGCAAACTTCAATTCTTCAATATCCCCGCCGGTTTCTTCCAGAAGCCCTGCCAGGACCGGATAGTAAACCTGCTCGGTAACCCCTACTTCCTTCGGATCAATATCAACGATTGCCTGAAGGTCAACCATCATATTAGAAAGAATCTTAATATTGCGTGATTCCTCCTCGCCGCGCACCCACAGGAACGGAACTGCCTCATTCTGAATAGTATCGGCAAGCTCTTTCGTGATAACCGTCCCGGCTTCCGCAATCACCTCACCCGTAAGCGGACTTACAACATCTTCTGCAATTGTCTGTCCTTTAACACGGTTCTTAAGGGCAAGCTTCTTATTAAATTTATATCTTCCTACTTTTGCAAGATCGTAACGTCTTGCATCAAAAAACATACCTGTAATCAGGCTCTCCGCACTGTCCACTGCAAGAGGTTCGCCCGGACGGATCTTCTTATACAATTCAAGAAGACCTTCCTGATAATTCGTTGCGACATCCTTTCCGAAACTTGCAAGAATCTTCGGCTCTTCACCGAACATATCCAGAATCTCTGCATTCGTACCTACACCAAGCGCACGGATCAAAACAGTGATCGGCACCTTTCTGGTACGGTCGACACGTACATAAAAAACGTCATTGGAGTCTGTTTCATATTCCAGCCATGCTCCGCGGTTCGGAATCACTGTTGCGGAGAACAGCTTTTTCCCCAGCTTATCGTGTGCTATTCCGTAATATATACCGGGAGAACGGACAAGCTGACTGACAATAACACGTTCCGCGCCATTTATAACAAAAGTACCCGTCCTTGTCATCAGCGGAAGATCACCCATGAAAATCTCATGCTCGTTAATCTCGTCATTTTCTTTGTTATAAAGCCTTACTTTCACTTTCAAAGGTGCTGCATAAGTTGCATCTCGTTCTTTACACTCTTCGATTGTGTACTTCACCTCATCCTCGCAGAGCCTGAAATCAACAAATTCCAGACTTAAATGCCCGCTGTAATCAGCGATCGGAGAAATATCATCAAATACTTCTCTCAACCCTTCATCCAGAAACCACTCGTATGAATTCTTCTGGACTTCGATTAGATTCGGCATCTCCAATACTTCTTTTTTTCTGGAATAGCTCATGCGCGAGCTTTTTCCGTTTGTGATGGGACGAATTCTGTTTTTCTCCATTGACGTTTCACTCCTCATTTATTTTTTTTCGGGCTACGAGCCGCCCTGATAATGCTTCTGATTTCAAGTATCGCCGGGATAGACCCGGCATGAAATCTGCTGCTGCATCTTTTTTTGTATACTGATATACGAAAAAGAGCCTTGTGCTTTGCAAATCAAATGCAAACTACAATGGCATACGATTCCATAATAGAGCATTTTTTACTATAGCACAAAACTCTTTTTTCTGTCAATGTTTTTATTTTATTTTTTAAGTTAGCATGTTTTAAGTTACTATCGCACCCAAACCATCTCCCACAGCATCCCAAAAGGGATGGTTCCCGGCAGTTCCCAGGCAATATAGGCAACTGCTGGAAAAAACCGCGGAAGAATCTCTCCCACGGTTTTCATATAAGCTCTTATTCAATCTAAACGGAAATGTCTGCTTTCACAGACATCACCAAGAATAAAAATCGATTGTTCCGCACTTCGTGCTCCCACAATCGCTACCCATATTCGCAATCCGGCCTATCGGACTACTTGCTCATACGGGCCAGCCCGTCCAATATCCATGTGTCTGCGCATGCAAGCATGCTCCGTCACATGGCTGCTGTCCGGGACTTTTATAGTGATAAATTATTTCAGCTTAACTTCTGCGCCTTCAGCCTCAAGTCTCTTCTTCAGATCCTCAGCTTCTGCCTTGGAAACAGCTTCCTTGATTACCTTCGGAGCTCCGTCAACAAGCTCTTTTGCTTCTTTCAGACCAAGACCTGTCACTTCACGTACAACCTTGATAACTTTAACTTTGGATGCACCTGCAGCTACGAGTTCTACATCGAATTCATCCTTCTCTTCTTCCTTCGGGCCGTCTGCTGCCGGTCCAGCCATTACAACGCCTGCTGCTGCAGATACGCCAAACTCTTCTTCACATGCTTTTACTAACTCATTCAGTTCCAGTACTGATAATTCTTTGATTGCTTCAATAAATTCAGCTGTTGTCAATTTAGCCATTTTCATATCCTCCATTTTATAATTGTGGTTAATACTTGTACTCTTCCGGATTCCCGGATTCATTCATTCTAAGCCGCAGTGCCTTCCTGTGTGATGCGGAATTCCTGCTTACTCTGCTGCTGCCTCTGCCGGAGCTTCCTCAGCTGCTGCGCCTTCGCCGTCCTTTTCTGCGATCTGCTTGATAACACGGGCGAAGTTTGCGATTGGTGACTGCATGCTTCCAAACAGTCTTCCGAGCAATACGTCTCTTGAAGGAACCTTAGCGATTTCGGTAAGTCCGTTCGCATCATAAATGCTTCCTTCAACCACACCTGCCTTCAGTTCCAGCTTGTCCGCCTTCTTCTTAAACTCACAAAGAATTCTTGCCGGAGCTGTTGCATCTTCTTTGCATACTGCAATTGCGCTCGGTCCTTCCAGATATTCATCCAAACCTGCGAATTCAGTACCTTCGAACGCTCTCTTCATCATTGTGTTCTTACATACTTTGTAAATAACACCGGCTTCCCTGAACTGTTTACGAAGTTCGGTATCCTGAGCCACTGTTAATCCGCGGTAGTCAACAAGAACTACTGACTGAGCATCTTTGATGTCTTCTGCGATAGCCGCTACAATTGGTTGTTTTAATTCAACTTTTGCCACGTCCTGCTGTACCTCCTTGTATTATTTGATATACTGCCACAAGGAAAAGGATTTAAAAAAACCTCTGCACACTTAGACACAGAGGTTTCAAAAATTCAATTCTTGAATCTTGCATCCCTCGGTAGGCGTTTTCATCCTTATGCCTTACGGCACCTACTGTCTTCGGCAGCTAATTACCTGAACCATAATAACACTCACTTTTCCTGATGTCAACTATTTTTTATTTCTTTGTCGGAAACTATTTTTTATTTCTTTGTCGGAAAATTCTTTGTCAAAAAATCGTAACAGTTCAGCACGCGCCATTCGCAAAACGCATCTTCGATGCTTACCCGCTGCGTGGCAGCTACTTTTGCTCATTTTCCGGCGCTAACCTCATAATCGAATTTGTTCGCTCTTTCATGCGAGCATGATTCGCTCACTATTTCGATTATGGCTGAACTGTTACTAAAAAAAATCCCTCCGGCACGTATTCCGAAGGGATTTTATTCTCTCTATTCTGATTCTCTCACCAAAATTACTGCAGCTTCAACGGATTAACTTTTACGCCAGGTCCCATTGTAGATGTCAGTGTGACACTCTTAAGGAACTGTCCTTTTACTGCTGCCGGTCTTGCTTTGATGATTGCATCGATAAGCGTCTGGAAGTTGTCCGCCAACTGTTCCTCGGTAAAGGATGCTTTACCAAGCGGCACATGGATAATGTTTGTTTTGTCCAATCTGTACTCAATCTTACCAGCCTTGATATCGTTGATTGCTTTTGTTACATCCATTGTAACCGTGCCGGCTTTCGGGTTCGGCATAAGTCCTTTAGGACCAAGTACACGACCGAGACGTCCGACAACACCCATCATGTCCGGTGTAGCAACAACCACATCAAAATCCAGCCAGCCTTCATTCTGAATCTTCGGAATCAGTTCATCACCGCCAACATAATCTGCACCTGCTGCCAGTGCTTCGTCAACCTTTGCATTCTTCGCAAATACAAGAATGCGGACTTTCTTACCTGTTCCGTGCGGAAGTACGACCGCGCCACGAATCTGCTGATCTGCATGACGTCCGTCACAGCCTGTTCTGATATGAGCTTCGATTGTCTCATCAAATTTTGCTACTGCTGATTTTTTAACTAAAGAGATAGCCTCTCCCTTGTCATAGAGAGTTCCTCTTTCAATCTGTTTTGCAGCTTCAATATATTTTTTTCCTCGTTTCATTCTAATAACCTCCTTGTGGTATTGGCGGGATTCAAATCCCTCCCACTGTTTAAAGCTTCATTAATTCCCTTATGCGAGTGATTCTTAGTCTACTACTACAACACCCATAGAACGGCAGGTTCCTTCGATCATGCTGACTGCTGCCTCAAGGCTTGCCGCATTCAGGTCAGGCATCTTTGTCTTAGCGATCTCCTCAACCTGAGCCTTGGTGATATTTGCCACTTTTATCTTGTTCGGTTTACCGGAACCAGACTGAATGTTGCAAGCTTTCTTAATCAGAACCGCTGCCGGCGGTGTCTTTGTAACAAAGCTGAAGCTTCTGTCACTGTATACAGTGATAACTACCGGGATGATCAGACCTGCCTGGTCTGCTGTCCTTGCATTAAACTGCTTTGTAAATTCAACGATATTAACACCGTGCTGTCCAAGTGCGGGACCAACCGGTGGTGCCGGAGTAGCTTTTGCTGCCGGAATCTGCAATTTAATATAACCTGTTACTTTCTTTGCCATTTTCAATTACCTCCTTGTGGTATTGGCGGGATTCAAATCCCTCCCACGGTTTTAATCCATCTTTTTTACGTCTGCAAAACTAAGTTCAATTCTGGTATCTCCGCCAAACATTTCAATATAGATACCCAACGTCTGTTTCTGCATGTTAATGTCCCTGATGGCACCCACAGTTCCTTCCCACGGGCCTCTCAGTACCTTAATGACATCTCCGACCTCAAGGTCCGAAATCTGTTCTCTGGCGATTCCGAATCTTGCCATCTCTTCTTCTTCAAGCGGAACCGGTTTTGATCCCGGGCCGACAAACCCTGTCACGCCTCTGGTATTTCGGACAACATACCATGTGTCATCGTTCATGATCATATGAATCATAACATATCCGGGAAACAGCTTTTTCTGGCTTACCTTCTGAACCCCATTTTTCAGTTCAACAACTTCTTCAAGGGGAACTCTTACTTCCAGAATCTGGCCTTCCAGGTGACGGTTCTCAATTGTCTTATCAATATTAGCTTTTACTTTGTTTTCATACCCTGAATAGGTATGAACGACGTACCATCTTGCCTCTGACATATTATCACCTTTCCGCTGCGGCTGATTATCTTACCAGAAAATCAATCCCTACTTTCAGAATTGTATCAATCACTGAGATGATTGCTCCCAGCAGTACAGATACCGCCACAACTGCTGCAGTCTGTTTTGCAAGTGCATCCTTATCTGGCCAGACAACCTTTTTGAACTCTGCTTTCAGTCCTTTGAACCAGCTCTTTTTCGGAGCCTTGTCCTGAGATTTTTCTTTCTTTTCTGTGTTCTCACCCATAACATCCACTTCCTTCCAGCGACTATTTTGTCTCTTTGTGCAGTGTGTGTGATTTACAGAATTTGCAATACTTCTTTGTTTCCATGCGCTCCGGATGAGCTTTCTTATCCTTGGTCATGTTGTAGTTACGGTTCTTGCATTCTGTACATTCCAATGTGATTCTTGTGCGCACAACTTCCACCTCGCTTTTTAATATCTTACTACGTGTTTCTGACGGTTGCGAAGCCGCCAATTTTAGGCATAAAAAAAAGACCTACTTCCATTCGCCAGTGCATTGTACCATACCTGCACTAAGGAAGTCAAGTCTTTTTATTTAATATGGTTTTAATCGACAGACACCACATTACTTTTTCACATCTGTCCCCGAGGCGGATTGAGAAACTGTAATCCCCTTTTGCTCAAGACGCCTGTATACATCTTGTTTTATCAGCGTATAAATGACGGATACCAGGGGGATAAATACAAGGATTCCGACTACCCCCATCAGGCTTCCGCCAATACTGACCGCTGCAAGCACCCAGATAGACGGGAGTCCGATCGAACTCCCCACCACTTTCGGATAAACAAAATTCCCCTCAATCTGCTGCAGCACAAGAAAGACAATCACAAACACCACCGCTTTGAGCGGATTTTCCATAAGAATCAGCAATACTCCTATCCCGCATCCTATAAATGCCCCGAGAAGCGGGATGAGGGCCGTAAATGCAACCACGACACCGATCAGCAGTGCATACGGAATCCTCAGAATAACCAGTGCCGCAAAGCACATACTGCCAAAAATGACTGCTTCCATACACTGACCTGTCAGGAAATTTGCAAAACAGCGGTAAGTCAGAGAACATACATCCAGTATGCCCTCAACCCTTTTTACAGGCAGATATGCATAAAGAAGCTTTGAGACCTGCACTCTCAGTTTTTCTTTCTGAAGCAGGATATAGCACGCAAACACAAATGCTATAAAAAATGTTGTCACGCTGCTCACGATGTTCTTAGCTACGGACATGGTGGAATCCAGCACATTACCTGCACCATTTTTAAAAAAACCGAGCACACTGTCAAGGATCTTATCCCAGTCCATGTTCAGTTCTGCAAGCCAGGCAGTTATATTTTTATTATTATGGAAAATATCTTCCACCATTCCTGTAAAGCGCGGCACAAATGCCTGAATATTTTTCCCTATAGACGCAAATGTAGTCCCAAGCTGAGGTGCGACAACAAACACCACCAGTATCAGGGCACCTATCAGGCACAGTATCGTAAGCATAAGACTTGCAGGCCTCGCCAGCTTCTGTGCTTTCCTTCTCTGTCCTGTTTTCCATTTTTTAAAAATCTTATCCTCCAGAAAATTCATCGGCACATTCAGCACAAAAGCAATGGCGCCGCCCAGCAGGAACGGGAAAATAATCCCGCTTATAAAATGCAGGATATCGAGGATAACTGTGTGTTTCCACAAAACAATTATAATTAGGACTGTAAAAAGAATCAGCTCTTTAATCTTCCTGACATTCTCTTTATTAAGCTCCATCTCTTTTCCTCCTGAAATCAATTTGATTTTACAGTCTATTATTCTAACAGAGACCTCTTAGCATGAAAATTAAATATATATTAAAACTTGATTAAATGTTTCTTAGGCGGGCGATTCTTTCGTTTCGACAAATTTTTATTAGATTTTTCCATAATTCTATTGTTTTTTTTACATTAAGTTGTAGAAATATTCTATAAATGATTGTATAATACATATTAACAAGAACGAAAGAGAGGACTCATTATGAATCAAAATAATATGGTTGCTATGATTCTGGCGGGCGGCCGCGGTTCCCGCCTTCATGACTTAACCAACAAAGTAGCAAAACCAGCCGTTTCGTACGGGGGAAAATATCGAATTGTTGACTTCCCCTTGAGCAACTGTGCTAACAGCGGAATTGATGTTGTCGGCGTTCTGACACAATATGAATCCGTTCTTCTCAACAGTTATGTCGCTGCCGGCGGACGCTGGGGCCTGGATGCAAAAGAAAGCGGTGTTTATGTACTCCCGCCACGTGAAAAAGCTGATGCCAATCTGGATGTATACCGCGGAACTGCTGATGCAATTTCTCAGAACATCGACTTTATCGATACCTATTCACCTGAATATGTACTGATTCTTTCCGGTGACCACATTTACAAAATGAATTATGCTAAAATGCTTGCATATCATAAAGAAATGAATGCCGATGCCACCATCGCAGTTATCGGTGTACCATTTGAAGAAGCAAGCCGTTTTGGTATCATGAACACAGATGAGACCGGCCGTATCGTGGAATTTGAAGAAAAACCGGCTAACCCGAAGAGCAATCTGGCTTCTATGGGTATCTACATCTTCACATGGAAGCTGCTCCGCAAGATGCTTCTGGCCGACATGAAAAACCCGGATTCACATCACGATTTCGGAAAAGACATTATCCCGGCGCTTCTTAACGACAACAAGAGCCTGTATGCTTACAAATTCAAGGGTTACTGGAAAGATGTAGGAACAATTGACTCTCTCTGGGAAGCAAACATGGATCTGATCAACGAGAACAACGAGCTTGATCTGAATGATCCTACATGGAAGATTTACACCGAAGATACCTCCACACTCCCGCAGTATATCGGACCTAACGCAGATATCAAACGTGCTTTCATTACACAGGGCTGTGTGGTGGAAGGTGAAGTTAAGAACTCAGTTCTGTTTACCAGTGCTAAAGTTGCTGCCGGCGCTAAGGTTATCGACAGTGTACTTATGCCCGGTGCAGAAGTTGAGGAGGGCGCTGTTGTAACACGTGCACTTGTTGCCGATGGGGTTAAAATCGGAAAACAGGCTGTAGTAGGCTCTGCTGACAGCAAGAATATTGAACTTGTTGCAAAACGTGTAAAGGGGGTAGAATAATATGTGTAATGCATTTGGAATTGTAAACGCTTCAGGTAATAACATCTGGGTTGAAGGTATGCAGGACTACCGTCCGATCGGTGCTTTCTCTTTCCTTGGAAGATACCGTGTAGTGGACTTCCCTATTTCTAACATGAGCAACAGCGGGATTGACCGTATTCAGGTATATGTAAGAAGTAAACGTCCGCGTTCTATCGTAGAGCATATCGGAACAGGAAGACACTACAATATCAACTCCAAACGAGGAAAAGTACATTTGCTTTTTGCCGAAAGCAATTCAGAAAACGATATTTATAACACAGATATCGCTGCATTTTCTGAGAATCTTGAAGCCATCTCAAAAATGCATGAACAATATGTGGTTATCGCACCAAGCTATATGGTCTACACCCAGGATTTCAATGCCCTGCTTAAGCAGCATATAGATTCCGGAGCAGATATTACTTTGTTGTACCATATCACAGACAATGCAAAGGAAGAGTTCCTTACATGTGATACACTGAACCTTAACAAACAGAAAGGTGTTCTTTCTATCGAACAGAACCGCGGCACAGCAAAGACAAAGAACATTTTCATGGATACATATATCATGAGCAAAGAATTGTTCATAGAACTGATTAAAAAGGCAAAAAAAGTTTCTTCTGTATGTACACTTGCACAGATTGTAAATATGGAATGTGATGAACTGGATGTGCGCGGGGTATCCCATCGCGGATATTTCTCAACTATCACAGATTTCAAGAGCTATTTTGATGCTAATATTAATCTTATCAACATGAAAGATGCCAATAATCTGTTTGATCCGGACTGGCCGATTTATACACGTACAAATGATTCCTGCCCGACACAGTATTATGAGACAGCCAATGTTAAGTCTTCTGTTGTATCGAATGGATGCCTTATTGAAGGAACTGTTGAAAACTCTGTTATCGGACGTGCCTGCGTGATCAAGAAAGGAGCTGTCATCAGGAATTCAGTACTGCTTCCGGGCGCTGTAATCGGAGAGAATGTACTTGTAGAAAATCAGCTTGTTGATAAGCGTGCAAAAGTCATTCACGTAAAAGAACTTGTTTCTCCGGCAGACAAACCGGGATACATCAGAAGAGAAGACACCCTGTAAATTTTATTTTAAGCTGTCTTTTCTGAAAATTGATATATGCGTGATAATTAATTAAGAGCTGTGTGCCGTTTCTCCGCCAGGGTGATATTTCCCTGACGGGAGCCGGCAAACAGCTCTATTATTATTGTTAGTTATTATTGTTTTTATCATTTGCTTGATTTTATCATTAACAACATTATCTTGCTGCCATATACTGATAGACCTGTGATGATACCTGGGTGATCGTCCCCCTAGCAGCATATGTATCTGACAATCCGCTCATCATCACACAGAGGATATACGTTCCGGCATCAGCATATATGATCGCAACATCATTTTCAACATCGGTAAGTTCCCCCGTTTTATTTGCGGTTACTATTCCGGACGGCACACCTGCCGGTATCTTGCCCGTCCTCTCCTGCTGCTTCATCAACCCGATAATCTCGTTGCTTCCTGAAATTCCCCCCCCGGCAGATGGCACGGAGCAGCCTGCCGCAGTCACTGACAGAAGTATAATTATCATCAGCGGAATTAAAATCCAGCATCAGCCTGCCCATATGTGTCTCTGCAAATCCATGACTGCTGCAGAACTGATTCACCCGAGCCATACCTGCCGATGCACCTCCCTGTCCCAGACGTCTGACACGTGTATTTGTCGCATCGTTGTCACTGATCGTAATCATAAGGCGGAGCAGTTCATCTGTTTCTCCCGCATAGACTTCCTGTCCGCGCACCATGTCCATCTGTTCAAAAACGCATCCTGCTATATAAAGTTTGATAAGGCTTGCGGACTGCATCTGTCCTCCGGATACAAAAGCATATGCTCCGTCTGTCAGGCTTTCAACATAAATCGCCGCCTGAGCACCGGATGACCGGACAGGGGCAATACACTCCTGTATCTGTTGCTCCAGTTCCGTCAATTCGCCTGCCGTATCCCGGGCAGACGTATTCTCATCCACTGTTTTCTCCTGTCCTTCCTGTGCCTCTCCGGCATCTTCTTCCGTTTCTTCCTCCTTCGTATCAATAACAAGCGCCTTGACCCGCTTATCAACTTCAGCCGCCTCTTCCGCGTCCGCCTTTATCTCTTCTCCAAGTACAGGTTCTTGTTGTTTGCCCTTCCCTGCTGCAATCACAAAAACCACCACAACTACCGCCAGAAGAATCACAACACTCCCCCATGCTGCATAAACCTTCCACGATCTGACGTTCTTATTCTCAACATCATTCTGTTCTGTATTATTCCTTTTGATATTTTTTTGTTTTGCGTTATTCCGTCTTATATTCTTCCGTTCCATTCTATACGCATCCCCCGATAATTATTGTGCAACCCCATAATACACATTAATGCCATTTACAATACCATCTGCCATTTTTTCACGAAAAGAAGCATCTGCCATATTTCTGTCATCCTGCTCATTCGTCATGAATCCCATTTCCAGAATAATGACAGGTATTTTGCTCCAGTTAATTCCTGTCATTGTGTCGTTAACCTGAATTCCAAGATTCTGCATTCCGGTAGAAGCACAATATGCGTTCAAGACTGTTTCCGCAAGACGGCTGCTGCTGTCATAAAGTCCTCCCACATAAGGATTGGATGCCGAACCGATCAGTACAAGTGCACCGTTTGCCGAAGAAGATTCGCTTCCATTCGCATGAATACGGACAGAAATGTCAGCCCCCGCATCGTTTGCAAGAGCCGCACGTTCCGCATTACTGATTGCCGTATCATTATCTTCTCTCGTCATAATAACATCGTACCCCAGTGCAGTCAGGCGGTCTCTTACCATCAGCGCGATATCAAGATTCAGCTGATATTCAGGAATTCCTGTAAAGCGCCCGCTAGTTCCCCCTGTCGCTTTTGTCTTCATTACGCCGGAACCGGGCGCATTCGGCTCCTGAGCACTCATATCCACATTTGGCCCCTGATGTCCCGGATCAAGAGCAATCAGGATACCTTTCTTTTCAGGATTTTCTGCCTGCTCTCCTTCATTTTCTCCCCCGGAATTCTCTGTACCTTTTCCGTTTCCTGTATCTTCCAGTTCAGGTTCTTCAGCCGTAACGATTTTAAGCTCTTCCGGTTCTTTTTCATCAGCTTCCTCTGTCTTCTTCCCGCTTTCTTCAAGCTCTGTTGTTTCTTTTACCTGCAGGCCGCCGCACCCCGCAAGAACCACCAGGCACATCAGGATCACCATCATTAAACACATATTTTTTTTCATGATATTCCTCTTAATTCTGGTCCAGCTGATAGCCTCTGGAATCCATACTGAACTCCCGGTTTTTCAAAAGCTCAACATTTTTCTTCTCTACGTCAGACAAAAGAGATTCGCTGAAGGCACTTGGAGAAATTGTTCCTTTATACCAGCTCTTGCTGTTGAAATAATTCTGAAGCTCGACAGACTGGAACTGCCGTCCTTTTCTTGCATAAATTTCATTTTTTGCATAATTCACCTGCTGCAGGCTTAAATTCTTGATGTCATCCATAGTAAGCAGCCGGGTATCACTATCCGGAATAATATATTCCGATGATGCATTGGCTGATTCTGTTTTATTGTCATCCGTCTTTTCGTCTTTACTTTTTTCAAATGCTGCTGCCAGATCATTGCCGTCTTCATCGAAAACATCGTCCGGAGTCAGATACAGCCTGTCCTCATCAATATAAAACTCACCGCGGATGACAATTGTTTCATTGGATTTTATGCTGTCCAGCATTCCGTCCGGCAGGGAAGCTTCATCAATATAAGCATTCCGAACTTCTTCCAGCAAAACTTTGTCTCCATTGAAATCAACCCCATAAAAGGATAACGGTTCATCCCAGCGAAGAACCTTTTCATCATTTTTTGTTGTCTTTATCAGACCTTCCATAATAAGCTCATCATCTTCCAGCAGATTGAAATCCACATCAGACAGTTTCACGGAATCTGCTGATACCTCCTGTCCGTTTTCATTATTATCCCCTTCATCATACAGATTACTTTCAGCCACATTCGATTGTTGTGCATCTTTTTTATCCAGTACAAAAACCTTTAATGCCAAACCTCCGAACAGTACGATTGCCAGAGCTGCGGCAGCGATGACGGGTGCCTTCTCTTTAAGCTTTCCGGAACCGGATTTGTCTGCCTGCGGTACATATGATGTCTCTGTTCCCTGTCCGCCTGCGTTTCTTCTCTGCATTGTGCCCTGTTGTCCGTAAGTTTTCCCCGGGATTCCTGAGCCCGCACCCAGCGCTCCTGTCTGATTGTCCGAAGTTCTTCCCTGTGCATTTGCATCAGCTCCGTAATTATTCCAGTCCGTCTCCGACACATTATTGACTGTTCCTTCATTTTTCTTCAGGGAAGCCGTAACCAGAAGCCCGCATTCCGGGCAAAACGCCTCTCCTACTTCCAACAGCGTTCCGCATCCCGGACAGATTTTTTTCGAGTCCGGCACATCTGACAAATTTTCCCGCATTCAGGACAAAACATAGCATCATCCGGTATCTCTGAATTACAAAAATAACATCTCATAAAAATTCCTCCCTCGTCTTAATTGTCTGTTTTGATCATACTCCGAGATTTTTTATACCACATGGTTACCGGAACTATCGTTTATATCCGGTTCCATCCGTTTGGAGTTCAATATAATCAATCTTCTTCAATGTGTTCACGCCCCTGGTCTATGATTGTCCTTACATGTCCGTCTGCCAGAGAATAGAATACCGATTTTCCTTCCCGTCTGCTCTTCACCAGTTTATTCTGTTTGAGTATCCTGAGTTGATGTGACACTGCAGACTGTGTCATATGAAGTGCCTCTGCCAGGTCACATACGCATAACTCAGCTTCAAACAAGACAAACAAAATGCGGATTCTGGTGGAATCACCGAACACCTTAAAAAGTTCTGCAAGATCATATAATTCCTCTTCATCCGGCATCTTTTCATTTACAGTTTTTAATAAATCTTCATGGATTTCCATCACATCACAATGCTCAATCTCAGTGTTTCTCATAAAGTCACCTGCCTTTTATTTTAAACAGCCGCAAACATCATGCTGCGGCTGTCTTATTATATAATACGATTATTTATTTCTTTTTTCAATTCTTAATTGTAAACTGATTGCCTGATTGCAGGCAATAATATTGTCATTCTCACCATGGTCGCCTTTTGCAAACTTTGCGGACTGAACTTCTAATTTTTTAAATTCGGATTTCAAATATTTTTTACAGACAACGTGCGGACAGCATTGAGCACGGCAATTACCATCACCCCGACATCTGCAAATATCGCTGCCCACATACCGGCAATCCCCAGGGCTCCTAAAATAAGGCAGACTATTTTTACTCCTATGGCAAAGATAATATTTTCATAGACAATCCGGAGACACTTTCTGGAAATTTTAATCGCCTTTGCGATTTTTCGAGGGTCATCATCCATCAGGACGATATCTGCAGCTTCGATTGCGGCGTCGGAGCCAAGTGCTCCCATCGCGATGCCGATATCGGCCCTTGACAACACCGGAGCATCATTAATTCCGTCACCGACAAATGCAAGCTTTTCATTTTTTCCTGTTACTGCCAGTAGTTCCTCGACCTTTGTAACCTTATCAGCCGGCAGCAATTCACTGTACACCTCGTCGATTCCCAGCTCCTGTGCAACCTGCTCAGCCACATTTTTCATATCTCCGGTCAGCATGACAGTTTTGCGGACGCCAGCCTTTTTCAGTTCTTTGACTGCTTCCTTCGCTCCCGGCTTGAGTCTGTCTGAGATCAGTATGTGTCCCGCATATTCTCCGTCCACTACCATATGAATCACTGTACCTGCACTGCGGCACTGGACATAATCCACATTCAGCCGCTTCATAAGCTTTGCATTTCCGGCAGCGACCGGAATGCCGTCCACTTTCGCCATGACACCGTTTCCGCTGATTTCCTCCACATCTGTCACCCGGCTCTTATCAACAGGCTTTCCGTAAGCCTTCCGGAGGCTCAAGCTGATCGGATGTGTAGAATAGCTTTCCGCAAGTGCTGCATATTCCAGAAGCTGCTCCTCCGGAAGCTGCGCATGATGGATGCCGCTTACCTCAAATACTCCTTGTGTCATCGTCCCTGTTTTATCGAATACCACATATTTTGTCTGTGAAAGAATTTCCAGATAATTGGATCCCTTCACCAGAATGCCTGCGTTTCCTGCCCCGCCGATTCCGGCAAAAAAGCTGAGAGGAATGCTGATAACAAGCGCACACGGACAACTGATGACAAGAAATGTCAGTGCACGGAGAACCCATTCTCCCCATTCAGGAGAAGCCTGTAAAAATATCATCCTGAAAACCGGGGGCAAAACTGCAAGTGCAACTGCACCATAGCAGACTGCAGGAGTATAATATCTTGCGAATTTTGAAATAAAGTTTTCTGATTTTGATTTCCGGGAACTTGCATTTTCCACAAGTTCCAGAATTTTGGAAACTGTCGATTCACCGAACTCTTTTGTTGTCTGAATCTTCAGCATTCCTGTCAGATTAATACAGCCGCTGATTACTTCATCGCCTTCCTGTATCTCCCTCGGGACACTCTCTCCGGTCAATGCCACCGTATCAAGAGTTGTCTTTCCTTCCAGAACGATTCCGTCAATCGGAATCTTCTCACCCGGGCGGACAATAATAACGCTTCCCACTTCCACTTCATCCGGATCAATCTGCTCCAGCCTGCCATTCTCACCTTCAACATTAGCATAGTCGGGACGGATGTCCATCAGATCACTGATATTCTTCCTGCTTCTCCCGACAGCATAGCTTTGAAACAGTTCTCCGATCTGATAAAACAGCATAACTGCCACACCTTCGGTATAATCACCAAGAAGAATTGCCCCTACAGTTGCAACCGCCATCAGGAAATTTTCATCAAATACCTGCCGATTTAAAATCCCTTTCCACGCTTTCAGCAGAATATCGTATCCGATAACAAAGTATGGAATCATATAAAGCACAAATTTCAAATAACCTTTAACCGGAAGAAAATTTAAAATAATAATCAGTATCACTGAGATAACAATCCGGCTAAGCATCTTCTTTTGCTTCTTATTCATTTCCTGGTACCTCCTTAAGAATCTGATATGCCTTCCGGCAGACACCAACGCTTTCCTGCATCATACTTTTATGATACCCATTTTTCGCTAAAAATAGATTTCACATTCATCCTCAACCTTTTTACATCCCTTCAGTACTTCCTGCATAACAGCTTTCGGATCAACTCCCTCATCAAATTCCACTGTCATTTTCAATGTCATAATATTCACCGTAGCATTCTTGACACCCGATGTCTTTCTGGCTGCTTCCTCCATCTTATTTGCACAATTTGCACAGTCCACTTCGATCTTATACGTCTTTTTCATTGTATCTCCTCCATATATTTACTCTCAGTACAATTGCTCAATATTATTCTTCGTTCATATGAACAATTGTTCATTTGTTGATTTTATTATAGCACTTAATTGCAGAATGTCAATACAATTCAAAAAAAGAATTCCCTGCAGATTTCTCTGCAGGGAATTCTTTTTTGAATTGTATTTATCACCTTATGCAACAACAATTGTATATGATTTTACCAGGGTCTTTCCGCTCTCAACTTTATTGATTCCTCTCTTTTCGGAAATATCTTTATCAAAGCCATAATCATCACAGCGTCCTGCCCACGGCTCAAAAGATACAAACGGTGCATTTTTCACTGACCAGACGCCAAGACTTATGATCCCCGGGCACCTCATACCTACATATGGGCTTCCGTCCTTATGACAGAGCCAGATTTCTTCCACCTGTCCGTCATCAAAAATCAAGGCATCCTGTGCAAACATTTCGTCATTTATCGAACAAGTCTCATTGTCCAGTTCAAGTGTGTACACCTGGTCAACAAGAGCCGTGCCTGTTTCCAGAGAAGGACGGACGTACTGCAGAGTTTTCTTTCCGGGGAACTTCAGGATATAGTCCTCTTTCGTTTCTTCACTGCCGGAAAACCAGAACGCAGGATGTCCCCCGATCGTATAATACATCGTATCTTCCGAGCGGTTTTTAACCTCCCATTCAACCTCCAGCTCTTTTCCCCGCAGATAATAAGTTATATGCAGTTCAAAATCAAACGGATACACTTCCTTCGTCTCCTCTGATGAACGCATCATGTAAGTAACGCTGTCCGTTGCCGATTTAATACACGTAAATACCGTATCTCTGGCAAAGCCATGCATGGAAGTCGGATATTTCACTCCGTTAATCAGCACGGTATTCTGCCATGTTCTCCCGACATTCGGGAACAGTACCGGTGAATGACGTTTCCAGTATTTTGGATTGCCGTTCCACAGCACTTCATTGCCGGTCTCTTTGTCATAAATCCTTGTAACTTCAGCTCCCAGCTCCGCAATTTCTACGCAGAGAAAATCATTTTCCAGTTTCATCTCTTCTTCCTCCACTTTCCATGAAACTTATCTGCGGTGTATTCCCTATGCCATGTCCTGTGCGTAAAAACAACGCCCGAAGCCCCGACCGGGACACACCATCCGCTTTGAAATTTTCTCGTGAACGCCGGCTTCTCATCCTGCGTTCATCTGTATTTAAACCTGTCCGTTTTTATACATTACTATTCTTCACTGCCGGCATCCGCATCGTCCTGTTTTTCAACCTGCACGCAGTTCTCTGCCAGATATTTTACCACGTTTTCCTCAATAACCGCATTTCTGATAATATCTTCACTGAATGCCTCTCTGAACGCATCTACATCCTCATAGCCATAACTTTCTGCATATTCTGCAACACGCTGCTCATATTCTTCGTCTGACGGTTCCAGTTTCAGTTTCTTTGCAAGCAGCTCGCAGGCCACCGATCTTTTCACAGAGTCTTCTGCTATTTCTGTAACCTTCGCCTCAAATTCTTCCTGTGTCATTCCTGAACTTTCAATGATATCGGACACTTCCATTCCATAAGCCTGTGCAAGATTCGTATACTGCTCGATCACATAATCATACTGCTGATCAACCTTTTCCTGCGGGAGTTTCTTTACTTCAACCTGTTCAAGAAAAGCATCAAAGACTTCTGACTGCAGAGTATTGTCATATTCAGACTGGTTGCTTTCTTCCAGCGTTTTGCGGATTTCCTCTCTGTATTCTTCGACCGTCTCGGACTCGTAGCTGTTAGACTGAACCCACTCATCTGTCAGTTCTGCGTCTTCTTCCTGGTAAATACGGTTCAATGTGATATTAAATACTGCAACTTTGTCATTTAATTCCTCATTGCCGTAATCCGCCGGAAACTTAACGGTAATGTCAAAATTTTCACCGATATTATGTCCTACGACCTGTTCTTCAAACCCCTGACAGTCGCCATTAGCTCCGATATAGGCATTGGAGCCGAGTTCCAGGTCCGTTCCCATTCCCTGTGTACTTCCTCCGGAAAACTCTACACCGTCAACCGAGCCGACATAATCAATATTAACGATATCCCCCATCTGTGCCGCGCGGTCAGTGATATCTATCTGTACCGGAGTTGCACCAAGATAACTGTTAATCGTGTCTTCAATATCCGCATCTGTCACTTCCGCAAGCTCCACCTGTTCTACCTCAAGCCCTTTATACTGGTTAATTGTTACATATTCATTTGACAGCTTCCCGCTGCATCCTGCCAGTGACACCGTCATCATAATTCCCAATGCCGCTGCTATAATTCTTTTTTTCATTTCTTCACCTCATAATATTTTATCTTTTCAACACAGAAAGCAGCCGCTTCCCTTTGCGTCAGTATTTTTACTATATCACATTTACTGTTTAAAAAAAAGCCGTTTTAAAGATTTTATATATACGGTTCAGCCATAATCAAAAATACGAGGCGAAACATGCTACTTATTTCCTACAATAACGGTGACAATAATCTCGAAAATTGTTCTTTAACCCTAACAGACAGAGGCCTGTGCCTATATACATCCTCTGTAATCTGTCTGCAGTCTTTGATATCATTCATAAATGCATCCTCCAGGCATTGTACAGTCTGTTCACTGTAAATCACGGCATTTACTTCAAAATTCAATTCAAAACTCCGGATATCCATGTTTGCAGTCCCTACGCATGCCGCCATTCCATCCACGCATAATGTCTTTGCATGCAGAAATCCGGGATTGTACACATAGCATTTTGCCCCGGCCTCCAACAGTTCCCCTGCATAAGAATACGTTGCCCAGTATACAAACGGATGATCCGGCTTGCATGGTATCATGATTCTCACATCGATTCCGGAACGTGCAGCTATTTTGAGCGCATCCAGGATCGAGTCATCCGGCACCAGATAAGGCGTCTGGATATAAATATGGTCAGATGCATCATGAATCAGATGCAGATAATTATCATGAATCATTTTCGTCTGTGAGTCCGGCCCGCTGGAAATAATCTGCACCGGATCGTGCCCTTCCCGTAAATACTCAGGTACACGAAACAGATGATCTTTGAGAAACAGATTTTCTTTTGCGGCATAATTCCAATCCAGCGCAAATCGTACCGCAAGCGAAGTTACGGCAGAACCTTCTATGCACAAATGGGTATCTCTCCAATACCCAAAACGTGGATCCATACCCAGATATTCTCTTCCCACATTAAGTCCTCCGACAAAACCTATTCTCCCGTCAATCACGACAATTTTCCTGTGATTGCGATAATTGATGCGAAGCTGAAGCTTTCCAAGAACAGGCGGAAAAAATTCTGCCGTTTCAATACCTGCCGCTTTCAATGCTTCTCTGTCACTCTTACAGAAGCGCCTGCCGCCCATTCCGTCAACCAACACACGAACCTCTACTCCCTGCTCTGCCTTCTGTTTCAGCGCCTGTGCAATTGCGTCCCAAAGCTCGTCACTTCGGATGACATAATACTGAAAATGAATATAGTGTTCTGCTTTTTTGATTTCTTCGAGAAGCACTTTAAATTTTTCCTTTCCAGCCGTAAAAATACGTACATCGTTATTATCCGTGAGAACCGCCTGCCCGGCCTCAAGATTATATAAGACCAGCTTTTCAAACTTCTTCATGCCAGATCCAAAGAACTGTAATTTTTTTTGATGAATATTTTTCTCCTGACGGCGTGCCGCACACTTTATCTCACTGTCAACATCTTTTGCCCTGAACATACGGCTTTTGTGGTAATCCTGACCGATAAAAAGATACAGGATAAATCCAACGATCGGGATAAAATAAAGAATCAAAAGCCAGGTCCAGACCTTTTGCGGAGACCGCCTCTGAAAAAACACAATTACCAGAGACAATATAATATTGATCAACACGAGATTTTTCAGCATAAAATCGCCTGCCGCCGTAAACATATTCCATACACCGTCCAACATAATACCCTCTCTTTGCCTGCTTCCCAATATCGGAATCTTATGGAATATTATAATATCCCCAACTGTTTCATATACCCGCATATATCTATTTTTGCTTGCACTTCGCAGGAAACAATGCTACAATGTTAATTGCATAACTGCGGAAAAAGAGTTTAGGAGGGTTTGCCGTGAGTACATTAACAATTGTGTTGCTGGTTATCCTGGCTGTTCTGATCATAGCAACAATTGCCCTTTATATTTATGGGAAAAGGGCGGAAAAAAAAGCTGCTGAAAATAAAGAACAGATGGATGCCGTCGCACAGACAGTCCCTATGCTGATTATCGACAAGAAGATGATGAAGCTTAAAGAGTCCGGTCTTCCGTCAATGGTCATTGAAAGTGCCCCCCGCTATCTGCGCGGCGCAAAAGTACCTGTTATAAAAGCAAAGGTAGGAGCCAAAATCATGAACCTGACATGTGAATCGGAACTGTTCCCGAAAATTCCTGTCAAAAAGGAAGTTAAAGCGGTGGTAAGCGGTGTTTACATCACTTCGGTAAAAGGAATACGCGGACCGCTCGAAGTTCCCGAAAAGAAGAAAAAGAAAAAATTTCTGGCACGTTTCAGGAAATAATCTCAGGACACTGTATAAAACAGCAAAGATAAAACGACAGAACAATACAGCAACAGACAATACAGAATGCCTGCCGTCTGCAGCATTTCTGTATAAGAAAGTATAAAAAGACCCGGCCTTCACCAGAACCGGATCTTTTTTATTATATATTTGTAACAGTTCAGCCATAATCGAAAAGGTGTGCGTAGCATGCTTGCATGAAAGAGCACGCCGCTTCGATTATGAGCTTAGCGCCCGAAAATGAGCAAAAATAGCTGCGTAGCAACGAGGAAGCACCAGAGGTGCGTTTTGCGAATGGTGCGAGCTGAACTGTTACAAGTTTTATTATATTGTTTATGGTTTAACCGCAGCATCGGTTTTTGATTCCGTCAGCTGCATATCCCTTATTGCGAAACCAGTCGGAAATCTCCGCCGTGCATATCTGTTATATTCATTCTGATCTCACAATCTGCCATAGGCTCATGATTCACATCCAGCTCATACCGGATAAATACATCAATGTTTTTATCGGCAACTGCCACATCCATCTGCCTTGTCTCAACACCGACCAGCATTTGTCCGTATGGAGTCTGATAATAGGTCAGATTCTTTTTATCCTTTTCAAATATCATGTGGGAGCCTGCCGCCCCTGTCTTCATGATTTCCACACAGTCTGTTCCTGTAATTTTGATTTTATTCTTAATCGTCCCCGGAATTCCTTCCATGACTTCATCATAAATTACATAATGCTTCCCGTTTTTACAAAAATAATTTGCCGGCGTCACCACTTCAATCGGAGGGTTTTCCTCCTGCTGCCCATCATCCGGAAGTTTCTCCGTTATGTCAATGTGCAGGCCGGAAATACTGACTAATACATCTTTTGTCATTTTTAATATTCCTCGATATTGACCACATTCGTTGTCGGGACATCGAACGGCATCACAGTATTGGCAAATCTCCTGAACTTCTCCGCCGCATCGCTGACGTAGAACCGGTATATGCTGTGCGGCTCATCTGTCCCGTCATTTGCCATATCATGTTCCTCAAGCAAAGCCTTCAGATCCATTGCCGTCTCATATGCAGGATTCACAATATGGATTCTGTCACCCATGTATGCCTTGATTTTTGAGCGAAGCAAAGGATAATGGGTACATCCCAATATCATGGTATCAATATCTGACTGCTTTATGGACTCAAGGTAATATTCTATGATTTCCTGCGTCACCGGATGTTCTTTGAATCCCTCTTCAACCAGCGGCACAAAAAGCGGGCATGCTTTTTCAGCCACCTGAACCCGTGGATTCATGGACTGTATTACTTTTGTATACATTCCGCTCTGTACTGTTGCATCAGTGCCGACGATACCTACATGAAGATTCTTCGTCTCTTCCACGGCAGCACGCGCTCCCGGAACGACCACACCGATGATCGGTACATCAAATTCTCCCCTGACTGCATCCAGAGCAAGCGCACTTGCAGTATTGCACGCGATCACGATTGCCTTTACTTCTTTTGTCTTCAGAAAGCGGATGATCTGTTCTGCAAAATGTATAATAGTATTCTGAGACTTGCTTCCGTATGGAACACGGGCTGTATCTCCAAAATATACTATATTTTCATTGGGCAGATGCCGGATGATCTCACGTACTACCGTCAGCCCCCCGACTCCCGAATCGAATACTCCGATGGGAGCCGTCTTTTTACCTTCCATACTCACTGCCACATATCTCCTAAAGTGCTAATACTTTCGCAATATCATACTGTTCCTGTGGAATTTCTTTCTTCATGGAAAGTGCTTCATTCATGTCATAATCTACGAACTGTCCATTTCTGTATCCTACAACCCTGTTTGTCTTGCCCTGTACAAGCAGTTCAACTGCCATTGCTCCCATGATGGATGCATATACACGGTCCTTACATGTCGGGCTTCCGCCTCGCTGCATGTGTCCGAGAATCGTTGCACGGGTCTCGATACCGGTTGCCTCTTCAATTCTTTTTGCCATGTTGATTGTATCTCCGACACCTTCTGCATTAATAATAATATAATTCTTTTTACCACGCTTCTTATTCGCCATGATGTCCTTGATCAGTTCCTGCTCATCGTAATCATCCTTTTCCTCCGGCATCAGAATCCTCTCTGCTCCGTTGGCAATTCCGCACCACAGGGCAAGATATCCTGCGCCCCGTCCCATAACTTCAATAATACTGCATCTCTCATGGGAAGTGGATGTGTCACGTACCTTATCGATTGCTTCCATTGCCGTATTGACAGCGGTATCGAATCCGATCGTATAATCTGTACATGCAATGTCAAGGTCAATTGTTCCCGGAAGACCGATTACCCTTACACCCAGTTCTGCAAGCTTCTGTGCACCTGCAAAAGATCCGTCTCCGCCGATAACAACCAAAGCATCAATACCATACTTTTTGCAGATTGCAGCTGCTTTCTGCTGACCTTCCGGAGAACGCATTGAATGGCAGCGCGCTGTCTGGAGAATCGTGCCTCCACGCTGAATCGTATCGGATACATCACGTGCCGAGAGATCGATAATCTCTTCTCTGAGCAGACCATGATATCCTCTCCTGATTCCGCGAACCCTGAGTCCTTTTGATAAAGCTGTTCTTACAACTGCACGGATCGCCGCGTTCATTCCCGGTGCATCGCCGCCGCTTGTAAGTACGCCGATAGTGCGTATGGTGTCTTCCATTTCTTCAAGTACTCTCAGCTTTTCTTCCATGTTTTTGTCCACCTTTCCATAGTCATAAACAATAAAATTTCATATTTTTCTGAAATCATGATACATTATTTAAACATTGTTTTCAATAGTCTTTTCAACTACTTTTACCCGCTTTTCCCCGAAATGATTCATCAACCTTGTCAATATCTGAGGTCCGATCTGAATGCTTCGGTTCTTCGGGAGGCGCTTGATTGCACGTTCCGCCCTGCAATATATCACTACTTCATCCTCGCCGTCGGAGTCTGCCAGATACCCAAAAAGAATCGGTTCATTTTCCAGATAATCCGCTTTATCCGGGAATTGAATCCATAATTCCTTTTTTGTTTTTTCAAATGGAATAACCTGCTCACAGATAAGCTTACTGGCTTTCTCATCCTCCTCGGATACCCGTCCCCGGATGAACACCTTCCTGTCAACTTCCAGGTCAGCCCTGTACTTCTCATAATCCCGCGGGAAAACTACGACCTCGACTGTGCCCAGCAGATCTTCCAGCGTAAGAAATGCCATCATCTGGTTCGTTTTTGTGTGCTTGACCGTTTTATCCGTGATCATGCCGCCGACGATTTCTTTTGCCCCGTCACGGACCTTCGTCCGCCCGCTCTCTTCATCCGGCTGAAAGTCCAGCGTTGTTGCAGAAATATTTTTCTTCCACTTTTCTTCATAAGCATCAAGCGGATGTCCGCTGACATATATTCCGAGTACTTCCTTCTCAAAAGCAAGCAGGTTCTCCTTCGCATATTCCCCGACATCCGGCAGTTTAATTTCAAAGTCACTTTTCTGTTCTTCATCTGCCAGGTCAAACAACGTCATCTGCCCGGTCACCGAATATTTCTTTTCCTGGCTTACCCGGTCCGTAATCTGGATATAAATACTCATGAACTGTTTCCGGGTGCCTCCAAGGCAATCCAACGCGCCTGCTTTGATAAAATTCTCAATGGTACGTTTATTCATAATATCCTTCGCAGACATCCGGCTGATGAAATTTTCAAGATTTTTAAACAGACCGAATTCTTCCCGGTCTTTTGTGATCGCCTCGATCACCGGCTTCCCGATCCCTTTAATTGCCGCAAGACCGTAACGGATATTTCCGCCGTCCACGGAGAATCCGGCATATCCCTTGTTGATATCCGGCGGCAGAATCTTTATATTCATCTGGCGGCAGGCATAGATGTACTCCGACACTTTTGAAGGATTATCCATCACCGATGTCATAAGTGCTGCCATAAACTCCACCGGATAATAGTATTTGAGAAAAGCTGTCTGATATGCCACCACCGCATATGCCGCCGCATGGGATTTGTTGAAAGCATATTTGGCAAAATCAATCATTTCATCATAAATCTTATTGGCAATTTTTTCGTCGATCCCGTTATTCACACATCCCGGCACGCCGTTTGCTTTATCCCCGTAGACGAAAATCTGCCTTTCCTGCTTCATGACTTCACCCTTCTTCTTTGACATGGCACGACGCAGGATATCACTCCTTCCCAGTGTATATCCGGCTAGACTTTGTACGATCTGCATGACCTGCTCCTGATATACAATACAGCCGTAGGTGGGTGCCAGGATCGGTTCGAGCTGCGGACAGTCATAAGTGATGGAAGATGCATCATTTTTACCCTTGATATATTGGGGGATAAAATCCATCGGACCCGGGCGGTACAGGGAAATTCCGGCAATAATATCTTCCAGGCTGTGCGGACGCAGCTCCTTCATGAAGCTCTTCATCCCCGCGCTTTCAAGCTGGAAGATTCCGTCAGTTTTTCCTGTTCCTATATAATCCAGAACCGCTTTATCGTCATAATTGATTTTTTCAATGTCAAACTTCGCATTTTTGTTCTTTACAAGATGAGAGGCGTTCTGAATTACCGTCAGCGTCCGAAGCCCCAGGAAATCCATTTTCAAAAGTCCCAGTTCTTCCAGGGTCGTCATGGTAAACTGTGTCGTAATAGACCCGTCCTGTGCACGGGAAAGAGGTACATATTCATCCACCGATTTCTGACTGATGACCACCCCCGCCGCATGCATGGAACTGTGCCTGGGAAGCCCCTCCAGACGTCTGGACATATCAATCAGATACTTTACCTGTCCGTCGGTATCATATAGCTTTTTCAGTTCAGGATTCATTTCCAGCGCTTTATCAATCGTTATATTCAATTCCTGGGGAATCATTTTCGCAATATTATCGACAAAGGCATACGAGAGATCCATGACACGCCCGACGTCCCGGATGACACCTCTTGCCGCCAGCGTACCGAAGGTTACAATCTGAACCACCCGGTCTTTTCCGTATTTTTGCACCACATAATCAATGACTTCCTGGCGCCGTTCAAAGCAGAAATCCACGTCGATATCAGGCATTGATACACGTTCCGGATTTAAAAAACGTTCAAACAGAAGCTGATACCGTATGGGGTCGATATTCGTAATTTCAAGGCAGTAGGCGACAATGCTTCCCGCCGCAGAACCCCGGCCCGGACCTACCGGGATTCCGTGATCCCTGGCATATTTGATGAAATCCCATACAATCAGGAAATAATCCACATACCCCATGTCACGGATGGTATCCAGCTCATAGTGCAGGCGCTCTTTTAACTCCTGCGAAGGGTCCGGATAGCGCCGCTTAAGCCCTTCACTGCAAAGCTGATTCAGGTAATCCCATGAGGATATTCCGCCGGGAACATCATACTTCGGCAGTTTTTTAACGCCAAACTCAATTTCCACATTACAACGTTCTGCAATTTTATGAGTGTTTTCCAGTGCCTGCAGCGCATAAGGGAACAGCTTTGCCATTTCTTCGGGCGATTTCACATAATACTGCCCTCCCTCATAACGCATCCGGTTCTCATCCTCCAGCTTTTTGCCTGTCTGAATACAAAGCAGGATGTCGTGAGGCTTTTCATCCTCTGCATAAGTGTAATGGATATCATTTGTCGCGACAAGGCCGATCCCCAGTTCCTCCGACATCTGCATAAGCTGATGGTTTACCCGGGTCTGCTCGTCAATCCCATGATCCTGAAGCTCCAGAAAATAATTTTCTTTCCCGAAAATCTCCTGATACTCCAACGCTTTTTTCTTTGCCTCTTCATAAAGGCCTTTTGACAGATATCTTGGCACTTCTCCAGCAAGGCAGGCGCTTAGTGCAATGATTCCTTCGTGGTATTTCCGAAGAATCTCCTTGTCCACTCTGGGTTTGTAATAATAGCCTTCTACAAACCCGCAGGATACGATTTTCATCAGATTTGCATAACCTTTATTATTCTCCGCCAGCAGGACCAGATGATAATACCGGTCTTCCCCGCCTGTCAGTTCCCTGTCAAAACGGGAATTCGGAGCCACATACACTTCACAGCCGATGATTGGGTTTATGCCTGCTTTTTTGGCTTCTCTGTAAAAATCAATCACACCGTACATTACCCCATGGTCCGTGATTGCGGCGCTGTCCATGCCAAGCTCTTTTACGCGCGACACGTATTCTTTTATTTTGTTGGAACCGTCCAGAAGGCTGTATTCCGTATGGACGTGCAAATGTGTAAAATTCATGTTCCACCTCTGTTCTCTTTTGCAATCAGATGAGACGGATTTCATTCTCTCCTATCTCTATCTTCCGCTGTTTCAGCAGCCTTCCCACAGCCCGCTTAAATGCGGCTTTGCTCATGCCGAATTCTTTTTTTATCAGCTCCGGGTCAGCCTTATCTGTAAACGGGAGTTTTCCTCCGCAGCGTTTGATCCCTCTTAAAATCATTTCCGCATCTTTATCCATCTGTTCCGGTATTTTATCCCGTATACTCAGATCAAGTTTACCGTCTTCTTTGACAGCAGTTACCCTTGCTTCGATCACATCGCCCACACGCAGCCTGCCGTTGGAATCCTTCTTCGGGATACGTGCGGAAAACTGATTGTCAACCGCTACAAACACACCGAAATTATCACTGATATCATAAACGATTCCTCGCACCTTATCATCTTTTTTATACGGGGAATCCGTACGCAGCATCGGATATACCTTCATGGTGGCGCACAGGCGGTCACTTTTGTCAACATACAGGGAAACCAGACATTTGTCCCCTTGTTCTACCTTTGTGGTCTGCTGTTTGAACGGAAGGAATAAATCCTTTTCAAGCCCCCAGTCCAGAAATGCCCCCATTCGGTTCGTATCAACAACATCCAGCACGGCAAGCCTGCCGAGAGTTACCTTTGGCTCATTCGTAGTCGCTATCATTCTGTCATCGGAGTCCCGGTATAAAAAAACCTCCACCGGATCTCCCGCTTCAATCCCTGCAGGAACCTGTTTTTTCGGAAGAAGTACTCTCTGCTCGTCACTGCCCAGATATACCCCGAAATCAACCTTTTTTACTACGGTAAGCACCTGCTTTTCTCCTAATTTCATATGTTCCTCTCCTTTTATCGTCTTACTGTTTCTTCTCCGTGATTCACCGCCGCCCATGATCGGCACATCGTTTCATTCATCCTCTCCCGATTTTCTCATCAGGACCGGAATCTGAATTCAAGCACGGCATAAGGAGATTCATCCTCCCGGCACAATGCGGCAACAATCCGGTCTTTTTCTTTTGCCAGTCTGGGATAAATCGTATCTCCGAGCACCGCGGATTTTTTATAGTCCACGCGGAGCTGGCTCACAGACAGATCCCGCGGCAAAAACTCCAGTGCCATCTGCACATACTGGCAATTATTCACATGTTCATTTGTATCAATGTGATATTTTCTGACCGGAAACGGTTTTTCTGCCTCCATTTGCTCCGGAATCAGGATTTTTCTGCCTTCATACGGCATTTGCAAAGGCTCTTCCCTGCCGTATACGTCAATTTCTTCCGGCATTGGTTTTGCCGGACGTCCCTTTTCCACATCCATATAAACCCACACGGAATTTGCACATGCCACACGGTTTCCCTCCGCATCATTCATAAAAAAGTTACGGTTTCCCATAAATCCTTTAAAATCTGTTGCCAGCGTTCCGACCGTGATCTGTTCCCCCATTTCCGGAAAACGATCAATTATAACCTGCCAGTAAGACAAAATCCATGCCCTGTGCCTGGCTGCCATAAATCCGCATCCGACTCCGATATCCTCTGACTGAAATGTACTGCAGTCCTGAAAATAATTTATCAGTGCCGGAAGCTTCATCGTACCATTATGATCAATCTCACTGTATCTCACTCTGCTGTCAAATGTATATATCATCTTTTACCCCTTTTCTATATCCGTGGCTTAACTGTAACAGTCAGGCTGTGCGCCCCGATGCCTGCATTATCTGCAAACAGCGTCCATTCTCTTATTCTTTTCCGCCGAATAACGACGGAAAATACCAGGCAATCTGAAATGTTCCTTCTGCCGTAATGTGTGAGTACTCTTCTTCCGTCAGCACATTTTTAAGCTTTTGCTTTCCCTCGCCCGGAACCACGCCGTTTGCGGCATCCAGAAAACAAAGTCCCGGATAAAGTACGCACCACCAGTTATGTCCCTGCGCCGCGCCGATTTCAATGCGGAGTGCTTCATAATTTCCCTGTGGAAATGTCACATCTCCATAAGTTTTTTCAGGAAACCAACAGGTAGTCACTGCTGCGTTTACCGGATAATCTGCTCCGGTTTCTTCTACAGTCTTCCGGCATAAATCCTCAATGTCATCAATGTGCCGGCGTATCCAGTCTTTCGTTTCCGATACTTCCTGCTGTTCCGGCATTTCTGCTTCCAGAAAATCGAGAACTTCTTCCTTCACCGTCATCTTCAGTTCCTGGTCTTCCTCACTGTCACTGTTTGCCAGAATGTGAAATCTGAGCACTTCCTGTGCAAGATGCTGCTGTACGCCGGCTTCCGCCTTCATATTCAGGCGATATCCCGCAAAACATGTCACAAAAGCCGCCAGCATAACTGCCAGCAGTAAAATCACCCTGTTCGCCCGGCGAAGCTCCTTGTCCTTTTCCTGCCTGCATAGATTTATCTTCATTTTCATATGTAGTAATACCTCCCGTTTTCACTGCAGCATTCCTGCTGTGTTTTTATATGGAAAGTATTACCATGATGAAATTTTTCTATTCGTGCTTTCGCAAAAGATTGCTGACATTTTCAACCTGATTGTCAATATGCTGGCATGTCAGCCTTGTTGCCTCCTGTGCATCCCGCTGTTCAATCGCACAGATAATGCTCCTGTGTTCATCCAGAAGCTGACTGTGACATTCTTTTCTCTTTAAATATTCGACGCGGTAACGGTACATCTGTTCCCTCAGATTATTCAGAAGATGAATCAGCCTCTGATTGTCAGTCGCCATATAAATCACATCATGAAAGGCAACATCTGCTTCTGCAACTGCTGTGATATCATCGCTGGCAAGAACCTGTTCAAACCGCTCCTGTGCCCGGCGGAGATCCTCCAGATCCGTTTCCTGCATGCGCAGACATGCAAGCTGAACCGCCAGTTCTTCCAAAGCCCGCCTGACTTCAAGTACATCCCGAAGATTCTTCTCCGTAATCTGCGCCACCTCTGCACCTTTGCGGGGCACCATCAGCACCAGCCCCTCCAGCTCCAGCTTCCTGATTGCTTCACGGACAGGCGTGCGGCTGACTCCAAGTTTATTTGCAAGCTGAATTTCCATAAGACGTTCACCCGGTTTCAGCTCTCCCCGCAGAATTGCCTGTCTGAGTGTATTGAACACAACATCACGAAGAGGAAGATATGCATTCATGTTCACTTCAAAATTCGGTTCCATCCTTAACGCCTCCTTGCATTATGCACATTTGTCACATATACCTGTTTTGCAAACCCCTTTTCCCATATCATCTGCCGGGCCTTCCTTGCCTCATCTTTGTTTTCAAACAATCCAAATACCGTTGGTCCGCTTCCACTCATCATTGCATTCACTGCCCCGGCATCCTTCATGACTTGCTTGATTTCTTCAATCACAGGGCACATCGGAATCGTGACCTCTTCCAGCACATTTCCCATACAGGCAGCAATTTTCTTCAGATTCTGTTCTTTCAGACCTTCGATCAGCCTGTCCACATCCGGATGCTCCGTAATTTCTTTGGCATCCAGTGCCTCATACACAGCTTTTGTAGACACACTTACCGGTGGTTTTGCAATCAGCACCGTACATTTAGGCATTGCCGGCAGGATGCTCAATTCTTCTCCGATCCCTTCTGCGAGAACCGTTCCACGCATGATACAGTACGGGACATCCGCGCCAAGCAGCACGCCCCGTTTCATCAGCTCCCCCTCAGAAAGCCGAAGTCCGAACATACGGTTCATGCCGAACAGTACCGCTGCCGCATCTGAACTTCCCCCCGCCAGCCCTGCTGCCACCGGAATATGCTTATGCAACGTAATTCTTACACCTCCCGGAAGAGCAAATTCTTCAAACAGCATTGCTGCAGCTTTATAGGCAAGATTTCCTTCTCCTGAAGGGAGATAACTCAGATTCACTTTCAATTCGATCCCCGGCTCATCCTTCCGCTCAATTTTCACATTATCATATAAAAAAACGGTCTGCATCACCATCCTTACATCGTGATAACCGTTTTCCCTTCTTCCAAGGACATCCAGGCAAAGATTAATCTTCGCCAGTGCTTTTAATTCCATTTGCTTCACGTTATCTCCTCCGGTTTCATATTTTTTACGTACAGTATAGTATAATAACCAGACGCAATCATGTATACATTATACTTATATAACTAAAAAATGTAAAGCCAACTTTTATCTCACACCACTGAAAGAAAAAAGGAAAAGCAGCAAAGCATATACATCTCTGCTTCTTTTCCCTATGGCTGTTACGGAGAGCTTTCCGGCTTTTATCTCATGATCAGCAGCCGGTCTCCTGTTTTTACCCGTTCTGTTTCCAGACCGTTCATTTCCCGGATCGCGTCCGCCGTTGTCATATAACGTTTTGCAATCCCCCAGAGTTCATCCCCTTCTTTTACAATATAGCCGACAAGTCCGGGCCTCTTCTCGATTTCTTCTCTTGAAAACGGTACACATTCCACTTTCTGAATGACCCGGAGTTTCACCGGTTTCCGTATAAATGTATCAAATGCAAGTACTGCCTTAACCTCCACTTCTTCATTTCCCGCCAGATTTATAGAAATCTGTTCCACATGCCAGCTGATGCTTTTCCTTATCTCCGTTGTCTCGTTGATACCCGGACATTCCAGAAACCATGAAAATGGCACCATTCCCTGCCAGCTTCCGAAAGGCATCTCGTCATTTGCTTTCAGATACAGGAAGGACAGATGTAAAATACCCTCTATCTGTATTCCTCCCTCCGCCTGCTCCATATGTTCCGTCTGCACCGTTCCATCGCCGCTGCATATCTGCAGGATGTCATCTTTTAATTCCGGAAGTGTAAGACGCTCAGATATTTTGCAGCGGGAATGGTTCTGTATCAGCAATTCTTCAAGCTCTGCCTCTCTTGTCTCATAATCCACCTTCTGTTCCAGGGAATACAGATCCTCCAGGATTTCCATTTCTTTTTCCTGATAAAGATTCATGTGCAGAACCAGTGTTCCTTCGATTCCCAGAACCCGCATCTCACCGTCCTCGTCCATCCGCACATCCGCCAGCGTATCCGCAAGGCTGCTCCTGATATGGTAAAACATCCCTTCTTCCGCGCCGCTGCACGGCATCTTCCCACTGTAGCCTATGCTCTGTTCCAGCCAATCCGTCTTTCCCTCATCAGACAAATACATGCAGAACATCTGCAATTCCCCCTGAATCTGAAGTTCATCATTTCCCGGGCGGATTTCCAGCTTTCTGCTGCTGATATCGGCAAACAGCAGCTGCCCTATACTGTCTTTGGTGCCCGGAAGTGTGATTTCTTCTTTAATCCGCCAGGTATCTTTTTTTGTGATAGAAAGTTCCAGAAGATTCATATTTCGTTTCTTTTGATAAACAGGAACTCCTCCCTCTTCCACATCTACTGACACATCCTCATCCACAAAATCTTCCCGCACGGCTGTCATTTCCACCATAACGCGGAGGCTGATTTTCCGGGAATGCACAAGCGACGGAGTAAACTCTGTACGCACATTCTGCAGATAAAATTCTGCCCCGCCCGGACTTTCCACATATACCATTTCTTCAAATGGAATCCGGCCTTCCAGTACTGCCAGAGATGCATCTGCGGAATCTGTCATGTACAAAATCCGGAAAAAATATTTCCCGGACACTTTCAGGTAATTCTCCGACAGCCGGGTATCTTCGATTTTGATAGTTCCGCTGCTGCGGACGATCTGCCTGACGTCCTCTTTTGCATCCGGGACATTATAATCTTCATCCAGATAAAACTGATCATATGTCTGCCGGCCTTCCTGCAGTAAATGTACTTGTCTCTGCTTCAGCTCCATAAGCTCCTCCTTTTGCCCTTCCTATTCGAATATCACATTCTTGCCCAAATCCTTCAATTTCACTACAATATATGGAAATGTAGGAATTTCTTCTGTATCTTCTCCTTTCTGCGGCCCAGTCAGAGCAGTGTGAAAACAGACAGACTGCCCTGTCTCGTACAGACTGACTGCCTCCGCCTCATAACCTGTTTTTTCTCTTCTGCCATACCCCCTCACAATGTAAAGTTCCCCTTTGTCGGAATATGTCAGACCAAACGGACTGTTCTTATTATTTTCAATCATGTCCTTCAGTTCCCCGGGAATATCCAATTCCTCCACAATGATATAGTCCAGATCACGCAGACGTTCTTTTTCCTTCACCACCGATACACAGCCGGGCAATATCACAATGCAGAGCAACACTGCAGGAAAAATAATTATTCTTTTTAAATAATGTTCTTTCATACACTGCCACAAATCCGTTCTCTTCTTTATCTTATTATGAAGGAGAAAGTAATATTCTAAAAATATCAGGTTTTGTTCATGCCGGAGCTTCCTGTAGCAGCTTGTCGGAGTAAATTTAAAACAAAACACTATTTTTATACTGATTGTCCGTAAATATGCTCAAAGACTTTCTCAGCATCATATTCAGGAGCAAAACCTGCGGCAGCCTCCGCAATCGGTTTAATCGTTTCCGGCAACTCCTCCAGGTCTTCTGCTATCTGAGTCACTGTTTTCTGTTTACGGAGCTTTTTACATATCTGATCGATCAGCTTCCTGTTTTCTCCAATTTCTTTACCCTGTTCATTTGACTCTTTTAATTCTTCTGCAAATATTTCCCTTAACGCTTCACACATTTTCTTTTCCTCCAATATTTTAGACCTGTTAGCATTTACAATGACATTCATTACATCCTGATGCCATTTCGAGTTCTTGTTCAGATTATACTGCCTCACCAGATTCTGAATTTCCTCACCGGTCTGCAGGTTATTCCGAAGGTAACTCAGCCAGAAGTTCTCCGCGGACGGAAGTTGATTAACTAAAAGGATCTGTATAGGAAAAGAATCTCCATACAGATAATAAATTCCTTCCGAATACTTCCGGGCGACAAGGTTTCTGTTTCCCTTTAGATACCGGAGCATTTCCCGTGGGTAGTGGCAACAAACAAAAGTAATCGTCAATTCTGTCGGCAGAATTTCCAGAACTGATTTTGTGTCAGACTGGCAAAAACAAGTATAGCCATAAACCTTGTAAAAATCGTTGATGCTTAAATAATCATCCGGAGACTTATATTCTATGATATTATGTTTCCTGAATATATGTCCGATTCTGTTATTGATATGGACATTTTTGTTTTTCTTTATAACGATAGTATCAATCTGCATGGGCTTATGTCCCAAAATATGTTCATCCTCAATTTTTAGTACATCAAGCTGCTCTGTCAATTCAATACGCAGTGCAGCGGCAAAAGCGGGATGCCGATGTAAGATGGTATTTTCCATCTGGTTCTCCTTTCAGTATATATAAGTTTTAGGGGGAATGCAATGTTAAACCAATATTGATTTTCACCTGGATTTGTACATTAAAATCAAAATCTCCCTGTGGAAGTTGTCTGATGACAATACATTTTCTACTTCCGAGTGAAAAATAGAATTTTAAGAAATCATATGAATTATTTATAACTCATTTTGTATTATAATGGATATATTACGGTATGTAAAGTACTTTTAAATTCAAAAGAAAAAAATAAAAATGACGGGATGTCTTATTTATCACTGTGAAACAAGAGCATGACAATATGTATGTAAAAAGAATTGTTTTTGACAACGCTTTTTAGTATAATATCGGCAGGGAAGCCACACTTTGACATATTGTGTGGCAAATGCAGAATTGCATCATTCAGGAAGAGAGGATTTATTATGATTAAATTTTGTATTGTCGCAGTATTTTTGTTTTTGTTTCTTATCCTGTCAATTCCTGTGTTCGGAATTGAATGGCTTATCGGGAAGGTAAATCCAAAAGCAAGGGATTATAGTTCCCTCCGGATCGTACAGTGGGGATTTAAACGGATTCTTGACATTACAGGCGTAGAAGTGACCGTTATCGGCGAAGAAAATATTCCCGACGAACCCGTCTTGTATATCGGAAACCACCGCAGTTTTTTCGATATTCTGCTGACATATTCCCGCTGCAGGCGGCTGACAGGCTATGTTGCCAAAAAAGAAATGGAGAAAATTCCACTTCTTTCCACCTGGATGCGTTTCGTATATTGTCTGTTCCTTGACCGCGAGAATCCAAAAGAAGGACTTAAAACAATCCTTCAGGCTATCGATTATATTAAAAACGGCATCTCCATCTGCATTTTTCCGGAAGGAACCAGAAACAAAGGCGAAGAATTAACGATGCTTCCGTTTAAAGACGGTGCTTTTAAGATTTCTACCAAAACAAATTGCGCGATTATTCCGATTTCCATGAATAACACCGCCGAAATATTTGAAAATCATTTCCCGCGAATTAAAAAGACACATGTAATCCTTGAATATGGCAAACCGATTTATCCTGACCGGCTGGACAAAGAAACCAAGAAACATATTGGTTCCTATGTCCAGGGAATCATTCAGGAAACAATAAAGAAAAATTCGGAAATGTTATAAATAAAATGTATATTTTAACTACATCTTTGTAGTAAAAACAAAGCGGACATCGTACCTTTCAGATGCATTACGAATGTCCGCTTTATACTGTTTATATTATCACTAAAAACTTCTTCTCAAATCTACAATCAGTTTCACATCAGCCCCCGGAAGCTTTTTCCTGCCCCGTTCCAGCCGATTCCGAAAATGTCCGCTATCGTTGCCGCGATATCCGCAAAACTACCGCGTGTTCCGATATTAACGTCTGCCTTCACTTTTTGCCCGCAGCAGAAAAACGGCACATATTCTCTGGTATGATCCGTGCCGTTGAACCCGGGATCACAGCCATGATCGGCTGTAATCATCAAAATATCATCTTCTTTCAGTTTCTGCAGCATCTCTCCCAGACGAATATCAAACGCATTCAAGGCATCCGTATAACCTTCTATATTATTCCTGTGCCCGTAAATCATATCAAAATCCACCAGATTAACAAAACAAAGTCCTTCAAAATCTTCTTCCAGAAGCCTGCATGTCACATCCATATTTTTTTCATTTCCTTCATTCGGAAAGGTACGTGTCAGCCCTCGGCCTGCAAAAATATCATAGATTTTCCCGACTCCGATCACCTGCAATCCCCGGGCTTTCAGCCGATCAAGCAGCGTTTCCGAAGGCGGCTCCAGTGAAAAATCATGCCTGTTTACCGTCCGGGTAAAATCCGGTGCTTCTCCGACAAAAGGTCTGGCGATCACACGACCGACCGCATGCTCCCCTGTCAGCATTTCCCGAGCCGTCCGGCATGCCGCGTAAAGCTCTTCCAGAGGAATCACGTCCTCATGGGCAGCCACCTGAAACACACTGTCTGCTGATGTATAGACGATCCATTTTCCGGTACGCACATGCTCTTCCCCATAACGTTTAATCATTTCCGTCCCGGAACCCACCTCATTGCAGATGATGCCCCTTCCTGTCTTTCGCTCAAATTCCTTCAGAATTTCTTCCGGAAATCCTTCAGGATAAGTCGGCATCGGTTTCGGTGAAACCACCCCTGCAATCTCCCAGTGTCCGACTGTCGTGTCTTTTCCCATGGAACGCTCCTGAAGCCTCCCATAAATGCCCGGAAGTTTTACGGGATACGATAAATCATCCACAGCCACCCGTTTCCAGCTTCTTTCAAATGATGTCCCTTCAATACGGAATATTCCCATCTTTTCAAGATTCGGTACGCGCAGCCGCCTGCTTCTCACACAAGTACCGAAGGTATCGCTTCCTACATCCCCGAATAAATCTGCATCCGGCTCCCAGCCAATTCCCACACTGTCCAGCACGATCAAAAAGACTCTTTTACCCATATCCACTTTCTCCTTCCGCTTTTACCTGATTCTACTCTACTATAATATGATAAAACCGACAACAATACACAGGAAATTATCAAGATAATCTTGACGCAATCCTTCTACAAACGTAAAATAAAATCAAATACCACTACATCGTATCTTAAATAACAGACCGGAAATAATAGTTGTAGATTTTGTCCCAGAGGAGGACGTTAATGCAAAAGAATAATGAATACTTTCTTGAAGCATTAAAAGCTTCTTTAAATAACACCCAGGTGAAATGGTCTGTAGAGGACATTTCACCTGAAGAAATGTTGCAGCTGTTTCAGATTGCAGATATACACAATGTGACAGCCATGATTTTTGAAGCAGTCTATAACTGTGACGCAGCCAAAGCGCTGCCACCTCAGTTTATGACTATGCAGAAACGAAAGGTGATCCAGCAGATTGCCATACAAGCCATGAAGTCTGGAGAGTTCTATGGATTGTCTGAGCAACTTAGAAAGGCTGACGTTCTACCTTGTGTGGTAAAGGGCATTATATGCAGAAAACTGTATCCGAACCCGGATGCCAGAGTGTCCGGTGATGAGGATGTTTTCATCCCTGAGAATCAGTTTGATCTGGCACATAAAGCTTTACTGGACATGGGGATGACACTGATGAATCCGGATAAGGATATCTATAATGTCTATGAAGTACCTTATGTAAAGCAAGGCAGTCCTCTTTACATTGAGCTGCATAAGCACATGTTTCCGCCGGAATCTGAGGCTTATGGAGATCTTAACCGTTTCTTTGATGGGATTCACATACGCAGAGTTGCTCCTCATGCAGGGGATTGCGGACTGATTGAGGAAGAGGTTGATGGAATGAAGTTCCTGACCATGAATCCAACAGATCATCTGCTGTACCTGATTCTGCATTCATTCAAGCACTTCCTGCACAGCGGATTTGGTATTCGCCAGGTTTGTGACATCAGCCTGTATGCCAATGCACATGGGGCAGAAATAGACTGGAATTATGTTCTGGAGTGCCTGCGTGAAGTCAGCGCAGAACTCTTTGCAGCATCCATGTTTGTGATTGGAGAGAAGTATCTGACCTTTGATCCAGTGAAAGCATGTTACCCGGATTGCTGGAAATCCATCGAAGTGGACGAGTCCTTTATGCTGGCGGATCTGCTTGAATCCGGTGTCTTTGGACAGTCTGACATGAGCCGAAAGCATAGCAGCAACATCACTTTAAATGCGATGATCGCTGATAAACGTGGAGAGAAAGCCAGCACAGGTAAACTGCTGGCGGCTATCAAAGCTGTATGTCTTCCAGTAGACAAAATGTCCGGCAGATATCCATACCTGAAGAAGTATCCCTTCCTCCTTCCAATTGCCTGGATCCAGAGAGTATGGACTTATCGTAAGGAAACAGCAGGAAACAAGAGCGGCAATAATGCATCAGAAAGCATTAAGATTGGAAATGAACGTGTCGAACTGATGCGTAAATATGGAATTATAAAATGACGAAAAGCCCTGGTGAAAACCAGGGCTCGTCTTTAGGGCGGACGCTTTAACACAGGGAACTTCTAAACTGTAACGTATGAAATAAAATAAATTAGAGCTGAAGTTCAGGTTGATGTTATGCTCGCTTTGTGGAACGGCCACCCGGACATGTACGGATGGAAATCGAAACCTTTATTAACCAGAAAAAAGAGCTGATTTTGCACTGGAGCCGGCAGAACCAAGACAGTTGGGAGAACATGCCCTGGAAATTTCATCTTTTCTTTTTCCGGAAATGTAGCCACAAATTTTCCAAACCTCTCCGGGTCTTTGTATACACCTGTTATTCCATCAAAGAATCTCTCTTCCGGCTCTTTATTTATTTTTCAATACCTCCAAAACTTTTTTCTCCCTGCATTTACTTTTTTCTGTCATGTGCTATAATGAGCACAAAGTGCGCTTTGCACGTACGTTACCTTTTACCATATGAGAAGGAGACTGATTAATTATGAGAAATCTTACGTTATTGACAGATTTATACCAGCTTACTATGATGCAGGGATATTTTGAGACCCAGGAGAATGAAACGGTTATCTTTGATATGTTTTTCCGTGCCAACCCAAACCAGGGCGGTTATTCCGTCATGGCAGGTTTGGAACAAGTCATTGAATATATCAAAAATCTGAATTTTACTTATGAAGATGTCGACTATCTGAGAGGGCTCGGCATTTTCAGCGACCGTTTTCTCGATTACCTCAGCGGATTCCATTTCAGCGGAAGCATTTACGCGATTCCGGAAGGAACCATGATTTTCCCGCGGGAGCCTCTTCTTAAGGTCATTGCTCCTATCATGGAGGCACAGCTTGTTGAAACAGCAATCCTGAACATCGTAAACCATCAGTGCCTGATTGCCACCAAAACATCCCGCGTCGTTTACGCCGCACAGGGTGACGGTGTCATGGAATTCGGCCTGCGCCGCGCCCAGGGACCGGATGCTGGCCTTTACGGTGCAAGAGCTGCGATGATCGGCGGATGTGTAGGAACTTCCAACGTCCTTGCCGGCAAATTGTTCGATGTTCCTGTGATGGGAACCCACGCACACAGCTGGATTATGAGCTTCCCGGATGAATACACTGCTTTTAAAGAATATGCGAAGCTGTACCCGAATTCCTGCACGCTCCTTGTAGATACTTATGACACTTTGAAATCAGGCATTCCAAATGCCATCCGCGTTTTCAAAGAAATGCGTGAAGCCGGAATCAAGCCGAAATCTTACGGAATCCGCCTGGACAGCGGAGACCTTGCCTATCTGTCAAAAAAAGCTCGTAAAATGCTGGATGAAGCCGGATTTACAGATGCTGTTATCGCCGCATCCAACGATCTGGACGAAATCCTTATCCATGACCTGAAAATGCAGGGTGCCCAGATACGTTCCTGGGGTGTCGGAACCAATATGATCACATCCAAAGACTGCCCTTCCTTCGGAGGTGTCTACAAACTGGCTGCCATTAAAGCAGAGGACGGCACATTTGTACCCAAAATTAAGCTTTCCGAAAATACAGAGAAAATCACAAATCCGGGTAATAAAACCATTTACCGTATTTATGATAAAGAAACCGGAAAAATCCGTGCTGATTTAATCTGCTTTGCTGACGAAGTATTTGACCCGGAGGAAGAAATGGTTCTCTTTTCCCCGAAGGAGCCCTGGAAGAAAACACGTCTGGCAGGCGGAAGCTATACAATGCGTGAGCTGCTTGTACCTGTCTTCGTAAACGGCGAATGTATTTACCAGTCACCTGGCGTAAAAGAAATTGCAGCATACTGCCGCCAGGAGAAAGAAACACTCTGGGAAGAGACACAACGTCTGTTCTATCCCCACAATGTATATGTGGATCTTTCCCAGAAGCTTTATGATACCAAACAGCGACTTCTTTCAGAAAAAAACAGATAAGCTGATTTTTAATATATTATAAATTCAAACAATCAGAGAGGAGTATAAATTCAATGAAAATTATCGTATTAGCAGGAGGCCTGAGCACGGAACGCGATGTATCCCTGATGTCGAGTGCCGGTATCTGCCGCACACTTCTGGAAAACGGGCACGATGCCTATCTTCTGGATGTATTCATGGGACTTCCCTATGACAAAAATAAGCTGGAAGAGGTTTTCGCACTTCCCGGGCACGGTCTTGATATCGTAAAAAATATCAGCACGGACGCACCGGATCTACAGGCCGTCAAAGCCTCCCGCCCGGACCAGTCCGACTGTTTCCTTGGTCCGAATGTCATAGAGCTTTGCCGCATGGCAGACATCACCTTCCTTGGTCTTCACGGGGGTGAAGGTGAAAACGGGAAACTGCAGGCTACCTTTGATCTGCTCGGCATCCGTTACACCGGCCCGGATTCACTGGGCTGTGCCGTTGCAATGGATAAAGGACTCACAAAACAGATTTTCCTGCAGGCCGGCGTAGATACCCCAAAGGGCGTCTGCATCCACAAAAATAAAGCCAAAAAAGATCTTGAATCTCTCGGGCTTACCCTTCCTGTTGTCGTAAAGCCATGCTGCGGCGGTTCCAGCATCGGAGTCCATATCGCCCACACAGCACTTGAATATGAAGAGGCATTGAAAAACTCTTTCTGCTATGAAGATGAGGTAGTAATCGAAGAATATATCAAAGGCCGGGAATTTGCCTGCGGCGTGATTGACGGTACGGCACTTCCACCGATTGAAATCATTCCGAAAACAGGATTTTTTGATTATGCAAATAAATATCAGTCGGATGCATCGCTGGAAATCTGTCCCGCAGATATCAGCGAAGAAATCTCCAAACGTATGCAGGAGCTGACTGTCCGGGCTTTCCATGCCCTGAAACTGAATGTGTACAGCCGGGCGGATTTTCTTCTGGATGAAGCAGGAAACCTGTACTGCCTGGAAATGAATACACTGCCGGGCATGACCGCCGCCAGTCTTCTGCCGAAAGAAGCGAAAGCTGCGGGCATCGAATATAATGAGCTGTGTGAGCTGATCATTCGTAAATCACTGGAAGCAAGATATTCATAAAAAGGAGCTATCCCCATGAAACATATGAGCATCAAAGAAATCGCCGCTGCCTGCGGCGGCACATATCACGGTGACAAAAGCAGATTAGGGCAGGAAGTCTCAAGCGTCGTCATCGACAGCCGGAAAGTCGAAAAAGACAGTCTCTTTATTGCCATTAAAGGAGCACGTGTAGACGGTCACACCTTTATCCCGCAGGTCATGGCAGCCGGAGCACTGTGTGCTGTTGCCGAATCAGACCTGGGTGAGACAGACTATCCTTATATCAGGGTAGAGTCCTGCACGGCTGCTTTAAAAGCAATCGCGGAGCACTACCGGAGAAGCCTTGATATTAAGGTTGTCGGCATTTCCGGAAGTGTCGGAAAAACAAGCACAAAAGAAATGGTCGCCTCTGTTTTGAATCAGAAATACAATGTCCTGAAAACCGCCGGTAATTTCAATAACGAAATCGGCCTTCCGCTGACGATTTTCAATATACGGGAGGAACATGAAGTTGCCGTCCTGGAAATGGGGATCAGTGATTTTGGTGAAATGACACGCCTGGCAAAAATGGCACGCCCGGATATCTGTATCATCACTAATATCGGCTGTGCACACCTGGAACAGTTAAAAGACAGAGACGGTATTCTGAGAGCCAAAACCGAGATGTTTACTTACATGAACCCGGAAGGAAAAATTCTTTTTAACGGAGATGACGATAAGCTCCGCGGATTTGTACCGGGAAACGGAATTGCGCCGACCTATTTCGGTCTGGATGATTCCTGTCCGTTCCATGCGGAAGAAATTGATAATCAGGGGCTCGCCGGAACAACGGCTGCATTCGTCACCCCGGCTTCACGGTTCAGAGCACACATTTCTATTCCGGGAGACCATATGGTATACAATGCACTGGCAGGAATTGCCGCGGGATATGCACTGGGTATGACCGATGAAGAAATCATCGCAGGAATTGAAGCACTTGTCCCGCTTGCCGGGCGAAACAACCTGATCCGTACCGGACAGCTTGATATCATCGACGACTGCTATAATGCCAACCCGGCTTCCATGAAATCTTCTCTGGATGTACTGAAAAAAGCAGACACCCGCACCGTTGCAATCCTGGGCGATATGTTTGAGCTGGGCGACAACGGGGAACAGATGCATTACGAGGTAGGACAGTACGCCGCAGAAATCGGCACAGATGTGCTTATCTGCATCGGCTCACTGTGCAGCAGCATGGCAAAAGGTGCGGAAGATATGAATTCCGTAAAAAAAGAAAAAATCGCACATTCCTCAGGGAAAGCCTGTGCGGTAGCTGCGGTCACTGCAATCTGTTATTACGAAACTAAAGAAGAATTTCTGGAAAATATCGGTCAGATTCTGAAACTGCATGATACAGTCCTTGTAAAAGCATCCCACGGAATGCACTTTGCCGGGATTGTTGATATTCTGAAAGAAATGACATTTTAAAGCTATTATTTAATTTTGAATGGCGGTCAGTCAGACCGCCATTTTTTCTATATGTACCTGTTCAGAGCCAAGCAAAATTTCATACAACAGACGTAAAATGCTTGCATTTTCAAGACTGTTTTTGAAATTTTATTTGGCGGATACGCCACACCGACGAAATGCGAAGCATTTTGGAGGTTGGCTCTGAACAGGTACTTCTATATTATAAATAAAAGGTTGGACAAATAAAATTTGTTGCTCACTGCCTTAGAGGCAGGAATCATATCAGAACTTATGCCTCTGCTACGAATTTATTTATATCAATAAGTCCTTTTGAAAGCATGAGGAATTTATCGTTGAACTGGTCAACCGTTCCATGTGCAAAGCTCATCATTGTGCGGAACCAACCCTCTCCCACTTCACAGTCAATAAACGGGGATGCTGAGATGAACAAAATCGTCCCGTCACTTTCCCTGCATGAGAAGATACCCTCTTTCAGACCGTTGCTTGCCGCGCAGGCAGCAATGATACCGTCCAGACGTTTCTCTTCGGAAAATTTAACCGGAAGAATGGAAGCGAAACGTATTGCCAGGAGATTTGCGTCAATTGTTACAACAAATTCCATCGGAAGGTCATCACCTGTCACCGTATAAGTAACAGACAAATCTCCTGCCTCTCTATAATGCCATCCAATGTTCTCGAGTGTCTGAATTAATTTTGTATAAACCATTTTTGCCTGATTCATCATATTCTCTGTTGCCATATCTGTCTCCTCCTTCTCTTTACATATTCTCAATCATCTGTTCCATTGTCAGCATGCCTTTATTAAGCATAAGGAACTGATCGTTAAATTTGTCAACAATTTCTATCGAAGATTTCAACAGTACTCCGCACAGAGCCTCTCCAACCACAGCATCTGCAAAACATGTGGAAAGCCTGTACATGATTCTTCCGGTTGTGACATCATAATCAAGGCATCCGATCATACGGCACCAGTTAAAGTGATTGATGACAATCGCTGCGTCTATCCGTTTTTCTTCAGACATCTTTACCGGAAGCTGAGACAATACAAGCATTCTGCCTGCATCCTCGTCCATAAAAATGTGCATCTCCATCGGAAGGTCTTCGCCTACTGCAGTTGTTGTAATGGACAAATCGGATACATCCGTATCATACTTCCAACCGATCTGATCCAGCATACTGCAAAATGTTTTAAACGTCGCCTCTGCCTCTTTTCTGAATTCTCCCATTAGTTTCCTCCTCCTTTTTATGGATATATAGTCAATATGATCAAAGCGCGCACGCTTTAATTCCTGATGCAGTTGTGAAAAATCTTCCCGATTCATCAGCAAAGCGGATTTACCAAAGTTTTTCCTCGGTATTTATCTTCCTTCAAAAATCCGGCGGATCCGTATGCCGTCAATGTGGTTTTCTTTCATAAGAATATCCACCAGACGGTCAATTACATCTCTGTTCTCTCGGATCAGTTCTATTGCACGTTCCAATTCTATCTCAAGCAATTCATTTATTTTTTTTCGTACCGGGTTGTCTGCTCCGCCCTCCTTAAGTTCATCCTGGGAAATGACCGCCAGACCAACTTCACTGTCCATGCCACAGGTACAAAGCATATACTGTGCGGTACGGGTCGCGGTCTGCAGATCCCCGCTCGCTCCGGTCGTCATTCCGTCCTCCCGCCCGTAATACACAATTTCTGCAGCCCTTCCGCCGAGTGCGGTGCAGATTCTGTTCAGAAGCTCCTGCTTCGTGTACAGCCCCTTGTTTTCCGCATTCTCATGCTGCATATATCCTCCGTGATCGCCTCTCGCAACAATGGTCAGATACGATGGGGTTTCCCCGCCCTTCCAGCAGATAAAAGCATGTCCGGCTTCATGTCGGGCAGTTCGTTCCAACTGAGCAATATCCCATTTCTTCTCTTTTCCACTGTTGAAGGTTTCCATCGCCTCTTCAAGCATCTCATCTGTCACCACATCCGACTGCATACGCATTGCATTTCTCAGCGCAAGCTCAATGACTGAATCCCAGGAAGCAAGACTCATTCCGGCACTTCGGGCAGCAAGATTGTTTATTTTCTCTTCGCTCACTTTAAGTGCCGGGTTTTTTTCAACCTTCATAAGGAGGAAACGTTTCCGTTCGTCCTCATTCGGCAGTTCCACATATATTTTACGGTCGAATCTGCGTATTAAAGCCGCATCCAGAGATTTTGCCCCGTTTCCGCTCACATCATAATTCGTAGCTGCCAATACAAATACCGGCTCCTGCTTTTCATTGCGGAATCCGTCCATTTCTGTCAGAAATGCATTCAGGATTTCTTCACTTGTATTTTGGGTCTCAGAGCCTGTACGCTGTTTTGCAATGGCATCAATTTCATCGACAAATAAAATGGCAGGCGCATATTTTCTCGCCGTGCGGAAAATATCATGTACGGCTTCCGGCCCTTCTCCCACATATTTTTTCAGGAATTGTCCTCCCTCTGCTGTAATAAACGTCATATCGGCTTCTGCTGCCATTGCCTTAGCAAGCATCGTTTTGCCTGTTCCCGGAGGTCCGTACAGCAGGATTCCCTTCGGCGGGCGAAGCCCCTTCTTCATATATTTTCTTGGGTGCTTCAGATAATCTGCGAAGAAACGAAGTTCTTCTTTGGCATCCTCCGCTCCGATCACCTGCTTAAAGCTTACATCCGGTCTGGAAATATTCGCAAGCAGTTTGTGGCTGTCACCTGCATCCACCGCATATTTCAGCTCAAAATCAATCAATTCGATACCGGCTGTTTTGCCGTCGCTGCTGACGCTCTGCGCACTGCCGAAGCTTACGACCTTGTTGTATTTACTGAGGTCATCCATGCTCTTCTGCTGATGAAGCGTGTCACATACCTGTGTAAGTACTTCCAGAAGGTTTTCTTTCTTTGCCGTATGTACGCCTCTTGCTCCTGTTCTCGTGAAAGAAACGCATTCCTCTTCACTGAGCATATTCTTTTCGTCCTGCAAGATATAAACCGGCATATTGGGCAGTGTCTCACGCAGATACCGGTAAAATTCCATATACGGAGAAGGAATATCCTCAATATTCAGATACCGTTTCGCCCCCCTGGGAACTGCAAGTTCGATAAACACCGCAGACACATCTTCTTTTTTCAAAATATCTTTCGCCAGTTCTTTTGTACCTGCCGGGAATACACGGCAGACTTCATTTTCCTGAATTGCATCGGGAAGAAGCTTTCCCGAAGCAAAAACAAGCACATCCTTTGGCTCCTTAACCCGGAATAAGTCCCGCACTTCCCCCGGTTCTTCCGGAAGAGACAGGCTGACATGGATGTTTTCTATTTTACTGATATCATACGGACATTTTGATGAAGCAAGAAGCCGGAATAATTCATAAAGCTCCGTATTCAGGAAATTCTCGGCACGCCCGGTCACAGTCCTGGCATCCGCATGCCCTCCCTCTGCAAATAAAACAGCTGAACATACGTCATCATCAACCTTTATCTTAAGTCCAAGTTCTTTCTCGATATTTTCAGCGCTTTTCAAGACCTTGCTTCGCACAATCTTCTTCAGATTATGTGCCTCCATATGATTAAACATCACTACATTGCCTGATGCAAACCGGGAACAGATTGCGGCCGGAAACAGCGGCGTACCGGTCATCTCGTTAATATCACTTTCCAATGCTTTCATAATCGTCTTGCGTGATACTCCGGAAAGATTGCGATTGCGCGAGTCTTCATATAACTGCCTTCCCGCATTTGTCGTAAGGATAATGATGGCATTTTTGAAAGAAACCTCTGTATCAGTAAAATTGTCACGAAGTCTTCCCGCATCCAGCATCTGCAAAAAGAGATGAATCACGCTTCTGTGAGCCTTTTCAATTTCATCGAACAGAAGAACACATTTTGGATTCTTTGCGACGAAAGATGTTACATTTCCCTCTTTTGCCCCTTTATACACCTTATCAGAACCACAGAACTGTAACGGTCCTTCACTGTCAGCATATTCACTCATGTCAAAACGGCAGAACGGCAATTCGAGGACCTCCGCGGCTTTCTCCGCAAGAAATGTCTTCCCGACACCGGGCGAACCTGCAAAAAGGAATGTTGCACATGGTTTTTTCCTGCTCCTGTCAGAATGCATAACAATCTGTGACTGAAAATATCCTGAAATAAATGTACTTATAGCATGATCCTGTCCGAATACACATTCAGACAAGGTTTTTTGCATCTGTTTCACACGGTCAGTCAGATCCGGCAGAAAATTCTCCGGTGCCTCTTCAAATACATCCGGTTCAACCTCCCCGGTTTCTTCCGCAGACGGGAACATAGACTTCACCCCGGCACTTCTTTTTCCCATCAGGGCTGCCCAGTCAAATGCCGGTTGTTTCTCTTCTGCGTTTTCCTTTGCTTCATCCTTCCCTGCATCCGCGAAACTTTCCGCAATCGTTTCTGCCGCCTGTCCCGCAGAAGTATCCTCAGCCTTCTTTTCCGCCGGTTTTACAGAAATTCCTTCTGCTCTTTCTTCTTCCGAAGGTCCTCTGTCCTCCTGTTCAGCCCGGATGGCCTTCATCCGCGCTGTCGGCATCTTCAGGATCGACTCAAGAACTGCATCCGCAGTAGCCTCTCCGTTTTCATTGTCTTCCACCACACTTTTAACAATTTTCTGGACTGTCAGAAAATCAAGCGGTGACCCTTTCTTTTCCTCCAGATTTCTAGTCAGGGCTTCATAGTATGCGCGGGTAATATCATGCGTTTTTAATATACCGGCTACCCGGTCCAGTTCTTCTTCCACATCCTGATCCAGTTTTTCTATAGTCTCTTCCCTGTTCAAAAAACATATTTCGTAACAGGATGCCGCAATCCACTCCACCGATGTGCTGCTGCTGCCTGCATGGATTGCTCTTTGCCTTGCATGATCCAGAATATATTCTAAAAGGCAGCTTTGTCCTTTATTCTCCATCTTGTTTTCTCCCTTCCGCTCAAGCTCTCTCATTCAGATAATACTGTTAAATTTTACCATATGTCAGTCCTGATATCTATTACAGAATAGAAAACCGATTATTGATTCTACTGTATTGCGACTGTATCCTGCCGCATTATCCCAATGCACTGATGTCTGCCGACAATATTTCCGGTATACTGCGGATAATATCTCCGTCTGATTTTTTATAATCATGGCAGGCATTATATTCTTTGATAATCCGCATCTGATATCCGGCTGCCTCCAGATCTTTCAGGAGTTCTTTTGCAAACCGGGGAGCTTTACCACATTGTCCGTACAATTTTAGATACACGCTGTCCCATTCCGAACCATCCGCGCTTTCTCCTGAATATAGTTTTTCCTTCGCCCACATGCGACAGTTGTCTGTTATTATATAAAGCCTGTTACTTTTTCTTTTTTCAATAGGCATCTCCCTTACATCTTTTCTGTACAGAGATAAATGGAAAATAAAATACGATCCATATTATTTTTTATGATACCACAATACGCATGTCCTGTGGGATTTCTTCTTTTTTTATCTTATTCTTGTTTCTGACTTCTGAGAAAACTTCTTCTCACTTCTTGTCAGATTTTCCCATAAAGTGTATGATAATAACATCCGTTTGTCATCGCTTTATCATCTTTTTTGTTTTATGAGGAGGGAATTGTTTATGAATCTGAAGGATACTTATTTGTTGGCCCTTGATACCGCAGATCTGTTTGAATCATCTGCACACCGGACTCGTTTTAAGGAACTGCTGGATTGTTTTTCCGGCTATTCATTTTTCTCAAAAGGATTATGTAAATGTATGTATCTGTCTGCCTGGGATGATGAACATTTCGTGATAATCCTTGAGATTTTAAATGCCATGGCACTCGGGAAAGATCCTAATACAAATGAAATGCGTATAAATGGGGATATCCTGGCTGAAGAACAGACCAACGGGGAATATTATGTTTATCTGCTTTCCAATGCATTTCTCGACAACAAATCGTTCCATCTGAGCGAAAATGCAAAAATAGAGCCTGAAAACAGCTACATTATAGAGCAGGCACTGAAAGCTTCCGAGATTATCGATTCGATTCATTAACCCAAGACCACTACCCGTCACTGATTTCCGATATTTATATATTTCCAGTAGTGCTGCTATAGATTTCATGATACAATACACACACGTGTGTTTTGACGTAAATTTATTGTAGAGGAGATTTGAAATGCAAAAGGGAAATGAGAAAGGTAATCCAAAAGCACTGCTTCCAATCGGGGTATTTCTGGTTATATATCTGGGGCTTGGCATTTTATTTGAATATGGAATGGACATCCCGATGGGATTCTACAACGTTCCGATTGTCGTTTCTTTTCTGGCGGCTCTGCTTGTAGCATGCCTGCAGAATCCCCGATTAAAGTTTGACGACAAGCTTTCCATTATGGCAAAGGGTGTGGGCGATAAAAACATCGTCACCATGATTCTGATTTTTATGACCGCAGGCATTTTTGTCGGTGTTGTCGGGAGAGACAGTGCGGAAAGCGTTGCTTATTTTCTGCTTTCTGTCATTCCCGCCCGCTTTGCCGTCATCGTCCTGTTTCTGGTAAGCTGCTTTGTATCCCTTGCCATGGGGACTTCGGTGGGAACGATCACGCTGATCACGCCGATTGCAGTGGCAGTCGCAAACGGCTCCGGATTCGCCGTGCCGCTCTGCATCGGTTCTGTTATGGGCGGTGCAATGTTCGGAGACAATCTTTCGTTTATTTCTGACACGACGATTGCGGCATGTAACGGACAGGGCTGTAAAATGAAAGATAAATTCCGGGCTAACATCGGTATTGCCCTGCCTGCCGCACTTGTCACCCTGGCAATTCTTTTTATCAAGACTTCCGGCACAGATGCAGGCAGCGCCATTCATATGGAATATGATCTGATACAGATCATCCCTTATCTTCTTGTTCTGGCCGGTGGAATTATCGGTATCAACGTATTTGCCGTACTGCTTGTCGGAATCATATCCGGTTCGATCATTATGCTCGCAACCGGGGCAACGGAGGCAGCTTCACTGCTTTCCAATATGGGTTCGGGGGCTGCCGGAATGTATGAGACTGCTATGGTAGCTGTCCTCGTGTCCGCAATCTGTGCGCTGATTCACGAATATGGCGGATTTACCGCCCTGCTTTCCTTTACCAGACGTATCTTCAAAACCCGAAAGGGCGGCAAGCTGGGCGTCGGACTTCTCGTCGGAGCAATGGATATCGCCACTGCGAATAATACTGTCGCAATTGTGATGGCAAATCCAATTGCAAAGGAAATGTCAGAGGAATACGGCATTTCCCCAAAAAGCACAGCTTCCATACTGGACACCTTCTCTTGTATTTTCCAGGGCGTTATTCCCTATGGTGCACAGATGCTGGTAGCGATTTCCACGGCCTCAGAATTAGGATGCGGGATATCCGCATTTGACATCATGCCGAACCTGTTTTACCCTTACATACTGTCGATTATTTCACTGATATACATCTTCCTTATTCCGGAAAAAAAGCGTTCCTGAAATTAAGAATATCTTATATCAAAAAAGGTCTTCATACCTGATGTCGGGTATGGAGACCTTTTTCTTTGCTTTTTTCTTTTCTTTCCTGCTTTTTGCCACTTTACTTTCTTACACGAAGCAGTTTTCTATTCGGCATCCCCCAGTGCAGCCGGGTTTATGCGCCGTTTTGCGGTATACCAGGAAACAGTGATTCTGATAAGGCTGACAATGGATACAAGCCTGTCCTCAAACTGAAAATCCTTTCCCGTCTGTGATTTCATAAACAGGGTCATTGCCTCTTTTTTCTCCTCAATATTCTCTAAAATCTCTGCTGTTCCACTTCCCATAATAGACTGATACTCTGTTCCATACTGACACGGCATTCTTCCTTCAAAGGGATGGACATCGCATTCCATTTCAAAAAATACTTTCGGATTTTTCTTCATCACATCTGTTTTATATCCGGCTGCCGCACCATGCAAATATAAAGTCAGCTTACCTGCGTCCATCACATATCCGTAATTCATCGGGACTACATATGGCTCATCCCCGTCTGCAAGCCCAAGATGCAGGATTTTACATTTATCCAGGATATCAATAATTTCATTCTTGTCTGTCACTTCCCGTTCCCGTCTTGTCATTCTCTTTCTCATAAGTATATCTCCTGATTCTTTATAATTTCTTAACATCATGCTTTGCATAATATCTTCCGTAATCATACATCTTCATAGCCTGATGTTCTCCCAGCCTCATAAGGTTTGCGATAATCAGCTCCACATCTTTATCTTCCTCTACATTCAGCCTTTTGCAGATCCGCGCGCCTGCATCGACCGCTTCCTGATAGTATTTTCCTAATATTCCATCCTCAAATTCATTTTTCACAACGGAACTCTCCGGAATAGGATTATCTTCAGATTTTAATTCCCCATTCATCAACTGAAATACCTGCCACTTAAATTTCTCACTGTCTGTGTTCATTCTATCACTCTTTCCCACTTTTTTATGCTCCTTCTTCGCTTCATGAATATGTCTCATTTTTACAACCGATTTTACAGGCTTTCACGTGTAAAATCAATAAAAAGTGCAAAAAATGAGACAAACAGTTTTTCAAAATTCAGAAAGGAAATGGACATGCCAAAACCAAGAACAGAAACCGGAGAGAAAAATCTGATCAGCAGACAACTAATCGAACTAAGAAAGCAACATAATTTTTCTCAGAGAGATTTAGCTTACAGGCTTCAACTTGCCGGGTACGATATTGATAAAAATGTCATTACGCGGATTGAAACGAACCAGCGTTATGTCACTGACCTGGAATTAAAAGCATTCTCCCAAATTTTTCAGGTTTCTTATGATTACCTGATTGACGGATTCTCCTCCGGGACGGATGAGAACATATAATAAAAAATTTTATTCTTATTCCGCTGAGAATCTGTATCTATAATCAGAAACCTCTTATATCGCTTTAATAGTCTATATTTCTAAGGATTGTAAAACTCTTCCTGTCTGTCTCAATGAATCCCTGTTTACACAATTTGCTGATTTCAACAGAAAGTCCTGTCCTTTCTACTTCAAGATATTCTGCGAGTTCCTGACGACTGTAAGGAATCTCAAAAACGTTGCTATTATGTTTTTTTGCCTGCTGCAATAGATATGCTGTCAGCTTTTCTCTCGTAGTGCGTCTGGATGTAATCTCTATTTTCTGGTGAAACATCAGGTTCTTTTCTGCGATCACCTTCATAAGATTATAAACCAGCTGTCCGTGAAACAGGCATTCATTACTGCAGGATCGTGTAATCCGCAGACAATCAGCCAGCATGACCTTCGTATCCACGGCTGCTACCACATCAACAGGCACAGCGTCAATATCCGCACAGGCAAAGGACTCTCCGAATAATTCGGAAGGTCCGACATCTGCAACAATACTTCTGTTTCCAAAATAGTCTACCCGTACTATCTGCGCAGCCCCGGAAAGTATAATTCCAATATACTTTGCCGGTTCACCTTCCGCTATAATCGTCTCTTTTTTACGAAAGCTCTTAACTTTCGCTCCAAGACATTCTAGTATTTTCTGAAAATTTTCATTTTCAATACCATAAAACAGCGGACATTTTCGCAAAACTTCAAAATATTCGGCTCTTCATGGGTAATAGTGGGTGAAAAACACCCACAACCCCAGCGTTTATGCTGATTATGCGGTTTTAGGTTTCCGGTTAGGAAGTGGAATCCTCAA